>NZ_QLYT01000024.1:0-329608 GCF_003269305.1 Paenibacillus sp. MDMC362
GGCAGCCTGCGGCGGCGCCCGGCAGCAGCACGGCCGCGGGCACGGCTCCCGGCGCCGCCGCGCCCGGAGCCAGTGCAGCCTTGCCAGCATCGGCAGCCGCTTCAACGGCAGCAGGCACGGCTGCCCCGCCTCCTGCTACAGCGCAGCCAACCGCTGCTGCGGCAGCCCAAGCTTCCCTGCCCGCCACTCCTGCCCCCGGCAGCAGTGGCACAGCAGCGAGTATGCCAGAAACCCTCGCTACGCCGGGGAATGCGGCGAACACGGCGAATGCGAACCAGCAAGCTGTTCCGAATGCTCAGGCCGGTGCCGTGAATCAGCAAGGCTTGACGCAGCCGGTAGTGCCATCCGGCCAGCAGAATTCTGTCCAAGGCGTACAACAGGCTGTCATGGCCTCAACGCAAACGGGTGAATCGGCGCTTGCCCTGCAAGACACACTGAAGGGAGTATTGCTACAGGTGCTATCCAGCCAAGAAACGCCGCCTGCGCTAAAGGAAGCGGCACAGCAACTCGTTCAGCATTTGACGGGCCAGCAGCTTTTGCTAAACACGGATCGCACGGCACCGTTTGCGCAGGTCACGATGTTCATACCTCTGCATGGGGTCGATGGGGAACAGACGGCATCCGTACATATTCAATCACGCAGAGGCCGCAAAGGCGAGCTGGATGCAACCAACTGCAGGCTTTTGTTCGACTTGGACATGAAATTTCTGGGCCCGACCTTGATCGATGTGCAGGTTGTTGATCGGATTGTCAGCCTCAGCTTTCGGAATGATCAAAGTTACGCCGCGGAGCTGTTTGAGGGAAAAAAAGAAGAGTTGGCTCAAGCTGTTTCGTCAATCGGCTACCAATTGCTCAGCTTAAAAACAGAACCGCTGCCCCTGGTTGTCCCGCCTGCTTCAGACACGCCCGTGCAGGGAACGGCAGCAGAATACACCCCGCAAACCTATAAAGGGGTGGACATGCGGATATGACCAAGCAGCAAGAGAAAGAGCAAGGGCAAATAACAGCCATGAAAAAGGCAGTCGCCCTGAAATATACGCCCGGTGAGAGCGAGGCGCCGGTTGTAGTTGCCAAAGGGCAAGGGAAATTGGCGGAATCTATATTAGACAAAGCTAAAGAGCATGGCGTCCCTGTCCAGGAAGATGCAGCTTTGGTGGAGATTCTCTCCAAGCTGGATCTGGATCAGCAGATACCCGAGGAGCTGTACCAGCTTGTAGCGGAAGTGCTGACATATGTTTATCGTGCGGATCTTCAAGCGAAAGATGGAGGGATGATGCCATAATGAACTCGCCTTCCGGCAAAAAGGACAGCCGCAAGCAAAAAGGCGCCGCTGCCGAAGAGCTGGCGGCTGCTGCCCTTATTGAAAAAGGATACCGGGTGCTGGACCGGAATTGGCGCTGTCGGTTTGGAGAACTGGACATCGTTGCCGAAAGAGGGGAGACCCTTGTGGTGATTGAGGTCAGAAGCCGAAGCGGTACGGCCAGCTTCGGCACGCCTTCCGAGTCCGTGAACGCCCGCAAAGTGATGCAGGTCCGAAACACAGCCGAGCAGTACGTTCATCAAAAGCGTTATTATGAACGGCCGATCCGGTTTGATGTTATCTCCATTATTCTTCGCCCAGATCTGACGCCCGTCTCGATGGATCATATCGAGAATGCATTTTAGATGGATACGATTCAAAGCATCTATAGGGATTACAATAAAAAAAAGAAGGTGATAGGAGCCGAGCTCCATCACCTTCTTTGCGTAAGACAGATTATTTATTCAATTGGAGCACAGACCGTTGTTATCAGCTCATATCACTCCCCAGCCCCATATCATAAATGAGTGGTTTCATCGGTGGTGATATATTGGCGGTCCAACTGACGGTATTGAATCGCCTCTGCGACATGCTGGCTCTGTATCCTATCGCATGCTTCCAAATCGGCGATGGTTCTGGCCAGCTTCAGGATTCGGTCATAAGCGCGCATGCTCAGGCCCAGCGCATCGATCGTCGCTTGCAGAAGTTCGGCCGAGTCCTTGTCCAGCACCGCATGTTTCCTCAGGAAGCTGCCGAAGAGTTCGCTGTTCCAGCTGAACGGTAGCTTGCTGTAGCGTTCCAATTGAATCCTTTGTGCCGCATAAACTTGATCCCGCATGTGCTTGGAGGATATAGGTGTTGTGCTTCCGGGCCATTCCTTCGGCCGAGGCACGTCTACCTGGAGGTCGATCCGATCCATCAAGGGTCCCGATATTCTAGCACGATATTGAGCAATTCGTGTAACACTGCACGTGCAGCGTTGATGAGGGTGATCACTGCCGTAATAACCGCACGGACAGGGATTCATCGAACAAGCGAGCATGAAGTGCGCAGGGAAGGTAAATACCGCTCGTGCCCGGCTGATGGTTACTTCGCGATCCTCCAGGGGCTGTCGCAGCACCTCCAGCACATGCCTAGAGAACTCAGGTAGCTCATCCAGGAAGAGAATGCCTTTATGGGCCAGACTGACTTCTCCCGGCTTCGGAATGGTACCGCCTCCGATGAGCCCGCCGGCCGATATGGTATGGTGAGGGGACCGAAAGGGACGTCTGGTCATTAACCCATCGGATGGCTTTAGCTTTCCGGCAGCACTGAAGATTTTCGTTGTGGTCAACGCTTCTTGGTCCGCGAGCGGCGGAAGTATGGTGGGGAGGCGCTTCATGAGCATCGTTTTACCCGTACCCGGGAGCCCAATGAGCAGAATATTGTGCATGCCTGCGGCAGCAATGGTCAGGGCGCGTTTGATATGCTGCTGACCGATCACGTCTCTATAGTCTTCCAGCTGCTTGTCCTGCAGGCCGTCCGCGTGTATTCTGCTTGGATGCGTGGCCCGATCATATCTGAGTTTTGCCAGCGAAACGGTAGCGTTGGTTGCTCCTCCAGTTTCACGGTTATCGATAACTCCATCTGATCCATCCTCGACGAGCTCATTCAAGTGCCTGAGCCCATAAACCTCGATCCCCCCGATCAATGCAGCTTCCGGGGCATTTTCGCTCGGAAGAAGGACTCCGGCATATCCTTCCTTTTTCGCTTGCTCCACCATCGGTAACACCCCTGTGATTGGTCTTAGCGTACCATCCAGTGCGAGTTCGCCAAGGATCAATATTTGCCCGGCATTCGAAAAGGTCCATTGTTCGCTTGTCAGCAATATGCCGACAGCGATCGCCAGATCGAAGGAAGAGCCCTCTTTGCGGAGATCTGCCGGTGCTAGATTGACGGTTACCCGTTTTAAGGGATAGGTAAAACCGCAGTTTTTAACCGCTGCCCGAACCCGCTCAATGGATTCGCGAATGGAGGAATCGGGCAGACCGATGATGGAGGTTTGGGGCAGTCCGTTCGCCAAGTCTACCTCGACCTGGATGACAACGCCGTCAATGCCGTGCAAGCAAGCGCTATGAAGTTTTCCGTACATAAATGAAAGCACCTCATTTCTGATATCTGTGGATTGAATCGTAAAAGAACATCCAAGATTCGAAATGGGTGCTTCCTCATTTTCGTTGGGTGACTCTAGTCCGTATTGTAAAAGTTTACCTCTCGGCTGTCAATTCGCACTCCGCTTCAAATTATTCCATCGAAAAGACAAGGACCCAACCGCGGGCGGGATCTGAGCGGTGAATGTACCATAATTCAGAAAGTTGTCACTTCTTCAGAATCGTAGCTTCAGGCAACTACGGGAAGGATTGTGAATAGCCAATGCACGGTTCCGGCAAGTAGAATCAAAATCATAAACGACATGCTGCTGTAAAAAGTAGCTGGCGTTACATCATCATACATAAGGGAGAGGGTTGCGTGAACATTTGGAACCGAAAGCTCGGGTTGGTGGCATTGGCCGCCGTTATAACCGGCACATTATTGAGCGGATGCTCAAAAGAAAACGTTGCAAAAGAGGGGAATCCCGAAAACGCCGCCTTAGGCAAAGAAGTCACACTAGAAATGATGACCTTCTCTCATACGAATTGGCCCTATAAGGAAAACTGGCCGATTTACAAGTATTTAAAAGAAGAGACCGGCATCTCCTTCAAGGTACAACCCGTGATGAGCGATTACACCACAACGATGAACCTGGCGATATCCTCGGGCGAAATACCGGATCTTATGATGGTCAACAGCTTGAACGCCGCCAATACGCACGGGGAGAGCGGAGCGTTTGTCGACTATTTCGAGCATTTGGAACAGATGCCGAACTATAAGAAGTTTCTCGAGGACCATCCGGAAGTGAAGGCGGCTATTCTGTCTCCAGAGGGAAAAAATTATTTTATGCCGTTGTATGGACTTGAGCAGCAATCCAGGCGGTCATGGCTTTACAGAGACGATATATTCAAAAAGCACAATCTGACGCCGCCGACGACATATGACGAACTGTACACCGTCGCGAAAAAATTAAAGGAATTGTACCCGGACAGCTTCCCGATCGCCGTATTTAACGGGTTGAGTCCGCTGGTCAATATGGCACCTGCGTTTAATACCAACAGCAGCTACTATTACGATTTCGAGAAGAATGAATGGCGCTATGGTCCTACAGAGGACAACTATAAGAAAATGGTTGAGTATATGAATAAATTTTACACGGAAGGCTTGGTTGCTCCTGACTTCATGGCACATAAACGCAAGCAATTTAACGATCTGCTGCTTCAGAACAAATCGTTTATCGCCAGCGATTATATCGGCATCATGGATGAACTTCCGTTAATGCTTGGGGATAAGGCAGCCGAGTTCAGTCTCGATTATATGGTTCCTCCTGTTGGAACCCCGGATGGCAAGTCCCACAATGTATTTGCCGGATTGCAGTCCGACGGCTTTGCGGTGGCGGCAAATTCCAAGGAGCGGGATCGGCTGCTGAAGTACCTTGATTTCTTGTTTTCTCCCGAAGGAATTGAGCTGGCAACATGGGGCAGGGAAGGCGAGACGTTCACAACCGAGAACGGGGCTCGCAAATTCAACCCGGATTACAAAGAGTTCGGCGACTTGAGAACCAAGACGGGCATCGCAACGATCGGAGCGCATACGGTATTGGATATGACGGCTTACGAGTCCATGTATTCCCCAAAAATGCGGGAAGCGATGAAAATCGCGCCAGACCATGAAACGAAGCCGCAGCCAAGGCTTGCTTATACGAATGAAGAAAATGAAGTGCTCAGCATGGTCGGCGAAACGGTGAAAAAGTTCCATGAGGAGCAGATCGCCAAGTTCATTCTAGGACAGAAACCGATGGATGATTGGGACGGTTACGTGAGTGAAGTGAACAAGCTTGGCGTGCAGCAGGTGCTGGATGTTCATAAAAGTGCTTATGAGCGGACGCAAAAGTTCTTAAACGAAGCCAAGTAATCGATATTTGCATGGCATTACGGCAAGATGAGCGCACTGCTTTCTTTTCCCGGACCGGCTTTCGGCTACATAATGGCTGTTCCCGGTCCTTATGGGGGAAGCGGCATGGAGTTTGAGTTTTGATATAGCGGCTAAAGGAGGATACGTTTTTGTGCAACCACAGAAGAATCCGAGTTTCTTGACAAAAGTGAAGCGGGACAAATACCTGCTGCTGCTGCTTCTGCCCTGTGCTCTGTATTACATCATCTTTAAGTACGTTCCCATATTCGGCATTTCGATCGCCTTTATGGACTACA
Source organism: Paenibacillus sp. MDMC362 (assembly GCF_003269305.1). Taxonomy (NCBI): domain Bacteria; kingdom Bacillati; phylum Bacillota; class Bacilli; order Caryophanales; family Paenibacillaceae; genus Paenibacillus; species Paenibacillus sp. MDMC362. The sequence goes on from NZ_QLYT01000024.1 coordinate 5,641, forward strand.
ACTTATTTAAAGGGATCACGGAGAGTGATTGGGTGGGCTTCAAGTATTTCAGCATGTTTTTTAATACGCCTGATTTCTGGCCTGTTCTCAGAAATACATTCCTGCTGGGGTTATACAAGCTGATCTTCGGCTTTCCGGCACCAATCATCCTTGCTTTGCTCATTAATGAAGTGAGCAAGTCGTTTTTGAAACGGTTTGTCCAGACCGTCAGTTATCTCCCGCACTTCATATCCAATGTGGTTGTAGCGGGGATCGCGGTTATGTTCCTTTCTCCGACAGGCGGGGTAGTCAACCAGCTGCTGAGCGCCGTCGGACTTGAACGAATCAACTTTTTGGTTGAGGCCTCTTGGTTCAGGTCGATCTATGTAACGACCGATGTATGGCAGCATATCGGATGGGGGACCATCATCTATTTGGCTGCTTTGACGGCCATCGATCCGCAGTTATATGAAGCGGCACGGATGGATGGGGCTAACCGGTGGAAGCAGATGCTGAACATTACATTGCCCGGCATTGCGCCTGCGATCGTAATTATCTTGATACTTGATATCGGAAAAATACTGGAGATTGGCTTTGAGAAAGTATACCTGCTTGCAACTCCCGCCACTTATGAGACAGCTGATATTATATCCACCTACGTGTACAGGGTCGGCTTAACGCAAGGCAACTACAGTTATGCCACGGCGATTGATCTGTTTACCGGCATCATCAGCTTTATCTTCATTATCGCGGCGAATTCGTTCAGCCGACGGGTTAGCGGAAGCAGCATTTGGTAAAGGAGGAACGGGATGAAACCGAAATGGAATTGGTTTGACGCGCTCAATGCCTTGATCCTATCCGGGATCGTGCTGGCGTGTCTATATCCGTTTGTTTATATGCTGGCCGTGTCCCTGAGCGATTCCGCAGCGATCGCCTCCGGGGAAGTATGGCTATGGCCGAAGGGCTTCAACCTGGATATGTATCAGTATGTGTTCGAGGACGGTCGGGTGCTGAAAGGATATAAGAACACGCTGATTTACGTAATTTCAGGGACCGCCATTTCTTTGATTGTAACGGCACTTGGGGCATATGCGCTGTCCAAGACCAAGATGGTCATGGGCAAACCGATCCTGATGCTGATCGTCTTTACGATGTTTTTTAACGGCGGGATGATTCCGACGTTTCTGGTCGTGAAGGAGCTGGGCTTTGTCAACACGATATGGGGCATGGTACTGCCCGGAGCGGTAGGTACCTGGAATCTGCTGATCATGCGGACTTTCTTTATGGGCATGCCTCAAGAGCTCGAGGAGTCCGGTAAAATAGATGGATTGTCCGAAATCGGGATATTCTTCCGGATTGTGCTCCCGCTATCCAAGCCGGTGCTGGCCACCATCGGATTGTATTATGCCGTCGGGATGTGGAACAACTTCATGGGGCCGCTGCTGTATCTGCGGGATGCCGATTTGCAGCCCCTCCAGGTCATTTTAAGAAACATCGTGCTGTCGGGGCAATTGACGGGAACGGATGGTCCGGTTGTGGGCGATATCGTGGTGGTGGAGGATGGCTTGAAATTCGCTACCATTATGGTGTCTACCCTGCCGATCCTGCTTGTCTATCCGTTTATCCAGAAGTATTTTGTAAAAGGGGCTTTGATAGGCTCGGTTAAAGGTTAATGTTAAAGGTAAAGCGGTCGGCCGCTCACCTGTGTGTTATCGGATCCAGTTGGTTTTCCGGTAGTCACCCGGAGTTTGGCCGGTTATTTTTTTGAACATGCGGATAAAGGAAGTGACATTACGGTAGCCGATCCGGTTGCCAACTTCCTGAATCGGCATATTTGTCGTCTGCAGCAGTTCTTTTGCTTTTGTTATACGAATCGCATTCAATTGGTCACTGAAGTTGCTCCCCGTCTTCTCTTTAATATACCCGGACAGATAAGTTGACGACATGTTGAGCTTAAAAGCAAGCTGCTCGAGTGATATATCTTCAGCGTAATGGGACTCCAGATAATGAATGACATATTGAATGATATCGTAATGTTCCTCCCGTTTCAGACGGATTGCATGGGCTGCATGGGCGAGCTCGTCGAGCAGGATTTCCCGGTATTGCTCGAGCGTTACGCTATATGCAAGCTTTTGTGCGTAATCCGGAAAGGCGTCGATATTGATTTTCAGCAGCTCAACTGTCCTTCTCATGCGGACCGAGACCGATTTGGCAAAGTGGCTTAGTTGATCGGCCGTGGCCTCCTGCCGCTGCAATCGATCCAGGGCGCGCTCAATGAGCGATTGGCAGCTGCTCTCGTTGCCGGCTTGTAAATTCACGTAAAATTCGTGTTCCTGCTCGGCAGTGAATCCTGTTACATCTTCACGGCTTTCCTTCTCCCAGATGATCTGGGTTTCCTCAATCGGCATGGCTTGCTGCAGGAGCGACATGGCTTCTGCATAAGCCCGGTCAAAATCAGAGGTTTGCTGGAATACGGACGAAACCGCAATATTCACGAGATAGGTACTTTGATCCTGATCAAAAATCTGTTTGAGCTGATTGAGACACTGCTGCAGCATGCCAGATTTTTCTTGTGTATACACAATGGATAAAATCTGCTTGCCCTCCATCTGAAGGGTGTGGGATAAGGGGAATGATTCTTGGATCTGCAGCGTGATCATATCTTTGATCTTGCCGGTTGCCCTTGTCATTAAAGCATCAAGCTGACGCGAAGGGACGTGCCGGTACCTCAACTGATAAACGATAACCATAAATGCACCCTCGCCGACCCAAAGCTCGTTGGAAGCGTTGGTATCAAGGGCAATGTTTTTGAACTGGGCCAAATAATGGTAGCTTGTCAGCAAGGGTTTGGTATGGTCCATCCATTCCTTGATGATCTTACGTTCATGCTGCAAACCTTTCAGATGGTTGGAAATGGCGCTGAATTCGGCAATACTCCCTTGATACAGCTCCATCTCCGCTTGGCCTAGTCCCGTTACCATTCGCTTGAGCGGCTGATTGATTTTGCGGGAAAATACCCAAGATGCCAGAATACCAATAAGCAGGGTAGCTGCAAATAAGAGTACAGCAATCCAGTTCATGCGGCTGATGCTTTGATTGAGTTCCTTATGCGGAATAATAGAAACGTAGGTAAGACCGGAGCGGGCGCCTTTTTCGAAAAAGTAATAGGTTCCCTTCTCCATAATCCATTCCGATTGGCCGTCCCATTCCGGCAGTGGCAGGGATTTAGCATCCGGTGCGGATTCATACAGGGTTGTTCCCTCCGAGTCCACCAGCAGAAAACGGGAATCGGCCATTCCTTTATATGATTCATACCAGCTTTTCATATTTACGAAAGCGATGATCCTCCAGGGACTGCCCTGTACATTGGTAATTAGCGGCATCAGCTGCATTTCACTTTTCTCGGTCCCGATGGTGAACGTGCGGCTGGGAAGCATGTGCAGAAAACCGTTTGCGTGATCTCTCCGTTTCCAGAATTCGTATGAATAGGCGTCGCTTTTGTAGTAATGCTTAAACATGCGGTCATCATCGACGATGCCGTCCCTTTCAAGCAGGAAGGAATGATTTTGGTAGTAAATCATGACATTATTTAAGTGGTAGTAAGGCTGGCTTACCAGGGTCCGAATCTGATCCATCACCGTATCCACCTGCAGATAATTGATGCCTTTCTTTCCCCCGGAATCGGCCTGCCTGCTGATATTGCCGACAAATTCATCATGCTGAAGGTTAAGCAGGAGATTTTTCCATGTGGAGTATTGTTTCTCAAAATGATCGACGGTGTTTCGAATCAGGGTCAGATTATATTTGACAATTTCATTGTTAACATTGCGGGAGTAGAATGTCATCGACCATAAATTATAGGAGGAGAGCAGGAAAATCACGATGAGAAAATACACGAGCATTTTGACAAATAATGAATGCAGCGGAAAAAATGACTTCAACCAACTCATGCTGAATCTCCTTATAATTGCGTTCACTAATCTTTCAATCATTCTACCGGATAGCAGAAAAAGGATAAAGAGTTTTATTTTACGTCATAGCTTAACGCGAATAAAAAGGGAATTAATGGTATAATATCAATCAATATACTAATCATTACGGAGATAGGAGCGGAATTCGGGATGACAATTATATGGGAAAATATCATCATGACATTAATTGCAGGATTGTTTGGCATTGCCGTTGTCATATTGGGGATTGTCGGCTTGATACGATTTGCGCGAAAAAATAAATGAATCGCACATATTTTTCCAATTTATATCTGGAAGGAATCATACCCATGCCAAATCGAGTGGATAAACGGTGAACTTTTTAAGGTAAGCGTTTTAAAAACATGTTACAATAGCTTGGGTTTAATATATAAAGGTTGACAGGGTAATCTTTCATAGATTAGTTCCGTGTCAGCCAGCCTTGTTCCAGTCATGTTGATAGGAGGATTCGAGAATGAATATCCATGAATATCAAGGAAAACAAGTACTGAAGCAATATGGAGTAGCTGTTCCGAACGGCAAGGTAGCGTTTACGGTAGAAGAAGCAGTTGAAGCTGCACAATCTTTGGGCAGTCCCGTAACCGTTGTCAAAGCACAGATCCACGCAGGCGGTCGGGGTAAAGCCGGCGGCGTTAAAGTGGCAAAGAACCTGGATGAGGTTCGTGCTTATGCTGAAGAAATTCTGGGCAAGGTGTTGGTGACTCACCAAACGGGTCCGGAAGGCAAGGAAGTCAAGCGTCTCCTCATTGAAGAGGGCTGCGATATTCGCAAAGAGTATTATATCGGTGTGGTCGTTGACCGTGCTACTGGCCGTGTCGTTTTGATGGCATCGGAAGAAGGCGGTACTGAGATCGAAGAGGTTGCGGCAGCAACTCCCGAGAAGATTTTCAAAGAGGTCGTAGATCCAGCGATCGGACTTCAAACATTCCAAGCACGGAAATTGGCGTATTCCATTAATATTCCGAATGAACTGGTAGGAAAAGCCGTTCAGTTCATGCTTGCTTTGTATAAGGCATTTGTAGAGAAGGATTGCTCTATCGCTGAAATCAATCCGCTTGTCGTAACCGGGGACGGAAACGTCATGGCTCTAGATGCCAAGCTCAACTTTGACTCCAATGCGTTGTTCCGTCATAAAGACATCCTTGAGCTGCGCGACCTGGACGAAGAAGACGAGAAGGAAATCGAAGCATCCAAATACGACTTGAGTTACATAGCTCTGGACGGCAACATCGGCTGTATGGTTAATGGCGCCGGTCTTGCTATGGCTACAATGGACATCATTAAGTACTATGGCGGGGACCCTGCTAACTTCCTTGATGTTGGGGGCGGCGCAACAACGGAGAAGGTAACGGAAGCCTTCAAGATCATTTTATCCGATCCTCAAGTAAAAGGAATCTTTGTCAACATTTTCGGTGGCATCATGCGCTGCGACGTTATCGCTACCGGCGTTGTCGAAGCTGCTAAACAGCTGGGCTTAACTCGTCCGCTTGTTGTACGCTTGGAAGGGACGAACGTAGACCTCGGCAAGCAAATTTTGGCGGAGTCCGGTCTTAATATCGTACCTGCTGATTCCATGGCCGACGGAGCACAGAAGATCGTCTCCCTCGTTCAGTAATATTTCATTCCTGAAGGGGCATGGCACGAAGGGCTTCGAAGCCCTGCCGTGCGGTTGCTTTCATTTTCAAATAACAATAGGGGATGTGAATCAATCGTGAGTATTTTGATCGATAAAAATACAAAAGTTATCACGCAAGGGATTACAGGTAAAACAGCCCTTTTCCATGCAAAAGGCGCCCTGGATTACGGTACACAGATGGTTGGGGGAACTTCACCCGGCAAAGGTGGAACCGAAGTCGAAATTACGCTTGAGAACGGCGAAACCGTCAAATTGCCGGTTTACAACACCGTCGAGGAAGCCAAAGCCAAAACAGGCGCAACCGCTAGCGTAATTTATGTGCCTCCGGCTTTTGCAGCCGATTCCATCCTGGAAGCTGTTGATGCCGAGATGGACCTGGTTATCTGTATTACGGAAGGCATTCCGGTGCTGGATATGGTCAAAGTATCCCGCTATATGGAAGGCAAGAAGACTCGTTTGATCGGACCTAACTGTCCGGGCGTTATTACGCCGGGTGAATGCAAAATCGGCATTATGCCTGGATACATCCACACGCCAGGACATGTCGGAGTTGTATCGCGCAGCGGTACCCTGACATATGAAGCCGTTCATCAGCTGACTGCTCGCGGCATTGGACAATCCTCAGCCGTAGGGATTGGCGGCGACCCGGTTAAAGGGACGGAGTTTATCGATGTATTGAGACTCTTTAACGAAGATCCTAACACCAAAGCGGTTATTATGATCGGTGAGATCGGCGGTACAGCGGAGGAAGAAGCGGCCGAATGGATCAAAGCGAACATGACTAAACCAGTGGTAGGCTTCATTGGCGGCGCAACGGCGCCTCCAGGAAAACGCATGGGCCACGCAGGCGCGATTATTTCTGGCGGTAAAGGAACAGCCAAGGAGAAAATCTCTGTACTTGAAGCGTGCGGTATCAAGGTAGCTCCTACACCTGCTGAAATGGGCTCAACCCTGGTTAGCGTGCTTGAGGAGAAGGGTCTTCTGGAGTCTTGCACGACTCACTAGCCTAGATTGTTATGCAATCCTAACTAAGGCTTAACTTAAGGTAAGCAACCTTTTATTTCCTAAACAGGAAATGAAGGGTTGCTTTTTTGTTTTCGATTTTATATTTTAAGGAGGTCCCGTTATGAAAGTGGACAGCTTACTGCTGATCGCATTGCATGAAAGCGAAGGTGTCGGATGGAAGACCATTAACCGAATCATATTGAATGGTGAGCTGCATGAGGGGCTGCTGTCATATGATGCGAATGATTGGAGGGCCTGTGGCCTGTCCGTCGAAAAAGCGAACAAATTGGCCAAGGACTTCCCTTCCGTTGTCGAAAGAAAGCAGATCGATCTGTCGAATGCGGATGATGTCGGGGATCGGCAACATGAAGCCGGGGTATGGAATTTGACAAACCGTTCAAAAATACGTATTATAACAGCCCTCGACGATATCTACCCGGACACGTTGCGATCTTCGCCACAGGCTCCTTGGGTGTTGTATTGCATCGGCGATCTACATCTGCTGTCGAGGCATGGGATTGCGATGGTAGGTACAAGAATGCCGACGGCATATGGGCGCAGAATTGCTACCATGCTATCGGAGGAGTTGGTACGATCCGGGTTCATGGTTGTCAGCGGCATGGCAAGAGGCATTGATAGCGTAGCCCACGATACGGCTTTGCGAAGCGGGGGGCCGACAGTGGCGGTTCTCGGTGCCGGCATTGACGTTATATATCCGCCGGAGAACCGATCGCTGTATGAAGAGATCGCGGCTAAGGGGCTTATCATGTCCGAATACCCGCAAGGCACCAAGGCGCTACCTGGATTCTTCCCGCAGCGTAACCGAATTATCGCGGGACTCACGTTAGGTACCGTGGTGGTGGAGGCGGATGCACGCAGCGGATCGTTGATTACGGCGGATTTAGCTCTGGAGGCGGGAAGGGACGTGTTCTCCGTTCCGGGACCTGTTACCTCACCCAAGAGCAGAGGGACTTTGGATTTGATCAAGCAAGGAGCCAAGATGGTCACGGAAGCAAGGGATATAATAGAAGAATATGATTCCTTGTTGCCAAAAGCGGCCTCCGGTACATACAATAAGGAGCGGCGGGCCCCTCGTCAGGAGCAGCCGGATGAACTAGCCGGGTTGACAAATGACGAACGACAAATATACCATATGCTCGAACAGGGTCCCGGGTCGCTGGATGATATGATCGAGCGAACCCGGTGGGATTTTGGACATTTGCATTCAGTTCTGTTATCTTTAATCATAAAAAAGCAGATTACCCAATTACCCGGTGCTATATATAAGATCATTTAATGGGAAAGTTTGAATGTTGGAGAGGAGGATGAACCTGTGGCGGATTCACTCGTCATCGTAGAGTCGCCTGCTAAGGCGAAAACGATTGGCAAATATCTCGGCAGCAAGTATATCGTGAAGGCTTCGATGGGTCATGTTCGCGATTTGCCGAAGAGCCAGATCGGGGTTGAAGTAGAAAACGACTTCAATCCGAAATACATTACGATCCGCGGAAAAGGTTCTGTCTTAAAGGAACTTAAGGATGCCAGCAAAAAGGTGAAAAAAGTGTACCTCGCAGCTGACCCCGATCGTGAAGGGGAGGCCATTGCATGGCATCTTGCGCATGCGTTGGAGCTGGATGATACTCAAAGCCTGCGGGTTGTATTTAATGAAATAACGAAAACGGCCGTGAAGGATGCCTTCAAGACGCCGCGCAAAATTAACATGGATCTGGTCAACGCGCAGCAGGCAAGACGTATCCTGGACCGCTTGGTTGGTTATAAGATCAGCCCTATTCTATGGAAGAAAGTGAAAAAGGGTCTCTCTGCCGGACGCGTTCAATCGGTAGCCGTCAAAATCATTCTCGACCGCGAGAATGAGATAAGCGCTTTCGTGCCGGAAGAATATTGGACCATTACGGCCAAGCTGGCTATTAAGGGATCCGCATTCGAAGCCAAATTCACGCAGCTTAACGGCGCGAAGAAGGAACTGACCAATGAACAGGAAGTAAATGAAATTCTCGAAGCGATTCGGGATGCTTCCTTCCAAGTCAGCGAAGTCAAAGAGCGAGAGCGTCAGCGCCATCCGTCTCCACCGTTTACAACGAGTTCCTTGCAGCAGGAAGCTGCACGTAAACTTGGTTTCCGCGCAGCTAAGACCATGTCCGTTGCCCAGCAGCTGTACGAGGGCGTCGAGCTTGGCAAGGAAGGCACCGTCGGTTTGATTACCTACATGCGTACGGACTCCACGCGCATCTCAGGGACGGCTCAAGAAGAAGCAAAGGAATACATCACCGAGAAGTATGGTGATCCGTTCGTTCCGGAGAGCCCGAGACAATACTCGAAAAAAGCCGCCAACGCTCAGGATGCGCATGAAGCGATTCGTCCTACATCGGTGCTGCGGGATCCTGAATCCATGAAGCCGTTTATTAGCCGGGATCAGCTCCGCTTGTACAAACTGGTCTGGGAGCGTTTTGTGGCTAGCCAGATGTCTTCTGCAGTGCTGGATACGCTTTCTGTGGATATTGCTGCGGGCAAGACCGTCTTCCGGGCAACAGGTTCGAAGGTTCGTTTTCCTGGATTCATGAAGGTCTACGTTGAAGGCAACGACGATGGGACGACAGAGGAAGATAAATACCTGCCGGAGCTGCATAGTGGCGACATTCTGGAGAAGCAGGATATTGAGCCGAAGCAGCACTTCACGCAGCCGCCTCCGCGTTATACGGAAGCACGACTTGTCCGGACGCTGGAAGAGCTCGGCATAGGGCGACCTAGTACGTATGCACCGACACTGGAGACGATTCAGAAGAGAGGCTACGTTGCCATCGAAGAGAAGAAATTCATGCCAACCGAGCTCGGTGAACTTGTCATCGAGCAGATGGAGCAGTTCTTCCCGGAAATTCTCAATGTGGAGTTTACGGCTAACATGGAAGAGGACCTCGACCATGTGGAGGAGGGCTCCGAAGATTGGGTCAAAGTATTGGCAGAGTTCTATGAGTCCTTTGAAAAGCGCCTTGAAGTAGCAGAGGAAGAAATGAAGGAAATCGAAATCGAGGATGAGGTTTCCGACGAGATCTGCGAAAAGTGCGGAAAGCCGTTGGTTTATAAGCTGGGCAGGTTTGGCAAGTTTCTTGCATGCTCAGGCTTCCCGGATTGCCGGAATACCAAGCCGATCGTGAAAGATATCGGTGTGGCGTGCCCGAAATGCAAGGAAGGCCATGTCGTGGAACGACGAAGCAAGAAGGGGCGCGTCTTCTTTGGATGTGATCGATATCCCGAATGTGATTTTGTATCATGGGATAAACCGTCAACGAAGCCGTGTCCGAATTGCAGCAGTTTAATGGTGGAGAAGAAAAGCAAGCAAGGCATTAAGCTTCAATGTACTTCTTGTGATTATTCCGAAATGGTCGAGGAACAAGACGACGCAGCAGATTTGTAAGGCATACAGGGGGTAATGACGTTGACAGATTCACAGAGGGTTACGGTTATCGGTGCAGGGCTTGCCGGCAGTGAAGCTGCCTGGCAGATCGCTAGCCGAGGCGTACCCGTTACATTATATGAGATGCGGCCGGTCGTGAAGACGCCGGCTCATCATACGGACAAGTTCGCTGAGCTTGTATGCAGTAATTCGCTTCGGGCGAACGGTTTAACCAACGCAGTAGGGGTATTGAAGGAAGAAATGCGGATGCTGAACTCGCTTGTCATCGGTTCGGCAGACCGCAATTCCGTCCCGGCTGGCGGCGCATTGGCCGTTGACCGTGACGGTTTTTCGGGAGAAATTACGGAGACTCTGCATCAGCATCCTTTAATTGAGGTTGTAAATGAAGAAATTCAGCATATACCTGAAGAAGGCATCGTTGTTATTGCTACAGGGCCGCTGACCTCGCCCGCATTGTCATCCCAGATTCGTGAGCTGATGGGTGAGGACTATTTCTATTTTTACGATGCGGCTGCTCCGATCGTGGAAAAAGATTCGATTGATATGAGCAAGGTCTATCTGGCATCCCGTTACGATAAAGGCGAAGCCGCTTATCTGAATTGTCCCATGACGGAAGAAGAGTTCGACGCTTTCTATGACGCTCTTATCAATGCCGAAGTCGCTCAATTGAAAGAGTTTGAGAAGGAGATTTATTTCGAGGGCTGCATGCCGATCGAGGTCATGATGAAGCGTGGTAAACAAACCGCTTTGTTTGGCCCGATGAAGCCTGTTGGATTGGTGAATCCGCATACAGGCAAGCTGCCGCACGCTGTGGTCCAGCTCCGTCAGGATAATGCGGCAGGTACCCTCTACAATCTTGTTGGTTTCCAGACGCATCTGAAGTGGGGCGAACAGAAGCGGATCATTTCCATGATTCCGGGACTTGAGAACGCCGAAATTGTGCGTTACGGTGTCATGCACCGCAATACGTTTGTCAATTCGCCTAGGCTGCTGGAACCAACCTATCAGGTGAAAACACGGCCTAATCTGTATCTGGCGGGACAAATGACGGGCGTAGAAGGATATGTTGAGTCGGCCGCATCCGGATTGATTGCTGGGATCAATGCAGCAAGAGCCGCTCAGGGGCAGGAGGGGATCGTATTCCCGCAGGAATCAACCATCGGGAGCATGGCCTATTACATAACCCATGCAGATCCAGATAACTTCCAGCCGATGAATGCGAACTTCGGTCTTCTTCCGAGTCTCGAGAAGCGCATCCGCAACAAAAAGGAAAAAAACGAAGCGCTTGCAAGCAGAGCTCTTGACGGAGTACGCGTATTTATTAATGCTAACGAACTAAATACAATCTAATCTTATTTTCTTAGGGAGGTCTTGCCATCATGGAAATGACTTTTCACGCCACTACAATTTGTGCAGTACGGCATAATGGCACAGCAGCTATTGCCGGCGATGGCCAAGTTACATTTGGTGAAAGTGTAGTCATGAAGCAGACCGCCAAGAAAGTGCGCCGTCTTTACCGGGGACAAGTTGTCGCCGGTTTTGCCGGTTCTGTGGCGGATGCAATCACGTTATTTGAGAAATTCGAAGGCAAGCTGGAAGAGCACCACGGAAATCTGCAGCGCGCTGCTGTTGAACTCGCGAAGGATTGGCGTCAAGACCGTGTGCTTCGCAAGCTTGAAGCTTTGATGATTGTTATGGATAAAACCGGGATGCTGCTGATTTCAGGTGGCGGCGAAATCATCGAGCCTGATGATGATGTGCTGGCCATTGGGTCAGGCGGCAATTTTGCCTTGTCGGCAGGACGGGCGCTTAAGCGACATGCCGGACATATGGAAGCGAAGGATATAGCCAGAGAAGCGCTTCAGATCGCTTCTGAGGTGTGTGTCTATACCAACAGCAATATTATTGTCGAAGAGCTGTAAGGATGCCATACAGCAACATATAGCCATATCAGGGGTGGAGGTATTCGCGATGAGTAAAGAATCGATGACGCCAAGACAGATTGTATCCGAGCTGGATAAATACATCGTAGGCCAGAAGGAAGCTAAAAAATCGGTCGCTGTAGCACTTCGGAACCGCTATCGCCGGAGCTTGCTGACGGATGACGAGCGGGATGAAATCGTACCGAAGAATATCCTGATGATCGGTCCCACCGGCGTCGGCAAAACGGAGATAGCAAGAAGGCTTGCCAAGCTGGTTCATGCACCGTTCGTTAAGGTCGAAGCGACAAAGTTTACCGAGGTTGGATATGTCGGCCGTGATGTGGAATCCATGGTACGGGATCTTGTGGAAACTGCGATCCGGATGGTGAAGCTGGAACGCACCGAGAAGGTTAAGGACAAAGCCGAGGAAATGGCGAACGCGCGGATCGTTCAGCTGTTGGCGCCTTCAGCCAAAGGGCAGAAGAGTCAGCGAAATCCCTTTGAGATGCTGTTTGGCGGTGCGAATAACGATGCCCAGACCGAAGATGAGGATGCGGACGATAAGGACGTTAGTCTCAAAGAGAAGCGGAGACAGGTGCGCTTTAACTTGCTGTCCGGTAAGCTTGAAGACGAGACGATTGAGATTGATGTCGAGGATGCTGCTCCGAACATGTTCGATATGTTTGCAGGACAGGGCAATGATCAGATGGGCATGAACATGCAGGAAATGTTCGGCAATCTGATGCCAAAGCGCACAAAGCGCCGCAAGCTGTCAGTGAAAGAAGCCAGGAAAGTGCTGACGCAAGAGGAAGCAGCCAAGCTCATTGATATGGATGATGTCATCCAGGAGTCCATTCGTCGTGCAGAGCAATCCGGCATTATCTTTATCGATGAGATCGACAAGGTTGCCAGCCAAGGCCGCCAATCGGGTCCGGATGTGTCCAGAGAAGGTGTTCAGCGCGATATTCTGCCGATCGTGGAAGGCTCAACGATTATGACAAAATATGGACCGGTAAAAACGGATTTTGTTCTCTTCATTGCGGCAGGTGCCTTTCATATTGCGAAGCCATCAGATTTGATTCCCGAGCTTCAGGGACGTTTTCCGATTCGGGTGGAGCTCAGCAGCTTGTCGCTCGACGATTTTGTATCCATTTTGACCGAGCCAAAAAATGCACTAACCAAGCAATACGTCAATCTGCTGCGCACTGAGGATCTTGAGGTTGAGTTTTCTCCGGAAGCGATACGGGAGATCGCCCAAATTGCGGCGTCGGTTAACCAGAACACGGAGAATATAGGCGCACGTAGACTTCATACGATATTGGAGAAGCTCCTCGAAGACCTGTCATTTGAAGCGCCTGAGTTGACGCTGGACCGCATGGTGATCACGCCGCAGTATGTCCGGGAGAAACTTGCCGGCATTGCCCAGGACCGGGACCTGAGCCAGTACATCCTATAAGTGCGCGCATATAGTTCTATCTGCCGGGTATTCGAAAGGAAATAATTGTCGATATTCATCCCGACCCCAGCAGCAAGTTGTCGAAGCACTTTCGCATGTTGGAAGGGATCGGGACGGATTTCGTAATTTTCTGTGAATTTTATGGTCCCTATCAGGTCCTACTCTTCGGGAAAAATCGCTTAAATTTTACAGATTTAGTGGTACGATTTGCAATAATATAGAAAAAAACCGGATAAAAATGAACACAAAGCCCTTCTTTTTGGTAAAAGATAGGGCTTTTTTCTTATTGTAAAAAGTCCCAATCTTTAAGAAACTTAATTTATGTGACATCATGTTGTCTTTTTCTACTTAAGACCTAGGTTAGTTCATACGGATTATATGTTTTGTCGAAAAAAGAGGATTTAGCTAGGAAGAGTGGAATACCTTTCTGCAAAGTCCAGTCAGGAGGAATGAGCTAGTGAATCTGTTGAATAATAGTTCTTTTCAACGGCTTCAAAGCGGTTTGGATGCAGCTAATCTCAGAAACAATGTGATTGCAAACAACATCGCCAACGTGGATACTCCTCATTTTAAGAGATCCGAGGTATCCTTTGAGAGTCTTCTGAAAAAAGAAATGGATGGGGCCCAGTTGTCATTACAAGGCAAAAGAACAGATCCCAGGCATTTTGTCATTGGTTCAACCGGGGGGATTCCTGAGGCTTCGGTCATGAAGGATGGCAGCAGCTCCATGAATAACAACCAGAATAATGTCGATGCAGACAGAGAAATGTCGCTGCTTGCGGAGAATCAGCTCCGTTATAATTCATACATACAAGCTGTAAATGAGCAGATTCGAATGATGCGTACAGCTATTGAAGGGAGATAGTGTTCATGAATATTAGCAATAGCTTCGGTATTAATGCATCAGCTCTAACAGCACAACGGCTTCGAATGGATGTCATCTCCTCCAACATAGCCAATGCGGAAACCACTCGCGCGCGAATCGAGAACGGCCAAGCCGTTCCGTATCGTCGAAAAACGGTTGTGTTACAACCGCAGCAGGAATCATTTGAAGGGCTTCTTAGAGCTCAAATGGATGGTCAGAATGCGGGACAAGGGGTAAAGGTTGCGCAGGTACGGGAAGATCAAACCCCGCTGAAACAGGTATATAACCCTACACATCCTGATGCGAATGCGGAAGGCTATGTCTTTATGCCTAACGTGGACATTACGAAGGAAATGGTGGATATGTTAGCAGCTACCCGTTCGTACGAAGCTAACGTCACGGCGATCAATGCTTCGAAAGCGATGATTATGAAGGCGTTGGAGATCGGTAGATAACAAGTGAAAAATACATAAGCCCATATTGTAGGAGGAGAGAGAGAAATGATTCAAAATGCAATGTTCAGTGTTCAGGGCGTGCAGCCGCTTCAACTGCAGGAGCAAGTGAAAAATGGTGCGACTCCATCCGAATCGATTCGCGATTTTGGCTCTTACCTGAATGAAGCCCTGAACTCTGTCGCAGCACAGGAACAAAATGCACATGTCATGAGCGATAAATTAATGATTGGACAAGTAAACGTAGATCAGGCGATGATATCCGCCCAACAGGCTCTGTTGAGCATTCAGCTCACAACACAGGTCCGAAACAAAGTGGTAGAAGCCTATCAAGAGATCATGCGCACGCAAATCTAAATGTTTCTAGCAAAGTTTCGGATGGGGTGACAATGTGAACGAGAGAATTACCCAGTATCGGGAGAGAATGACCCAGTATTGGAACCAATTCAGCAACAAACAAAAAATAATGTTAATCGCTACAATAGCATTTGTTTTGATTGCTCTAATCGTACTAACGATGCAGTTCTCCAAGACGAAGTACGAAGTAGCATTCCGGGATCTGAATTCCAGCGACGCCGCAGGAATCATCAGCCACCTGGAGACCCAAGGGATTTCCTACAAGCTGAGCGAGGATGGCAGAAGCATCCTGGTACCGAGTACGAGCGCAGCCAAAGTCCAGATTGACGTAGGGTCGCAAGGACTTGTACAGAATGGTACGATCGGATTCGAAACCTTCGAGAAGAACGCATCAGCCATCGGGATGACAGATAACGAATTCGAAGTGAAGTATGTAAATGCACTGAATGGCGAAGTAGAACGACTGCTTGAGAAGATGCAGGGCGTCCAGGATGCAACGGTATTGTTGAATTTGCCAAAAGAGAGTGTATTTGCAAAGAACGGAAACGAAGATCAAGCCAGCGCTTCCGTAGTTGTGCAATTCAAACCGGGCTATCGGCCTAACCAAGAAGTCATTGACGGGTATTATAACCTCGTGAAGACGGCCATTCCGAACTTACCGGTTGAGAACATTACAATCACCAATGACGAGGTCGAGCTGCTCGCAACAGCTAAAGGCGGCCAAGGCGGATTAATCGGCAAGGTGGAAGAAAACTTCGCGCTTCAGAAAAAATTCGAAAGCGACGTTAGGCAAAATGTTCAGCAGTTTCTCTCGCAATACATGGGATCGAATAAAGTCAATGTTCTGGTCGCTTCCAAACTGAACTTTGACCAGGTGCAGAGCAAGGAAAACATCGTAACCCCTGTTGATGAAGAAGAAATGAAGGGGATTGAGCTCAGTGTTCAGGAGATCCAGAAGAACTATTCGGGAACCAGTAGTCCAACCGGCGGAGTGGCCGGAGTAGGCGAAGAAGCTGTTCCGGGATATCCAAGCGATTCTGGAAGCGGGGAAACGAACTCGGAAGAGCTCTCCAAAACCGTTAACTATGAAGTTAACCGGATTACGAAGGATATCATAGCAAGTCCATATACTGTTAAAGATTTAACCATTAATGTCTCGGTTGAACCACCTGCCGGTCAGCAAACGTTGGATGACACGACAAGAACGGCAATACAAAACATTCTGGTTAATATCGTGCGAGCATCGCTCTCGGATACAGGCTCTACTTATACAGACGCTGATTTGTCCAAAAAAGTTTCGGTTATTTCACAGGTATTTAATGTAAATGCGGATGAAAATCCGAAAACCGTTCTTTCACAGCCTGTATTATGGGGGATTGGCATCGCTGCGCTGGCGTTAATTGCTGGAGGAACCTACTTCATAATCCACAGACGCAGAAAACAGCAGGAAGAATTTGAAGAAGACATTCAGCTTCCGCCAGTTACGGAATTCCCATCGATTAATCTCGAAAGTATAACCAATGAAAGCCAGGTTCGTAAGCAGCTCGAAACCTTGGCGAAGAAGAAGCCAGATGAATTCGTGAATTTACTTCGCACATGGCTAGCTGAGGAATAGAGGTGGAAGCATTGGCTAAGGGAAATAACCAAATGTTAAGCGGACGTCAAAAAGCGGCTATACTGCTCATTACACTTGGCCCGGAAGTGTCTGCTCAAATATTTAAGCATCTTCGAGATGAAGAAATTGAACAATTGACACTGGAGATTGCGAATGTTCGTAAAGTCGACAGTGATGAAAAAGATAGCATTATTCAGGAATTCCATCAAATTTGCCTGGCTCAGGAATACATCTCGCAAGGCGGTATTAATTACGCTAAAGAGATTTTGGAGAAGGCGCTTGGACAGCAAAAAGCGATGGAAGTGATCAACAGACTGACGGCAACGCTTCAAGTAAGACCGTTTGACTTTGCCCGCAAAGCGGACCCAAGCCAAATTCTGAACTTTATCCAGAACGAAAATGCACAGACCATTGCACTCGTCTTGTCGTATCTTCAATACGAGCAGGCATCCGCGATCCTATCTTCGCTTCCGCAAGAGAAGCAGGCCGAAGTAGCGCGTAGGGTTGCGGTCATGGACAGTACTTCACCAGAAGTCATCGCCCAGGTGGAACGCGTGCTGGAACAGAAGCTGTCGGCGACGGTTACCCAGGATTACACGAGTGCGGGCGGCATTGAATCCATCGTTCAAATTCTGAACGGTGTGGATCGCGGTACGGAACGAACGATCCTCGATTCCCTGGAAATTCAGGATCCCGAGCTCGCCGAAGAGATCAAGAAGCGGATGTTCGTATTCGAGGATATCGTCAACGTGGACAACCGTTCGATCCAGCGTATTATCCGCGATGTTGAGAACGCCGATCTTCAGCTTGCACTCAAGGTGGCAAGCGAAGAAGTGCGGGACGTCATTTTCCGCAACATGTCCAAGCGTATGGCCGAAACCTTCCGCGAAGAGATGGAATACATGGGACCGGTGCGGCTGCGTGATGTGGAGGAAGCTCAGACTCGGATTGTAAGCACGATCCGAAGACTCGAAGAAGCGGGCGAGGTCATTATTGCCCGTGGCGGAGGAGATGACATCATTGTCTAACTTGATCAAATCGTCCCACTATAAACCGATGGATGTGTTGAAAGAGTTGGATCTTGCTCGTCGTTACGCTTCGCCAACCGAGGAAACGGTAGCGGAATATACTCCGCCGACTGCCGAGCCGGCTGTCGTACAAACACTGGCTGAAGCCGAACGATTAAAGCATGAGATGCTGAAGGATGCTCAGGAGTTTGCCGAACGACAAATCCGCGAAGCTTCGGAAGAGGCGGAACGGCTGCTGGCCGAAGCGCAGCAGCAGATTGAAGCGTGGTGGACCGACAGAAGGCTTCAGGACGAGGATTTGTCCGAAACGCTGAAGATGGAAGGCTTTAATCAAGGATATGCCGAGGGCTCTGCCAAGGCAGAGCTTGAAATGAAGGAATTGATGGAGCAAGCGACATTACAGGCGAGCGAATTGCTTCAGCTTGCCCATCAAGCCAAGGATGATCTAATTCAGGAAGCGGAGCCTTTTTTGGTGGAGCTCAGCTGCAGCATAGCGGAGAAAGTACTGGATCGTCAGCTTACGATTGAACCTGATTTCACGCTGGAGCTGATTCGAAAGAATCTGGCACGCAAGCGGGAAAAAGGAGTCATTTCCCTCTGCGTAGCTCCTGAACAATTCGAATTTGTATACGCGGCACGGGAAGAGCTCGGATTATCGATCGATTCTCAGGCAGAACTTCAAATTTTGCCGGATTCGACGGTTAAGGATCGCGGCTGCGTGATCAGGTCTTCTTTCGGAAGCGTAGATGCCCGGATCGATACACAGCTATCCGAGATCAAAAAAGAGCTCGTGCGGTTCGCTCTTGATGACGAGGAACGGAGAAATCAAGATGAAGAAGCTGAATAGCGCGCGGTACATGGATCATCTGATACATCTGGACCCCGTACGCATCAACGGCAAGGTCACACAAGTTATCGGATTGATGGTGGAGTCCGAAGGACCGGATGCGAGCATCGGCGATGTTTGCTATATCTATCCCACGAAGCAAACCAAGCCGCTCAAGGCGGAGGTCGTGGGTTTCAGAGACAATAAGGTGCTGCTGATGCCTCTCGGCGAGCTTCACTCCATTGGTCCAGGCTGTGACGTAGTCGGTACAGGCAAACCGCTGAGCGTGCAGGTAGGATCGGAACTGCTTGGCAAAGTGCTTGACGGATTGGGACAACCGCTGGACGGATCTATCATTCCGGCTCGCATGCCGCACTATTCAACCCATAACGTCCCGCAGAACCCGCTTAATAGGCCGAGGGTTCAGGAGCCGATCAGCATCGGCGTCCGCGCGATTGACGGATTGCTCTCCATCGGCAAAGGCCAGCGGGTCGGTATATTCGCCGGATCCGGTGTCGGGAAGAGCACCCTGATGGGAATGATCGCCCGTAACACTTCTGCCGATGTCAATGTCATTGCCTTGATCGGGGAACGTGGACGCGAGGTGCTGGATTTCATAGAACGGGATTTGGGTCCCGAAGGGTTAAAACGGTCTGTCGTCATTGTTGCGACCTCGGATCAACCGGCACTCATTCGCATTAAAGGGGCCTTGATTGCAACAACGATCGCCGAATATTTCAGGGATCGCGGCTTGAATGTGATGCTGATGATGGATTCCGTTACCCGCTATGCGATGGCGCAGCGAGAAGTAGGACTAGCCGTAGGAGAGCCGCCGGCCATGCGCGGTTATACTCCGTCTGTATTTGCCAGTCTGCCGAAACTTCTGGAACGCGCAGGCACTGGACCAACAGGCTCGATTACAGCCTTTTACACGGTGTTGGTAGATGGTGATGATATGAACGAACCGATCGCGGATGCGGTTAGGGGCATACTCGATGGTCACATCGTTCTAAACCGGA
Organism: Paenibacillus sp. MDMC362; assembly: GCF_003269305.1. NCBI lineage: Bacteria > Bacillati > Bacillota > Bacilli > Caryophanales > Paenibacillaceae > Paenibacillus > Paenibacillus sp. MDMC362. The sequence goes on from NZ_QLYT01000024.1 coordinate 25,223, forward strand.
ATATCGCAAACAAGGGGCATTTTCCGGCAATCGATGTACTGGCCAGCATTAGCCGGGTGATGAAAGATATATCCCCAGAGGAACAAATCGAAGCTTCCGAGAACGTAAAGCGGCTGATGGCGATATATAAGGACTCGGAGGATTTGATCAATATCGGGGCGTATCAACAGGGCTCGAATGCCAATATCGATGAATCGATTGAATATATCGGGCGAATATGGGATTTCACGAAGCAAAAAGTGAATGAGAAGACAACATTGAATGAGGTTCAGGAACGTTTGATTTCCGAGTTTTCAAGGAGATGACTTTGAAGAATGAAATTTCATTATGCATTCCAGAAAATCGTAGACCTGAAAAGCAACGAGAAAACGCAAGCCGAATGGATGCTGTCAAGCGCCATCGGGAAGCTGCAGGCGGAAGAGAAAAGTCTGAATGAGCTGTATGAGATGCGGGATCAAATGTACCACGCTCAGCAGGAAGCGGCATCGCGGTGCGTGCCGGTTGCTGAGATCCGAAACATTCAGGTATATGCAGAGCATTTGGAAGAATGCATTGAACGTAAGAGGGATGACATACGGATCGCTCATGTCAATGTAACGAAGAAACAAAAGGTATTGTCCGACAAGATGCTAGACGAAAAAGTGTGGCTGAAAGCAAGAGATAAATCCCAAGAAAAGTTCCGGCATGAAAGTCTCCTTCGGGAACAAAACGAGCTGGACGAGATGGCGACGGTACGTTTTGCGATCAAAGCCCGATAAGGTTTGCAAACACCGAAGGGTTATGACCGCGAAGGAGGAATGAGAGTGGCACGAAAAGACATGCCGCTTGATAAGGAAGAATCAGGCGGAGGATTTGAACGGATACTGTTGATTTTGGTACCTGCTATATTCACGATTGTACTGCTCGGAGCGCTTGCCGTATTTTTTCGAGCCGATGTGCGAGATGGACTAATCGATGTAGCCAATAAAATTCCGGTCGTCAAGAACTGGGTCCCTGATCCGGTGCTGACCCCGGAAGAGCAGAAACTTAAAGAAGCGAAGCAGCAGGAAGAAAGCGCGGAAGCAACGATTGTTGAACTTAAGAAGCAGCTTGCCGAACGCGAGGAAACATTAAATGAAGTAACGGAGCAAAAAGCAGCGCAGGAAAACAAGGTGAAAGAGCTAGAAACCCAAATTGATTCCATGCAAAGTACATCCACAAGCGGTGAGACCGAAGAGGAAGATGCGTATACCAAGCAAATTCGCGAACTGTCCAAGCTCTACGCCGACATGAGTCCAAGCAAAGCGGCACCGATCATGCAAAACCTTACGCTGGAAGAAATGGTGCTTATGCTTAGTCAGATGAAAAGCAGCAACCGGGTTGCCATTCTACAAAAAATGGATCCGAAAACGGCTGCGGATGCAACTATGATGCTTAAAGATGCCGAGACTTCTGAAGATTTGGCTATCGCGGCTCTGCAATCCAGGCTGAAGAAGAATGAAACGGAGGCGGACCAGAAGAAGACATCCGACAATCTGGATAAAAACCAGTTGAATCAAACCTTTGCCGGAATGACACCCGCCAACGCTGCCGAACTACTGATGCAAACATATAAGATCAGCCCTGCTAAGACCATGACCATTCTAAATACGGTGGACGATGCTACTCGTTCACGGATTTTAAATGCGATGTCCTCGAAAGATGCAGAGCTGGCAGCAAAGATATTGAATCGCCTGATGGGCTCTAAATAAGCTCTGAAATGAATCTCCATCCCTAGGAAAGGAGGTGAAATAAGACGATGACAATAACGGTACAAAACATGTCTTCTTCCGTAAGCAGTCCCTCGGGAAGCGGAAAGGCAAACGCGGCGGGTCAAACGACAGCGGGTGTTTCCTTTGATGCGACACTGGCTAACCAGATGAATAGCAGCGGGAACAACGCCTCCACAACATCGACGGAAGTCGCTGCTAAGCTGGAGTCCTTGCTAACGCAGTATTCTTCGGAAACCGATGCATCGCTTGAAGGCTTGATGGAATTGCTTCAAGGTTTGCTGCAGGAGCTCGACACCATGGACCAGGCATTGATGGAGGATCCTTCCCTATTGCAAGAGCTGCAGAACTGGCTCACGCAAGCGAATGTTATGTTGAGCGGAGCTGCTCCTCAATCACAAGAAAACACGGATGGGTATGAGATGTCTCCATTGGCTTCCAGACCGGAAACCATTCGATTCGCGGTACAGGATACGATCAGCCAGCTGGCATCGATGCTTTCCAAATCAGGTCAGGCGGATTTAAATACTGAAGCTGCTGTAAAACAGCTTGTCCAATCTTTCCATGGTTTGCTTGGTCAAGGTGCTGGGACCGGCGAGAGTAAAGCAAGCGGCAGCTTTGATCATATCCTTGGCCAAAAGCATCCGGATGCCGCTCAGCCTACCGTATCCACGAATACTTCTGGACAGTCGGCTTCATCTCAAACAACGGGACAGGCGAATGCTAAGTGGTCATCGCTGACGACGAGCACCCAAGTAGAGGGTACAGCATCTGAGTTCGTGATGAACGAAGGAGATTCGCTGATGGAGCAAGGAACGGTCACTGCCGGTCAGCTAGCCCTGCGTTCAGGAACGCAAGTTGCAGTAAAACCTGCAGCTCCGCCGGTGCCTGTTGAGAATTTCTCAAATGAAATGACTTCTTTCATTATCAATAAGCTTGAAATCGTGAAACAAACCGGTTTTACGGAAGCGAGAATTTCCTTAAATCCGGAACATTTGGGTCAAGTAGATATCAAACTTACGATGCAGAATGGTCAATTAATCGCGCAGTTCATGACAAGGTCGACAGATGCTAAAGAGCTGATTGACCAGCAAATGGCACAGCTTCGCAGCGCATTGATTGCACAAGGACTGCAGGTCGAGAAAATTGAAGTAACACAGAGCAGCCAGCCTTCCAATGCGAATCTTTATCAAGACGGCCGTCAGCCCGGATCAGGCCAGCAGCAGTCACAGCATCGCTCGAAGGAGAAGGACAGACCATCTGATGATGCCGTGCTGGCAGCAAATCTGACAGAAGAACTAAACGATTGGATTGCTGAGCACCAAGCCGACGATGAACGGGTACAAGCAGGAACATTTACCGCTAAAGCCTAACAGTGAGGAGGTGAACTTGGATGGCAACAAATCCGGTATCTACGAATAATATGTGGCCCAATTACGCTAAAGGGAATGTCGGCAGTAAAAGCGGGAATGGCCAGGAGCTTGGAAAGGATCAGTTCTTGAGCATCCTGATTACGCAATTAAGGCATCAGGATCCGCTTCAGCCAATGCAGGACCGGGAGTTTATTGCCCAAATGGCCCAGTTTACTTCCCTGGAGCAGCTGATGAATATCAATACTCAATTAACGGCAATGAGTCAGTCTTTGGGTGCTGCTTCGAGTTTGATCGGTAAACAGATCAGCTGGATGTTCAAGCCGGAGGATGGTTCGGAGTCCGTCATGAAGGGCGGTATCGTAGATTCTATCATGGTTCGTGAAGGCGTACATTATGCCAAAGTTGGCGACAGTGAAGTATCGCTTGATCAGATCGTGAAAATCGAGAATGCCGTAACCGAGAATGATCCAGAAGCATTGATTTCTGGTCCTGCGGTACCTGACGCAAATAATCGAGGTCCGATTGACCCTGACACAACGAATCCGGGTCCTTCCGTGCCCGACACAAGCAGTTCAGGTCCGACGGATCCCGAAACAACAAATCCCGATCCGACTGCTCCTGAGACCGGAGATCCCGGGCAAGGGGGAGAAGAGCCTGGGGGAACAGGGCCATGAGTGACCGCATGATGATAGGGCATTTATACCCTGGGAAAATACATCCCGCGGCACTTCATAATGAGCGTAAAACGCAAGCTCACACTAATCCGCCCGCCGGGACGTTTCAGGAACTTTTAAATGAGAATCTGCTTAAAATCAGCAATCATGCGGCGAAGAGACTTCAGCAGCGCGGCATTGAATTAAAGGGTGATCAGCTTGCGCAGATCCAGAGCGCGGTGGATAAAGCTGCCGCGAAGGGGAGCAAGGAGTCACTCATTCTGATGAAGGATATGGCTCTCATTGTGAATATTCCCAATCGGACCGTAGTTACTGCAATGGATGGCAACGCGATGAAGGATAACGTATTTACGCAAATTGATAGTGCAGTAATTATTTCATAAATCTGGCTGGCCCGTGAGGAAGCCAGGCGACCGCTGATCGACCGAAGCGGTCCATAACAAAAGGAGGAAAATCGATGTTAAGATCCATGTATTCCGGTATTTCCGGAATGAGAGGTTTCCAAACCAAGCTTGATGTCATTGGTAATAACATTGCCAACGTAAACACGGTTGGGTTTAAAGCGGGACGTGTGATGTTTAAAGATATCCTCAGCCAAACGATGTCCGGTGTTACGCCGGGAACCGATGATCCTACAGGTGGTGTAAACGCGAAGCAGATCGGTCTTGGTGTATCGATCGGTTCGATTGATACATTGCATACACCAGGTAGCGCAATGACAACGAATAATCCGACGGACCTGAGAATTGACGGAGACGGATTTTTCATGGTAAAGCTTAGCGAGGATCAGGACATGGCTTTCTTGACCCGTGCAGGCGATTTTCATGTAGACGTGGCGCGTAACCTGGTTACCTCGGACGGTATGCTTGTTCTCGATTCGAATGGGGATCCTATCCAATTGGACGATGAAGTAACGGCATTCACGATAGCGCAGAATGGCGCTATCATTCAGAAGATGAGTGACGGGACGACGGAAGAGGGAGCCATTATCGGCGTTGCGAAAATTCCGAATCCGGAAGGTCTGGAAAAAATCGGCGGTAATTTGTATCGCGTAACTCTGAATGCAATCCCGGACGGCGACTTGGATGCCGTAAGGTTTGAAGGGAACAACGCTGAGGAAGGCACCGGGGCTATTATTTCTGGACAGCTCGAAATGTCCAACGTTGACTTGACAGGTGAATTTTCGGAAATGATCGTTGCTCAGCGTGGCTTCCAAGCCAACTCTCGGATTATCACAACTTCGGACGAAGTGCTTCAAGAAGTTGTCAATCTGAAACGATAAGGATGGATAGGGAGGGGCAATCCCCTCCCTGATTAAACAAGGAGGCTGTCCATGATATCGGTAACGAGGTTAAATGGTTCGCAGCTGTGGCTTAACGCGCTGTTGATAGAAATGGTTGAGGAGACTCCTGACACCTACATTACTTTGATTAATGGAAAACGCATGATTGTGCTTGAAAGTGCAAATGAAATCATCGCTTCCGTTAAGGCGTATCATCACGAGGTAGGCATTCATCAAGCTACCATTAAAGTGCAGCAATTGGAGGAACCTTCATGAAAAAGATGCTCCCCTGGTTAATTACGATCCTGTTATCCATTACGCTGATTGTTCTGGCGATCTTCCTATTGTCGGATAAATTACTTGGCGATAACGGTAAAAGTCAGGCTTCAGCCAATGCAGCGGCTTTACCCAAGTATTCTGCCGATGAGATCGTGGCGATGACATCGGAAATCGCCGGGATCAAGACGAATTTAGCCGATCCAAACTATATCGCGCAGATGTCCTTTGCATTCCAGCTGAATGACAAAAAAGCAAAGGAAGAATTCGAGAAAATCAAGAATATCAAGATTAAACCGATTATTATCAAGACGTTGGCCGATACGAAGCCCGAATTGCTTAATGATTCGAAGGGGCGCGAACAATTTAACGCTAAGCTGGTGAATCTGGTTAATAAGTCGTTAACGTCTGGACGTTTAATTCAAATTGAAATGACAGATGTTATCGTCACTGAAATCTAGACTGTTCGTTGGACGACCTGTAAGGGGGTGAGTAGATGGTTGATGTTTTATCGCAGAATGAGATCGACGCCTTATTGGCCGCTCTCTCTTCAGGGGAAATGGATGCTGAAGAACTGAAAAAAGAGGAAACGCAAAAGAAAATTCGTTCTTATGATTTTAAGAGGGCACTCCGGTTTTCCAAGGATCATATTCGGAGCTTGACCCGCATTCACGAGAACTTTGCACGATATTTGACCACGTATTTCTCGGCGCAATTACGTACTTTTGTGCAAATCAACGTGGTGCAGGTTGAACAGCTTCCATATGATGAATTCATTCGCTCCATACCCAAAATGACAGTTCTTAATATATTCGAGGCGGAACCGCTTGTCGGGCGCATGGTGCTCGAGGTCCATCCAAACATTGCTTACGCGATGCTGGACCGTTTGCTGGGAGGAACAGGCATTGCTCCTACTTCCATCAGCTCGATGACCGAAATCGAGACGATCATCATGGAACGCATTTTCAGCCGGGCATTCGACAGTCTGCAGGAAGCATGGAAAACGGTGCTGGACATCTCACCGCGGCTTGAAGCATTGGAAACGAATCCGCAATTTATGCAGATCGTTTCTCCAAACGAAACCATTGCGCTAATTTCCCTTAGCACCAAAATCGGAGATACCACGGGGATGATTAATCTGTGTATCCCGCACGTGGTGCTGGAACCGATCATGTCCAAGCTATCGGCGCATCAATGGTTTATCTCGGAGAAAAAAGCGAGTGTTCCAGAGGAAGTCGATGCTCTTAAGCAGCGTGTAAGTAAGGCCAAGCTTCCGATTGTTGCCGAGCTGGGCGTTTCGCAGCTTACGGTGTCCGAATTTTTAGGACTGAGCGTCGGCGACGTCATCTCATTAAACAAGCCGATGCATGATGGTCTTTCCATTAAGGTTGGGGACAGATTAAAGTTTATTGGCAGCCCTGGAACGATAAAAGACCGGGTTGCTGTACAAATCGATGAAATTGTCATCGAAGGAGCTGAAGAATTTGACGAGTAAAGACTATTTATCCCAGGAAGAAATCGACGCTTTGTTAAAACAGTCGGAAATGGCATCACCAGCATCAATTCCTTCGGCGGCGACTGTCGATGATGTATTAACACCTTTAGAGCAGGACGCGCTCGGCGAGATTGGTAACATTACCTTTGGCAGTGCTGCAACCGCTCTGTCTACCTTGCTGGGCAAGAAAGTGGATATCACAACACCCAAAGTGTCGATCATCAAGCGAAGCGAGTTTGAGGAAGAATTTCCGAAGCCGCATGTAGCGGTACATGTTACTTATGTGGATGGATTTGAAGGAATTAACTCTCTGGTCATTAAAACACGCGATGCTCAGGTCATTGCCGATCTGATGTTAGGCGGGGAAGGCAACCCCGTGGAAGAGGAACTAAACGAGATTCATATCAGTGCCGTTCAGGAAGCGATGAACCAGATGATGGGCTCTTCCGCAACGAGCATGTCGACGATTTTTAACCGGTTTGTCAATATATCGCCGCCAGGCATTGACATTCTGAACATGGAAAAAGGAGAAGGGGTTAACAACCTTCCGCCGGACGAAACACTGATTAAGATTTCATTCCGAATAATTATCGGTGACCTTATTGATTCAACCATTATGCAGCTGCTTCCCGTTCATTTTTCCAAGGATATGGTTCACATGCTTATCAACGGAACGGAAGAGCCTCAGCCTGCGGCGAAGCAGGAAGCCGCACCAGCGGTGGAAGCACCTGTCAGTACCCAGGAACCGGCTCAAGCACCTGCTAACCCTGTGAATGGCAATGATATGGGCCAAGGATACGACTACGGGCAAGGCTACAGCCAGCCAATGCAGGGACAGGGAGGGCCGATCCCGCAATCCATGCCATATGGACAGCCGCAGATGCCTTACCAAGCGCAGCCGCAACAGTACGGCGGTATGCCGAATCGCAATGTGAATGTACAGCCCGTACAGTTCGCTAATCTGCAATCTGCGCCGTACACCCAGGTGGATGAAAACAATCTGAACTTACTGATGGACATTCCCCTTAAAGTCACCGTAGAATTAGGGAGGACTCAAAAGCAAATTAAGGATATCCTGGAAATGTCGCAAGGTTCGATCATCGAGCTGGACAAGCTTGCCGGTGAGCCTGTAGACATCCTTGTCAATCACAAACTGATTGCCAAAGGCGAGGTCGTTGTCATCGATGAGAACTTTGGTGTACGCGTGACGGATATCGTGAGCCAATGGGACCGGATTCAAAAATTACAATAGCACAAACATTTTAGGGAGGATTTTTATCAATGGCTAACCGAATTCTGATTGTGGACGATGCTGCATTTATGAGAATGATGATCCGTGACATATTGGTCAAAAACGGATTCGAGGTTGTGGGAGAAGCACAGGACGGTGCGCAAGCAATCGAGAAATTTAAAGAACTTCGTCCAGATCTGATTACGATGGATATTACGATGCCGGAAATGGATGGTATCGCCGCGCTGAAAGAGATTAAAAAAGTCGATGCGAATGCAAAAGTGATTATGTGCTCTGCCATGGGCCAACAAGCGATGGTTATTGATGCGATCCAAGCTGGAGCCAAGGACTTTATCGTAAAACCGTTCCAATCGGACAGAGTCATTGAAGCCATCAATAAGACGCTTGGCGTATAAGGATTCTTCTTATGATGATGGCAGCTTCTGATGGATTAGGCTCAAGTAGTACTACCGGGTATTATTTACAGTTGTTTTATGTCTTTATCGTACTTGCCATCATCGTTGCGTTGATCGTGTTCCTGATTCGCTTTCTCAGCAGAAAGAATCAGAGCTGGATGCAGGGCCGCTCCATTCGTACTTTGGGTGCGGTTGGGATGGGCCCTAACAAATCCCTCCAGCTCGTCGAAATTGGGGGCAGCATCTATGTGATCGGAGTTGGCGAAGACGTCCGGTTGGTGGACAAAATTTCTGATCCAGCTGAAGTTGCGCTTATCCAGGCTGCATTTGAACAGGATTCTGGAATACATAATGGGGCACTGCCGCCTTTTATAACGAAACTGGCGGCAAAACTCCGTAAAGACAAACCACCGGAAGAAATGGAATTGGACGATGCATCTTCTTTCCATGAAGTGTTCGAGTCCAAGCTGCGCAGCGTACCGAACCGGAAAGAAAAGGTCGAAGAATTGCTGCGGGAGGATCATAAAGATTCATGAATAAAAAGATCTCGTACGCTATCGCGATTTTCATATTGTTTGGATTTCTGTTTTCCCATACGGCATTTGCGGATCCGATTCCAAACATCGATATTCAAATCGGCAATGAAGGAGACACACCGGGGACAAGCTCCTTGTCCTTGATACTCCTGATTACCATACTTAGCATTGCACCGGCGATACTGGTGCTGATGACTAGTTTTACAAGGATTGTTATCGTGCTTGGTTTTGTCCGTACTTCACTCGGCACACAGCAAACACCGCCAAACCAAGTGTTGATCGGCCTGGCTCTGTTTCTTACCTTATTCGTAATGGCTCCGACGTTGTCTTCGATGAATGATGTAGCGCTGCAGCCCTATCTGAAAGGTGAGATCACCCAAGCGGAAGCGCTGGATAAGGCTCAAGATCCTATGAAGAAGTTCATGTTCGCGCACACACGAGAAAAGGATCTATTGTTGTTCATGAATTACACAGGCGCAGAGAAACCCGAATCTTACGAGGATATCCCATTAACGGTTTTGGTACCGGCATTTGCCATAAGTGAGCTGAAGACGGGCTTTCAGATGGGCTTTATGATCTTCATTCCGTTTCTGGTCATCGATATCGTGGTTGCCAGCGTGCTGATGGCGATGGGTATGATGATGCTGCCGCCGGTTATGATTTCGCTGCCATTCAAGATTTTGCTCTTCGTTTTGGTAGACGGCTGGTATTTGGTAGTGAAATCCATGCTGATGAGCTTTAACACGTAGCAATAAGCGGCAAGTAATTCGAATACAGGGGGACTCGCCGTGAGCGCTGAATTTATTATCGGTCTGGCAGGACAAGCGGTTTATATTGTGCTCCAGGTGAGCGCACCGATGCTGGTTCTCGCACTGGTTGTCGGACTTATCATCAGTATTTTTCAAGCGACAACACAAATCCAGGAACAGACGCTGGCTTTCGTACCAAAAATTATTATCGTTCTTATATCATTACTGCTGTTTGGCCCTTGGATATTAACGACGTTAGTGGATTTTACCCACGGTATTTTGGACAATCTCTACAAATATATCGGATAGGCTGAGTGTCCATGGAATGGTTGCAGCAAAGTTTACCTGTTTTCATGCTTATTTTTTGTCGAATAACAGCTTTTTTTGTAATAACGCCAGTGTTTACTTCACGCGGCATACCTCCTTCTTACAAAATAGGCCTTTCGGCTATCATTACCCTGATCGTATATTTTTCGTTCGGGCTCGGAGAAGCGGTTCCGCAAGATCTGTCTTACGTCATATTGATTGTCCAGGAAGTATTGGTGGGACTGCTGCTTGGTTTCACTGCTTATCTTATTATGGCCGTCGTCCAAACGGCAGGCGCATTAATTGACATTCAGATCGGCTTTAGCATGGCTAATGTCATCGATCCTTTTACAGGGACGTCTACCCCATTAATCGGTAACTTCAAATATTATCTTGCATTACTGGTATTCCTGAGCATGAATGGCCACCATTATCTGCTGGACGCGATTATGTACAGCTATGATTGGATTCCGATTACGGGTGATGTGTTTGGGAAGATTCATGACGGCAATGTGACGGATTTTCTCGTACGGACATTCTCGCACTCTTTTGTATTGGCACTTCAAATGGCCGCTCCGCTGGTAGCAGCCCTGTTCCTGACCGATGTCGGGCTTGGCTTTCTGGCAAGGACGGCACCGCAGTTCAATGTGTTTGTTATCGGGATTATCATCAAAATCATCTTTGGACTCGTGCTGCTGATGCTGCTCATGCCCATGCTGGTGTCCCTATTTGATCATCTGTTTGCCAAAATGTTTGAAGCACTCCGGCAGCTACTCGGCGTTCTTGGCGACGGGCCGACTTAAGGAGGATGGAGGTGAAGCGGATGTCATACCGGTATCCGGTCGACTTACAGTTGTTCGCTGGCGAAAAGACGGAGAAAGCCACACCGAAGAAACGTCAGGATACACGTAAGAAAGGCCAAGTTGCCAAAAGTATGGAGGTATCGGGTGCATCGGTTTTGCTGGCCGCATTCTTTTGCTTGTTAATTTTCGGCGGGTATATGAGGGACCGCACCGTTCGACTGTTTACCGACATTTATATTAATCGGCTCTCCATGGATGTAACGAAAGACAATGTGATGCATTTATTCGGGGAGTATGGAGTTCAAATCTTGCTTCTGCTGGCTCCGTTGTTTATCTCGGTGTTCGTTGTTGCGCTGATCACCAATTACTTGCAGGTCGGGTTTATGCTGACGGGCGAGACTTTGAAAATGAAGTTCAGTAAAATCGATCCCATCAAGGGGTTCAAGAACATATTCTCGATGCGTTCCTTGGTCGAGTTTTTGAAATCGGTCATTAAACTGACCATCATCGGCTACCTCGTGTACACCACCTTGTGGGCTGCCAGGGAAGGATTATCGTCCTTGTCGACGATGGGCCCCGACACCATTTTTCATTTCGTGGCGGATATCACCATGTCGCTGGGTTTTAAGATTGCCATCGGACTGATCATTCTGGCCGTTTTGGATTACATGTATCAGAAATATGATTACGAAAAGAACATTCGAATGTCCAAACAGGACATCAAAGACGAGTACAAGAAGATGGAGGGCGATCCGCTGATTAAAGGAAAGATCAGGGAACGCCAGCGTCGGATGGCACTGCAGCGGATGATGCAGGAAGTCCCGAATGCCGACGTTATCATCACGAACCCAACCCACTTTGCAGTGGCGATCAAATATGACGGGTCCATGATGGAAGCTCCGCAGATCATTGCGAAGGGTCAGGATTTCATGGCCTTGCGGATTAAAGAAATAGCGAAGGAACACGGAATTATAACGATGGAAAACAAGCCGCTGGCACGCGCTTTGTACCAACGGTCGGAAATCGGGGATTCGATTCCGGGAGACCTGTTCCAGGCCGTAGCGGAAGTGCTGGCCTATGTATATAAACTAAAAGGTAAAGTGAAATAACTTGGGACCGGAGGCGTCATTGCAGTGAAAATAAAAGATCTATCTGTCCTTGCGGGTGTCATTGGCATCGTACTCATGATGATTCTTCCGATCCCGGTATGGCTGCTCGATGTACTCCTGATAATCAATATCTCGCTGGCTCTTATTATCCTGTTGGTGGCAATGAATACGAAGGAAGCCTTGGATTTCTCCATCTTTCCTTCCTTATTGCTCATCACGACACTGTTTCGTGTAGCGCTTAACATTTCGACAACGAAGCTGATCCTGTCGGAAGCTAATGCGGGCGAGGTTGTAGCCACGTTCGGTAAGTGGATAGCGAATGGCGAAATTGCGGTTGGATTCATCGTCTTTTTGATCCTCGTTGTCGTACAGTTCATCGTCATTACCAAAGGCTCGGAGCGGGTAGCAGAGGTTGCGGCAAGATTTACGCTCGATGCGATGCCTGGTAAACAGATGAGTATCGATGCGGATCTGAACGCAGGTTTGATCAATGAGCAGCAAGCCAGGGAGCGGAGAAGAAAAATCGAGCGGGAAGCCGACTTTTACGGGGCTATGGATGGTGCAAGTAAATTCGTAAAAGGTGACGCCATCGCTACGATTGTCATCATGCTGATCAACTTGATCGGCGGATTTATCATCGGGATCTCGATTCACGGAATGTCATTCGGAGACGCGATGAGCACATACTCCATCCTGACGATCGGGGACGGATTGGTCAGTCAGATTCCGGCGCTTTTGATTTCCACTGCAGCGGGGCTGATTGTTACAAGAGCTTCTTCCGAAGGGAATCTGGCGGAGGATCTGACAGGGCAGCTCTTCTCATACCCTCATCTATTGTACATTGTTTCAGGTACCGTTCTGTTGCTAGGTATATTCACACCCATTCACCTGATTACGACTGCGCCGATTGCGCTCATCTTATTTATTGCGGCACGGAGGATGCAGAACAATCTGGATCGCAAGCAGGTCGAGGTGGAGCAGATGGAGGAGGAACAACAAATCGAAGAGGTTCGAAGTCCGGAAAGCGTGATCAACCTGCTTCAGGTTGATCCGATCGAATTCGAATTCGGGTATGGGTTGATTCCGCTAGCGGATGCGCAGCAGGGTGGAGATTTATTGGACCGGATCATTATGATTCGGAGACAATGCGCACTTGAGCTGGGACTTGTCGTACCGGTTATCCGAATTCGCGACAATATTCAACTAAAACCGAATGAATATGTCATAAAAATAAAAGGGAATGCTGTCGGCGGCGGTGAATTATTATTAAATCACTACCTCGCCATGAGCCCTGGGTATGAGGATGAATCCGTAACGGGGATCGAAACGACCGAACCGGCCTTCGGGCTCCCTGCGCTTTGGATAGATGAAGCCATGAAAGAGCGGGCGGATCTTGCCGGATATACCGTAGTCGATCCACCGTCCGTTGTGGCTACCCATTTGACCGAGTTGATCAAGAGACATGCCCATGAGCTGATTGGACGACAGGAGACCAAGGCATTGGTTGATAACATCAGAGAAAGCTATCCGGTCCTTGTGGACGAGCTCATTCCTTCCGTGTTGACCATTGGAGAGGTGCAGAAGGTGTTGGCTAAGCTGCTCCGAGAAAAAATCTCGATCCGGGACATGGTCACGATTCTCGAGACCCTTGCGGATTACGGACATTACTCCAAGGATCCCGATGTCCTTACCGAATATGTAAGACAAGCTCTCTCCCGGCAGATCACCCAGCAATATGCTCAAGAGGGAGAGGCTATGCGGGTCATCACGGTTGGACCACAGCTTGAGAAGAAGATCGCCGAAAGCGTCCAGCAGAGCGACCAAGGAAGCTATCTTGCCATGGACCCGGCATCGACACAGAGCGTGTTTCAGAAGCTCAGTGAACAGGTTAACCGGATCATTCAGATGGGGCAGCAGCCTGTTCTGCTTACCTCGCCGGCCATAAGAATGTATTTAAGGCAGGTTATTGAACGAAGCATGCAGGATATTCCCGTGTTGTCTTATAGTGAGCTGGAGCCGAACGTCGAAATTCAAAGTGTCGGAGTGGTGAACTTATGAGAGTGAAGAGGTATATCGTCGACACGATGCCTGAGGCGATGCAGCACATTCGTACGGATTTGGGTGCGGACGCTGTCATATTGAGTACGAAGGAAACCAAGGTAGGCGGATTCCTGGGTATGTTTACCCGCAAGAAGATCGAGGTGATCGCGGCGGTAGAGCAAGCGGAGAAATCCAAGGGCTCTGCCCCGGTGAAGTCCAAAGTTACGCCTGCCGTACCTTCTGGTGCCGTACCCAAGGCCTATCAACGAACGGCTGAAATTTCGAAGCCTGGTTCACAAGCCTCAACGAGTTCCGTGAATAACACGGTTACAGCCTCCGGCATACAGCAGGAGGATGACTATAGTCGTTTTGCTGAGATTCTTAGCCAGGTTGCTGCTTCAGAGGAGGCCGTTAACAGGCATAAGGTTGAAGTGGGTCATGTGCAACAGCCTGCAGCAGCTGCACAAGCCTCGATGCGAAGCGATCAAGCGGAAACGGCTGCATCTGTTGAACCAGTGAAGTCTGTTACGTCATCTCGTGGAGGACAGCAGGAGCCATTAAGTTCCCGTTTGGGAATTAGCGAGTCCGAACAAAGAGTCCTTGAAGAGCTTAAGGAAATGAAGGAATGGATTGCGCGATTGTCCAGGCAAAACCTCGAAGCGCAGCAGCTTCCCGAGCCGCTGCATTTCATTCGGGACCAGCTGCTTAAGCAGGATCTTTCGGCCAAGCTGACGGAAGAGTGGCTCACTGCCGCTGAAGAAGCCTGGAAAGCCAGTCATATGCAGATGAGCGAGGCCGAGTTCCAGAACGTGATCCACAAGCAAGCCGAGGCGTTCCTTGAGGGGCGTATTGGCGGCGGAGTTCAGCCCGAGACCCGGATTGTATATATTGCCGGACCGACAGGGGTCGGCAAGACAACCACGATCGCGAAGATCGCTGCGGAGCAGCTGTTCCGTAACCAACGCAAGGTAGGTTTTATCACTTCCGATACGTATCGGATTTCTGCTGTTGAACAGCTGCGCACCTACGCATCCATTCTCAATGTGCCGATGGAAGTCGTGCAATCGCCTGGTGATATGCAGCGAGCCCTTCAGAAGCTGCAGGATTGTGATTTGGTGTTGATGGATACAGCAGGCCGGAACTATCGGAACGAGCTGCTCGTTTCCGAGCTTCAAAGCCTGTTCTCCCATTCAGATCAAAGCGAAACCTATCTTGTGCTCAGCCTGACCTCCAAGAGCAGCGATATGATCGAAATCGCGGATCATTTCAGCAAATACGAACTCGATAAGGTCATCTTCACGAAGATGGATGAGACCGGCAGCTACGGCTCCTTATTTAATCTGATTGATGCCCATAACCTTCGCTTGTCCTATATGACCAATGGTCAAAATGTGCCGGATGATCTGTTGATGGCCGACAGCGATCGGTTATGCCATCTGCTGCTGGGAGAGATTCGCACATGACGGATCAAGCTCAATCGCTCCGCCAGCTGGTTTCTTCTCAGCAATCAGGGAACAGCGTTAAACCTACAACCCCAAGAACCGCGAAGATTATTACGGTCAGCAGCGGTAAAGGCGGGGTTGGGAAATCCAATTTCACACTGAATTTTGCGCTGGCTTTACAATCGATGGGCAAAAAGGTATTGGTGTTTGATGCCGACATCGGGATGGCAAACATTGACGTTTTAATGGGCGTGAGCTCTCGGTACAGCTTGTATCATCTCATTCGCCGGGAGAAGAGCATTGAAGAAGTAATTCAACAGGGACCGGACAAGCTTCCTTACATTGCCGGAGGTTCCGGTTTGGCTGACATGATGTCCCTGTCTGAAGAGGAAATGAATTATTTTATTTCACAGATTGAAATTATTTCCTCGGAAATGGACTATATCATTTTTGACACGGGAGCTGGATTGTCCAAGGAAAATATGAGGTTTATTACTTCTGCTGATGAATGCCTAGTCGTCACGACGCCGGAACCGACGTCCATCACAGATGCCTATGCGTTAATCAAGGTGGTGCACGGCACGGAATGCCAGGTTCCGTTCAGCCTGATTGTCAATCGTGTGGGAGATGAAGAGGAGGCGCGGGAAGCAGCGGGCAAAATTATTTTGACGGCCCAGCGTTTCCTGGATATCGACATCAAGCTGCTTGGTTCGATTGCCGATGATACGCATGTTGTCCAGGCGGTTAAGCGGCAGGTCCCCTTTACAACAGCGTATCCGCGATGTGACGCCTCCAGCGATATCAGACGGATCGCGCTTCGCTACATGACCGTCCCTGCTGCCACAGAGCCTGAAGCTCCGAAGGGAATCAAAGGATTTATGCATCGGTGGCTTAAACGTACGAAATGATTCTTTGCTTGGATTAATGGAAACTGAGGTGGACAACTATGAAGCCTTTTCGTGTGCTCGTCGTTGACGATTCCGCATTTATGAGGAAAATCTTTTCCGATTTCATCGAGCGTGACCCATCTTTTCAAGTTGTTGGAACAGCTGACAACGGGCTTGATGCCGTTCGGAAAGTAAAGGAATTGAATCCGGATGTCATTACACTGGATGTAGAAATGCCGGAAATGAATGGTCTTGATGCTCTGAAGCTGATTATGGAATCAGGCCCCCGCCCGGTCATTATGTTGTCGGGCATTAATGAGCAAGGCATGAAAGAGACCATCCTTGCCCTTGAGGCAGGAGCATTTGATTTTATACGAAAGCCTTCCATTTCTAATGCGCTTGATATTGAGCAGGTGCGTTCAGAACTAATGAAGCAACTGAATGCGGCAATGCAGGCTAAACAGCGGAGGGCATTGTGGGAAGAAGAAGAGCAGAGACGACGGAGTGCGGACAAAACGGTTCCTCTTTCGCCAAAGCCTTCTGACAAAACGCTGATCAAGAAGCCGCAGGTGAACGAGAAGAGAACGACGGTCCGCCAGACTGACCAACGGAGCAAACGAAAGGAAGAGCCCCGTATCCCGCCATCTCGAACCGTGGAAAAGAGGGTATCTACTGCGGCGGAAGGAGCAGAGCGCGCTGGATCAGGGCGGATACAAGCAGAACGCAAGCCTGTTGCGGACTTTGTTCCAGCCGCGCCTCCAGAGAACGAGAGTCGTCTGCTCCGTGAAGCGAAAATACCGCAATTAACGGAATTGACGGATTTGGTTGCGGTGGGGTGTTCGACCGGCGGGCCAAGAGCATTAAAGGCTTTTCTCCAGCCCATTCCCGGTAACTTCCGTGCCCCGATTGTCATCGTCCAACATATGCCGCCGAGTTTTACCAAATCGCTTGCACAGCGCCTGAATTCATTCAGCCAGTTGGAGGTCATGGAAGCTGAACAAGGGATGGTATTGGAACCGGGCAAAGCCTACATTGCTCCGGGAGGCAGCCATATGAGGGTTTGCCGCTCGAACAGCGGCGCTTACCAAATCAGGATCAGTGAGGATGAGACACGCAACGGTCACCGTCCATCTGTAGATGTGCTGTTCGAATCCTTGCTGCCATTGACCATGATCAAGCGTCATGCGGTACTGATGACCGGCATGGGAAGCGATGGAGCAAGAATGATGAAGAAGCTTTACGATACAGGGGTGACATCCACCTACGCGGAAAGCGAGCAAACCTGCGTCGTATACGGGATGCCCAGATCAGCGGTTGAGCTCGGATGCGTAAGCCATGTTCTGCCACTACATGATATCGCACCTAGAATGGTTCAAGCTGTAAATAACGGAAAGTGAACTTGAAGAGGAGGTGTCTCTCAATGGACATGAATCAATATTTGACAATGTTTATTGATGAGTCAAATGATCATCTGCAATCATTAAATGAAAACATGCTTCAATTAGAAAGCAACCCGGACGATATCGGGATCGTACAGATTATTTTCCGATCGGCTCATACATTGAAGGGTATGGCAGCAACGATGGGTTACGAAGATCTGGCTTCGCTTACCCACCAGATGGAAAACGTGTTGGATCTTGTCCGGAACGAAAAGTTAAAGATGCAGGATTTTATCTTTGACACGCTCTTCAAAAGCTTGGACGCTCTTGAATCGATGGTGCAGGATATCACCAACGGCGGAGACGGGAAGGCGGATGTTTCCTCTATCGTGGCATCCCTGCAGGCCATTGTACGCGGAGAAGGAGTTGCGCCTGCTGGGGAAGCTGCCGAAGGGGATAACTCCGTTGCGGCCGTCCAGGGAATTGAATTGGATGAGTTTCAATTCTCCGTGCTTGATCAATCTATTTCGGAAGGACATAAAGTTTTATATATACAAGTGACATTGCGAGAGGATTGCCAACTCAAAGCGGTTCGTGCCTACATGGTATTCGAAACGCTGGAAAGATCCGGGGAAATCGTCAAGACATATCCGGACGTTCAAGAGATTGAACAAGGTGAATTCGATCGCGTATTTTCGTTGTATTACATAACGCAAAGAGAAACGCAAGATATTGAAAGCCAGATTCTGGGCGTTTCGGAGATCGAGACTACCACGGTTGTGGCGCTTGATCATGAAACTTTGCAGCAAATGGTTCAGGAGAGCGCGGCTACAGCAGAAGCTGTCAAACCTCAAGCACCAGAAGCATCTCAAGCAGCTGCAGCTTCACCGGAAGCCAAGGGAGCTACAGCGCCTATCAAAGAATCGAAGGCGCCCGCCCGAAATGCTGGGGGAGGTAATCCTTCGAGAACGATCCGGGTTGATATTGAACGGCTCGATGTTCTAATGAATCTGTTCAGCGAGCTTCTGATTGACCGGGTACGCCTTGAGCAGTTGGCCAGCGAGTCCAAGAATCAGGAGCTGACGGACACGGTTGAGCACATGAGCCGCGTAAGCAGTGATTTGCAGAATATCGTCCTGAAACTGCGCATGGTGCCTGTGGATACGGTGTTCAACCGTTTTCCTAGGATGGTGCGGGACCTCGCCAAGACCCTGGACAAAAAAATTGATTTGATTATTACCGGAGCTGAAACGGAGCTGGATCGTACGGTTATTGATGAGATCGGTGATCCGCTGGTCCATTTGCTGCGGAACTCGGCAGATCATGGCGTCGAACCCGTTGCCGACCGTATCGCTGCCGGTAAGCCGGA
This sequence comes from Paenibacillus sp. MDMC362, assembly GCF_003269305.1. Classification (NCBI taxonomy): domain Bacteria; kingdom Bacillati; phylum Bacillota; class Bacilli; order Caryophanales; family Paenibacillaceae; genus Paenibacillus; species Paenibacillus sp. MDMC362. The sequence goes on from NZ_QLYT01000024.1 coordinate 44,338, forward strand.
GATTGGCACCGTGCATTTGCGTGCGTTCCACAGCGGCAACAACGTCTTCATTGAGATTGAGGACGATGGACGCGGTATCTACCGTGACAAAATTCTGAAGAACGCGCTGGCAAAAGGCGTTGTGACGGAGGCCGAAGCAGCGACCATGACCGATGACGAGGTCAATCAACTGCTTTTCGCACCGGGATTCAGCACCGCTGAGAAAATTTCGGATGTATCCGGCCGAGGTGTTGGGCTCGACGTTGTTAAATCCAAAATCGTTGCCCTGGGCGGTAACGTCACCATCTACTCGACGCCGGGAAAAGGCACGAACTTTTCCGTTCAGCTTCCATTAACGTTGTCTATCATAGCAGCTATGCTGATTCGGATGGGATCCGAAAAATACGCGATTCCGCTCTCCTCCATTGTTGAAACGGGCATCATCAAGCGCGGCCAAATCAAACATGTTCACGGCAGCCGCATGATCCAGTTCCGTGAATCGCTGATACCGGTCATCTCGCTTAGCCGTTTGTTTGAAGTTCCAGATTTTGATGAAGAGCTGGAAGAAGAAACAGAGATTGTTGTGATCCGCAAGGGGGATCGTTTGGCGGCACTCACCATCGATGATTTTATCGGTCAGAGTGAAATCGTCATTAAAAATCTGGGTAAATATCTGCCTGCCATTCAGGGGGTATCCGGAGCAACCATCCTGGGGGATGGACAAGTCGCTCTTATCATCGACGCAAATGCATTTATCAAATAATGCGTTGTTACCAAGCACGGCAGGCCACACATTTTGAAGGAGGACTTATTCATGGGAGAAGAAATCAAGGTTATTGTCTTTAAACTTGGCGAGGAAGAATACGGCATCGAGGTAGACAAGGTTCAAACCATTGAGCGAATGATGCCCATTACGCGTGTTCCGAAGACTTATGCTTTTGTAAAAGGGGTTATTAATCTTCGAGGCGTCGTCATTCCTGTAATCAATCTGCGCGGCCGTTTTGGATTGGACGAGGTGGAAGCAACCGATCAAACGCGGGTTATCATCGTAGCGGTCAATGACATGCAGGTAGGCTTTATCGTGGATTCCGCAAGTGATGTCATCGATCTGAACACGGACAGCATAGACTCTCCACCTGAGGTGGTCGGCGGAATTAAAGCGAAATATCTTCGCGGTGTCGCGAAGGTAGGAGAGGAGCGCCTTCTCGTCATGCTGAATTTGTCCGAAGTGTTGAACAAGAGTGAGATTATTCAGCTGGAAGGCCTTGAGGAGTAGACGGTGGAGCTGTTTAAGCATGGCAAAGAAATCAAAATGGATGTTTTGAAGGAAGTAGGAAACATCGGAGCGGGCAATGCGGCAACCGCCCTCTCCCGCTTGCTTAACAAACCTATTGATATGGCTGTACCCAAAGTTCAACTCCTGCCTTTTGAGCAGATCGCCGAAAGTGTAGGAGGAAGCGAACAGCTCGTTCTTGCCGTATTTTTACGGGTGGAAGGCAGTGCGCCCGGCAATCTCTTCTTTATTATGAGTCCGGAAGCCGGGAAGAATTTGCTACATAATTTAGCGGGCTTTGAAGTGTCGGATGAGGAGCAATTCTCCGAGATGGAGCAGTCCGCATTATGCGAGATCGGAAACATATTGTCAGGTTCGTACTTATCGTCGCTCGCTGATTTGACCAATCTGTCCATGACACCTACGGTGCCGGCCCTCGCGATGGATATGGCAGGTGCCATTTTGAGTTATGGACTGCTGCAGTTCGGAGAAATGGGAGACGATGCCCTCTTAATCAACACGACGTTCCTAGAAGGGCAGAACGAGGTGGAAGGCCAGTTCTTCCTGATACCTGATCCACAATCATTTGCTCAAATTTTCGAAGCTTTAGGAGTGCCTTTAGAGCATGATTGAAGAACAAAGCATAGTGAAAGTATCCATGGCGGATCTGAACGTCGCAGGTCCAAACGGTATTTTGCGTACAACGGGACTCGGCTCGTGCGTGGGACTGACGTTGTATGATCCGGTGACGAAGATTGGTGGAATGGCGCATGTAATGCTTCCATCTTCAGCGATTGCCAGAGAAGGGCAGCTAAACCTCGCCAAATACGCCGATACGGCTCTTCCGATCCTATTGAATCAGATGAGGAATTTGGGTGCGTCTCCGGCACGTATGATAGCCAAAATGGCCGGGGGAGCACAAATGTTTGCTTTTGCCGGCTCGGGTGACACCATGCGCATTGGTCCGCGTAATGTAGAGTCTTGCAAGGCTGGACTCGAGCAGATGGGGATTGCGTTAATTGCCGAGGATACCGGGGGGAATTATGGAAGAACCGTTGAGTTGGACTGTGCAACGGGTAAGTTTACAATACGCAGCGTACAAAAGGGCATAAAGGAATTGTAGCTAATGGGAAAACTCCGTTTTTATCTGATGACTGGAATTGCCGGTTTTGTGTTCACGTTTATATTCTCCATACGTAACAATCTGTGGATGACCAGCATGTATCGGGCGCTCCTTGCATGTGCGATTTGGTTTCTTCTGGCATTCCTGCTGAATTGGATGTTTGCTGCCATTACGGGTCCGCGAGCCGCTGTTCAAGGGGACGTCGACACGCCGCGGGAGCAAGACCGAGGGACTGTTCTTGATATATCCACGCCTGATGAGGATCGGGAATTGATGGATTTAATCCATTCCGAATCCAGCAGCAAAGAAAATGGAGACTTTGTACCGCTAAATCCTCCTAAGCTGGTTTCAACGAAAGAACCCGAAGAACTGGCCAAGGCCGTTCGTCACCTTACGGAAAAATAAGGAGGGTGAAGGCAATTGGACGAACGTAAAGCTTCTGTGCTAAACCATGCGGATTTGTGGAGCGCATGGAAGGAAGATGGAGACCATGAAGCGAAGAAGAAACTAATCGAATATCATTTGCACATCGTTGACTATGTTTCAAGCCGCTTGGCTATCGGTCTTCCAAAGAACGTTTCTAAGGGAGATTTGGCCAGCAATGGGGTAATGGGTCTGATTGACGCCATCGAGAAGTTTGATTACAAACGAGGGCTGCAGTTCGAAACCTATGCTTCTTGGCGTGTGCGTGGGGCTATTCTGGACTCGCTGCGCCAAGGGGACTGGGTGCCGCGTTCTGTCCGCGAGAAAGCGAAGAAGATTGAAACTGCATATCAGCAGTTGGAACAGAAGTATTTACGCAGCGTCAGTGATTCCGAGATGAGTGATTACCTTGAAGTGACCGAGAAGGAGTTCCGGCACATGCTGCAAGAAGTAGCGGTCATGACATTAACATCTCTGGAGGATCCGATCCGCGAGGAGGAGTCTGAAACCCGAATGTCGCTACTGGTTGATGAGAAAGCGAAAAATCCGGATCACAAGGTCCATGAATTTTATCTGCGAGAAGCCCTGATGAAGGGTATCGGTAAATTAACCCCGAAAGAGCGGACCGTAGTTTCCTTATTATACTATGAGGATTTATCACTCAGCGAAATTGCTGAGGTGATGTCGCTATCACCTTCACGAATATCTCAGCTTCATTCCAAAGCGATATTGAGACTTCGGGGCGCGCTCGATAAAGATCGGGATTTGCTGATGCAAAACGATTGACGCTTGCCATTTATGAAGGGGGTTCCTGGATTGTCTGTAGATTATGCATTGGATCAGTACTTTAGCGTTACGCTATCGGATGACAAGGTCGTCGCCTATATACAGTTCACCAAGTGGGAGAAGGATTTCTCTTGCTCTGTAGAAGCTCTTGAACAATTTCTGAGAAGTCACCAGGTACGATATGGACTTCAACATGATACGTTGCGGCGAATCGCAGATCATGCTGAGGAATATCAATATAGTAGAACGCCGATTGCCATGGGAACGGAACCTATGCACGGACAGAACGGCAGAATCGAATTTACCGTTAATTTTGGGAATGAGACGAACCTGAAGCCGCTGGAGATCGAAGATGGCAAAGTGGATTATAAAGAAGTGATTCGTTTAAATAATGTAAAGAAGGGACAGCTGCTTGCAACCCGAATCCCGCCAACAACAGGAGTCCCCGGAACTGCGGTGACCGGAGAGGAGATTCCGAGCAAACCGGGAAAGGAAGCTCATTTCAAGGTGGGGAAGAACGTCGTTGTTAATGCCGAAAAAACTGCAATGTACGCTGCCCTTGACGGACTCCTCACCAAGACGGAAAAAGGAAAAATCAATGTGTTTCCGGTATATGAGATTAATGGGGATGTTGACTACAGTATAGGCAATATCGACTTTGTCGGTACCGTGGTCATTCGCGGCAATGTCCTTACCGGATTCAGAATCAAGGCAGCAGGGGATATTCGAGTTACCGGCTTTGTGGAAGGGGCCGAACTGGAGGCTGAAGGTTCGATCGATATATCCGGCGGAATCATCGGGTACAACAAAGGCTACGTAAAGGCTGGCCAGGATGTCAAAAGCTCGTTCATCCAGGATGGAAACGTCATTGCCGGCGCTAGCGTATTCGTCTCGCAGAGCATCATGCATTCCAACATCCGCGCGGTTCAGAATATCGAATGCAACGGCATGAAGGGCCTAGTGGTAGGCGGTGTTTTGCAGGCGGGAGAAAAGGTGGTTGCCCGAACGATCGGAAACAGCATGTCGACGGCTACCGTAGTTGAAGTCGGCGTGCTGCCTGAGCTGCGGAATGAACTGGCAGATCTTAGAGCACAATTGAAGCAATCAATAGAAAGTATGGATAAAACCGATAAAGCGCTTTATCTTCTGAACCAGTTGGCTTCCTCGGGTCAATTGTCGCCAGACAAGCTAGCGCTGCGGATTAAACTGAATGCGACCAAGAAATCAAACATGGCGGAACAAGCCGATATCAAGGACCGTATGCTTGAAATCGAGAAGATGCTGGAGGATACCGGCAAAGCAAGAGTGAATGTGGTAAAGACGATCTACGGCGGAGCCAAAATTGTCATAGGACGGTATACCCGCTTTGTTAAGGATCCCACGCAGCGGGTTTCTTTTTACTATCATGAAGGCGATATCACCATGGTGCCGCTCCTGTAAGTCAAAATATGCGTATTAAATGCTTGTGGGTATGATCCTATATCATGAGGTGATTCCATTGAGTTTGAAATCGGTTGAGATGCAAATTGCGGTTCCCAGAACCAATGAAGCGGGCAAGATGCATAATGAAACTCAGCAGCGACCGATGAATGATCAGACGCTGCTTGCAGGTGAATTAACGAAGAACAGCCGTGCGGAAGCCCAGCGAAGCACGGAAGTGAGTGAGACGGCGGAGACAGCCGTGCGCGATGACGGTAGCCGTCAATCCTCCGGGCAGCAACAAGGCCGGGGAGCGGCAGAATCAAGCGAGACAGTGGAGCAGCCGGCAGAGCATCCCTATAAAGGCAAAAATTTTGATGTTTCGCTCTAGATAATTTATAGGCATAAAGGAGTTAATGGATTTGAAACCATGGATATATATCGTGCTGCTTGGCATTGCCGCCGTGCTGTATGCTTTCATGCTGCCGAAACGCCGTGAAGAGACCGTGTCCAGCGAGCGGGTTGTAAAAGAAGTGGAGAACACGCTTGAAGGATACATGGCGGAAATCCAAAACGAGAACGAACAGTTGGTGGAACTGGTTAGTCAGATGAAAAAAGAACTGGATGCCAAGCAGCAAGCACATCAGGAGCAGGTCAGTGATTTGCGGCACCGCATGCTGGCCATGGAGGAGAAGATGACCGATTCCCAAACGCGTCTTCGACAGGCGGAAGAGAAGCTGGCGCAAGCCGCAGCGGCCGTATCTTTATCTGCGGGAGCAGCTGCAGCGGCCTCCGAAGCGGAACCGGCGCCTCCTGTCCATTCCATCAAATCCAGATACGCAGAGCTGTTTAATCTATATGAGCAAGGAAAGTCCATCGATATGATTGCCAAGACCACGGGTCTTCAGCGAGGCGAAGTTCAACTTATTATCCAGTTGGCCAAACAGGAGGAATCCGTGTGATCAAGAACCGTACATTTATGATGGGCCTGGGGAGCGGTCTCGTAATCGGTGCAGTGCTGCTTCAGCTGATGTGGATCGGTCAAGGCACAACTGCATCACAGACGCAGGAATTAACGAAGAAGCAGCTGGTGGCTGCAGCGGAAGCTTTGGATATGCAGATCGTCGAAGATTCAGACGAGCTGTTGACGGGGGAGCAGTGGAAAGAGAAGGAGCTTGGCGAGGGCGGCGAGTCCGAAGGAGCCGATCCTGCACAGAAGACGGGAACGGAAAAGCCGGAAGCACCGGAGCAGCCGAAGAAGCCTGAGCCGGGCGAGGAGAAGAAACAGGAATCCCCTCGGGTGACAAATCCGGAGCAGCCGAAAACACCGGCCAAAGCGGAAGCGCATATTAAAGTAAACATTCCATCAGGAAACAATCTCAGCGATGTAGCAAACAGCCTTATGGATGCCGGCGTCATTGACAATAAACAGGCATTCATCAATAAAGCTACCGAGAATAAAATCAACACCAAAATCCTGAGCGGTACATACTCGTTTACGGCAGGCGAGAACTACAATTCGATCATCACGAAAATCACGACAAAACCCTCCAACTAGCACACCGGTTGAGAGAGGTTTTTTTCTTTACAGGAACTCTTCAAGCTTCCTGATTGGCCGGACCTGCTTAGGTGCACAAAAGACATTGCAACCTGCCCATGGTTATGTTATAGTAATTGACGGTGTTAAAACACACGCCAGAGTGATTTCGTTGAGGGTGCTTCCAGGATTGGGAGTCTTAATGAAAAATGATCTCGGCGGAGGGACACACAAAAACCAAACTTAGGAGGTGTGTGAAGATGGCAGTAATTTCCATGAAACAGCTTTTGGAAGCTGGCGTTCACTTCGGTCACCAGACTCGTCGCTGGAACCCGAAAATGGATAAATTTATCTTCACTGAAAGAAACGGTATCTACATTATCGACCTGCAAAAAACGGTCAAGAAAGTTGAAGAAGCATTCAACTTCGTAAAAAGCGTAGCTGGAGAGAACGGTACAATCCTGTTCGTCGGCACGAAAAAACAAGCTCAGGATTCCGTGAAGGAAGAAGCAGAGCGTTGCGGTATGTACTACATCAACCAACGTTGGCTCGGCGGAACTTTGACTAACTTCGAAACGATCCAAAAGCGTATCAACCGCTTGAAGCAGCTCGAAACTTGGGAAGAGGACGGCACGTTCCAAGTATTGCCTAAGAAAGAGGTTATCCTTCTCCGCAAAGAGAAAGATCGTCTTGAAAAATTCTTGGGCGGTATCAAGAACATGAAGGGTCTTCCAAGCGCATTGTTCGTTATCGATCCTCGCAAAGAGCGCATCGCAGTAGCGGAAGCTCGCAAATTGGGTATCCCAATCGTTGGTATCGTTGATACGAACTGTGATCCGGATGAAATCGACTATGTAATTCCAGGTAACGATGACGCGATCCGCGCTGTCAAATTGTTGACTGGTAAAATGGCCGATGCCGTTGTTGAAGCTCACCAAGGCGAAGAAACAACTGCTTAATCGGGATTAAACGTATAAACTATGAATTAAATGAAAAGGGTGGTTGGTAGGTGTATAACCTCTCACTGCCCTTTTTTTAAGATGTTAGAACGGATAACGTGCGTTACTGTGGAATCCGGAGCCTGGCATCTCAGGGGAAGAACAACTACTTAATGCGGTCTGGAATCTTGGAGAGAAAAGAATGATGGTTTTTCTTGAGGTCCAAACGCAAAACTTCATCATACCAATTTGGAGGGAATTCTAATGGCAGTAACAGCTAGTGCGGTAAAAGAACTTCGCGAAAGAACAGGCGCGGGCATGCTGGATTGCAAAAAAGCGCTGGATGAAACAAATGGTGATATCGACAAAGCGATCGCAGTACTTCGCGAAAAAGGTTTGTCTGCAGCAGCTAACAAAGCTGGCCGTGTTGCAACTGAAGGCGTTGTAGAGTCTTATATTCACGGCGGCGGACGGATCGGCGTTCTCGTTGAAATCAACTGTGAAACCGACTTCGTAGGTAAAACGGATCAATTTAAAGAGTTTGCTCGCGATATCGCTATGCATATTGCGGCTGCTAACCCAAAATATGTTCGTCGTGAAGAAGTGCCAACTGAAGAGCTTGAAAAAGAAAAAGAGATTTTGAAAAACCAAGCCCTGAACGAAGGCAAGCCTGAAAAAATCGTTGAGAAAATGGTTGAAGGCCGCATCAACAAATACTATGAAGAATATTGCTTGCTTGAGCAATCCTTCATCAAAGATCCTGACAAAACGATCAACACGCTGCTTAACGAAAAAATCAGCACGATCGGTGAGAACATCTCCATCCGTCGTTTTGCACGTTTTGAACTCGGCGAAGGCTTGGAGAAAAAACAAGACAACTTCGTTGAAGAAGTTATGTCCCAGGTGAATAAATAAGCCGAATAGGCTAATATAAGGTATAGAAAAGAGTGGAACACACCTGTGTTCCTTCTTTTTTAAGAGATATAAAGGCATAAGAGAGATAAGATTGTTGTAAATTCGGAGTAAGGCACCCTTATCTCACAAGAAAGAATGGACTTTAGTCTTGATTAGACGACCAGAAGTTTCTACTTGGGACGGATGTTTTTACCCGATTTTTATAAACCGTCAAGCAGTGCCGGTGTGTCTGTCTGTCGTTTTTCAAACGGGCGTCGTATACTTAGGCGCCGTCTTAAAGTGGAGGGTTATCATTTGGAACAGCCAGTATATAAACGAGTGATATTGAAAGTCAGTGGGGAATCCCTTTCAGGGCAGAATGGATATGGTATTGATGCTGAGACGATCTCATCGATCGCTGAGCAGGTTCGCGAGGTGGTTGAGCTTGGTGTGGAGGTCGCCATCGTATGCGGCGGCGGAAACATCTGGCGCGGTATCGCCGGCAGCGCGAACGGAATAGACCGTGCGACAGCAGATTATATGGGAATGCTGGCTACGGTAATGAACTCTTTGGCTCTTCAGGATGCTTTGGAGCAGATCGATGTGCCGACTCGGGTACAAACCTCTATCTCAATGCAGCAAATTGCGGAGCCGTATATTCGCCGCAGAGCCATTCGGCATTTGGAAAAAGGTCGTGTCGTGATTTTTGCGGCAGGAACGGGTAACCCATACTTCTCCACCGATACGACTGCAGCGCTTCGCGCAGCGGAAATCGAAGCAGAAGTGATTCTCATGGCGAAGAACAAGGTGGACGGAGTGTACTCCGCTGATCCATTTAAGGATGAAACTGCCGAGAAGTACGAGCAGCTGACGTATCTAGACGTATTGAACAAAAACCTTGGGGTAATGGACTCTACAGCTTCATCGTTATGTATGGACAACAACATCCCGCTCATCGTCTTCGCTATTACGGAGCAAGGTAATATCAAGCGCGTCGTTCTGGGCGAAAAAATCGGAACGATCGTCAAAGGGAGTGTAGATTAATGCCGCAATCGGTGAAAAAGAATGCAGAAGAACGCATGGAAAAAGCGATCTTGTCTTTGAAGCGTGACCTGGCAACGCTGCGCGCAGGACGGGCAGCGCCAGCGCTACTCGACCGGATCACGGTTGAATACTACGGAGCACCAACCCCGCTGAATCAGCTGGCTAACATCAGCACGCCGGATTCAAGAACGCTCATGATCCAGCCTTGGGACAAGTCGTCCTTGGCCGACATCGAGAAAGCGATCATGAAATCGGATATCGGATTGACGCCGGCGAATGATGGTAATCAAATTCGTCTCGTCGTACCTGCACTGACCGAAGAACGCAGAACCGAACTGGTGAAAATGACGAAGAAATTCGGCGAGGAAGCGAAAGTGGCCATCCGCAACATTCGCCGTGATGCCAACGACGACATCAAAAAATTGGAGAAAACAGATATTTCCGAGGACGAGTCCCGGAGACATCAGGAAGATATCCAAAAAGCGACGGATAAATTTATCGCAGAAGTCGACAAAGTCCTCGTTGCTAAAGAAAAAGAGATTATGGAAGTATAAGAGACTTGTGGCCCCTCCTGTCAATGGTGGGGTTTGTCTCTTTTTTTGCAGAAAGATGCCTGGAGGAAATGGAATGATCAAACGGGTTCGATCGTGGTTGAATCAGGAGGACAGTCAGCAGACGCATCAGCTCTCTCCGGACAACATCCCACATCATGTGGCCATCATCATGGATGGTAATGGACGCTGGGCGAAACGGCGCGGAATGCCGCGAATCGTTGGCCATCAGAATGGCATGAAGGCTGTCAAAAGAGCGGCTATTGCCGCCGATGATTTGGGAATCAAAATATTGACGATGTATGCTTTTTCGACAGAAAATTGGACGCGTCCGAAGGATGAGGTCGATTTTCTGATGAAGCTTCCGCAAGAGTTCCTGGCTATCGAGCTGGAAGAGCTGATCGAAAAAAATGTCCAGGTCCGCATGATGGGGCATCCGGAAGACCTTCCGTCCCATACCGTGTCTGCGATGGAAGAAGCAGTTGCGAAGACAGCCGGCAATGACGGACTTGTGCTTAACTTTGCGCTCAATTACGGAAGCCGGAAAGAGATCACCGAAAGTGTCAAGGCGCTCGGACGAGAAGTGCGAGACGGGATTCTTCGTCCTGAGGATATTACAGAGGAACTGATTGGCCAGCGGCTCCTCACAGGCGAATTGCCGGATCCGGATTTACTGATCCGCACAAGCGGCGAGCTGCGGCTAAGTAATTTTATGCTGTGGCAGCTCGCGTATAGTGAGCTATGGTTTACGGATGCCTATTGGCCGGAATTTACCAAAGACCATTTGGTGGAGGCCGTAGCCGATTATCAACAAAGAACAAGGCGCTACGGTGGACTTTCGTAGCCGATGGAGGATGGAACGTTTTGAAACAGCGATTGATTACCGGAATTATAGCGGGAGCGGTCTTTTTAGGATTATGTTTCATAGGCGGTCTGTGGTACCATCTTCTGATTCTGGCGATGGCGCTAATCGGTTATTATGAGTTTGTGCGCATGACCAATACGGCACCGTTCGGGGGAACGGCGTGGATTGGATATGCGGGGGTACTGTTGCTTGTGTTTCCATGGGGTCCGCTTGATTTGAATTTTCAGATCCCGTGGGAACATGTGCTTTGGCTCCTGCTGCTTTTATTTTTACTGGCGACCGTGACGACGAAGAATATAATTGATATCAAACGGGTTTCTTTATTGTTTATGGCATCAGCGTATATCGGAATCGGATTTTCCTTTATCGCCGAATCACGACATGCTCCTGACGGCCATGGCGTATTCTGGACTTTTCTGCTTCTGGCCTCGATCTGGGCAAGTGATGCGGGAGCATATTTTGTCGGACGCGCCATGGGGCGCCATAAACTGTGGCCTTCCATAAGTCCGAACAAAACGGTTGAGGGTGCGCTCGGCGGTGTGGTCATCGCCGTGTTCACATCTCTGCTCTTTTCATTCTTCTCAGATGGATTCCTGACGGCTGGACAAGCGATTCTGATCGGACTTTCATGCGCTGTTATCGGTCAACTCGGGGATTTGGTGCAATCCGCCTATAAACGGGTGTATGACATCAAAGATTCGGGCAAACTGCTGCCGGGCCATGGAGGGATACTGGATCGATGTGACAGTTGGATCGTCGTATTTCCGTTTGTACATATATTGAGTCTCCTGCCTTACTGATGAAAGGAAAGATGTTGCATGAAAAAGATCAGCGTACTCGGCTCCACTGGCTCCATAGGTACCCAGACTTTGGATGTTGTGAGGAAACACCGGGAACATTTTCAGATTGAGGGCCTCGCTGCAGGGAGTAATAAGGACCTGCTGCTTCAGCAGGTCAAGGAGTTTTCTCCGCGTAAAGTGTCCGTTGCCACCAGAGAGCTTGCTGACAGCATAAGGCATGACCTTCCTGCCGGAACCGAGGTGTTCCATGGTCATGAAGGCTTGATCGAGATTGCGGCAGCAACAGATGCGGAAATGGTGGTTACAGCGGTGGTTGGTAGCATGGGGCTGTCTTCTACGCTTGCAGCGATTGATGAAGGGAAGACTATTGGGCTCGCCAATAAGGAGACGTTGGTAACGGCAGGTCATCTGGTCACGGCCCGAGCGGCTGCCAAAGGGGTAAAACTCTTGCCGATCGATAGCGAGCATTCCGCCATATTCCAATGCCTGAACGGAGAGAGGCATGAAGATATTGAACGGATCACGCTGACGGCTTCAGGAGGCTCATTCCGGGATTACACACGGGAACAGCTGGTCAACGTTACGGTGGAGGATGCGCTTAAACATCCCAACTGGTCCATGGGTGCCAAAATCACGATTGATTCGGCCACGATGGTCAACAAAGGGCTTGAGGTGATCGAGGCCCATTGGTTGTATGGTATTCCTTACGACAATATTTCTGTGCTGCTTCACCCGGAAAGCATCATTCACTCTTTTGTGGAATTCCGCGACTCGAGTATCATTGCCCAGCTCGGCAACCCGGATATGCGGGTTCCGATTCAATATGCGCTGACCTATCCGGAACGGTGGTCTTCGCCTGCGCCAAGGCTATCCTTGGCGGAAGCGGGCAAGCTGCATTTCCGGGAGATGGACCTTGAACGTTTTCCTTGTTTAAGGCTTGCTTATGAATGTGGTAAAATGGGTGGGACGGCGCCAACGGTATTCAACGCCGCTAATGAAATTGCCGTCGCCCGGTTTCTCCGGGCCGAAATCTCTTTTCTGCGAATTGAAGAGATCATTGAGGAAGTGCTGCAAAGCCATCATGTTGAACCGGAACCGGCACTGGAAACGATTGAAGAGAGCGATCGGATTTCACGTGAATTAGCTTCCCGACTATAGGTTTTGAAGTCTTTTTTGAAATCTCCCTTGAAAAAAAGCGGACAGCTTGTGATTCTCTTGTGGACGACAGGAGAATAATGATAATCTATAGGGACATACTGCGTTCTCAGAGGAAAAGGGGGATGTAAAGAATTGGAAATGGTTCGGGTCGTTTTTTTAACGGTGCTCATGTTTTTTGTGATCGTTACCGTGCACGAATGGGGTCACTATTATTTTGCCCGGCGTGCCGGAATCTTGGTACGCGAGTTCGCGATTGGATTTGGTCCAAAGCTGTTCTCATATAAACGCCATGAAACGCAGTTTACGCTTCGTCTTCTTCCATTCGGCGGATATGCCCGTATGGCCGGGGAAGATCCGGAACTTGTCGAGATTCAGCCCGGTCAGACGATTGCGGTTCGATTGAATGCGGAGAATCAAGTGAAAAAGATTTATCTGGATCAACTCGACAACCGTAAAAATGTCATTCGCGGCGAAGTCCAGTTTATGGATATGGTGGACCGTTTGTCGGTTAGGCTAGATGTGGATGGTGAATTCCAGCAATTCGAAATCCATCCGCAAGCCTTGACGGTAGCCAAAGGTGTCGAGACGCAGATCGCACCGAGAGACCGTCAATTCGGCAGTAAAACTGTTGGCCAAAGAGCGCTTGCGATTTTTGCCGGTCCTGTCATGAACTTCATTCTGGCCTTCGTGCTGTTTGCCCTTCACATTCAAATGGCCGGCATACCGGTTGAGAACCCAACCTATGTGCAGATTGGCGAGATTACCAAAGGCATGCCTGCAGATGAAGCCGATCTGAAAGAGGGAGACATCATCGAGAGTATTAACGGCACTGCCATTGGTGCCGATTATCAGAAGATGATCGAATTGATTGCGGCGTCCAAGGACAAGCCGATGGAATGGACGGTGCGCCGGGGTGAGGAATCATTTGATCTGACCTTAACTCCGCGGACGATGGAGGGCCAGGAAGGCGGCAAGGTCGGGATTGTTCCAGAGCTTCCTACCCGATCCGCAGGGATTGGGGAGACAATTGCCGGGTCCGGGACCGCAATGGTAGATACAACGAATATTATCTTCCAGGGCTTCAGACAGTTGATTCAGAAGTTCTCCATGGATGATCTTGGCGGTCCTGTACGGACGTTCGAAGTAACGGGGCAAATCGCCAAGCAGGGTATCGAACAGCTCACCTATTGGGCAGCTATTCTAAGCTTGTATCTGGGCATATTCAATCTGCTGCCGATACCGGCACTCGATGGAAGCCGGCTCGTATTCTTAGGGATCGAAGCTTTAAGGGGCAAGCCAGTTGACCCGAACAGAGAAGGCATGGTTCATTTTGTCGGGTTTGCGATGCTGTTCCTGTTAATGATAGCCGTAACCTATAACGATATTTTGCGTTTGATCAACGGATAAAAAACCTAGGGTACGGCTCGGTGCGCCAGCCGCAACGAAAAGCCGTACCTTTTCTATTCTTAGCAGATTTTCATATTAACGATATTTAGCAAGTGGAGTTACTATAAATACAGGGCGGGCTATACAGCCGCAGCTCGTTCACACATATCGCCAATAACGCAGTCAAGCCGTTTAATCAGGGTTTGGACCGTGCGTTTTACTAATGGGAGGCACACGATTTATATGTCTAAGGAATCGAAGGATAAACAATTCGTGACGGAGATTACGCCGCAAGCGGAAGATTTCTCGCGCTGGTATATCGATGTCATCAAAAAAGCGGACCTGATGGATTATTCTCCAGTCAGAGGCTGCATCGTCTTCAAACCGGACGGTTATGAAATCTGGGAGCATATCCAGGAAGAATTGGATCGCCGCTTTAAGGCAACGGGCCATCGGAATGCGTATTTCCCGCTGTTCATTCCCGAGAGCTTTTTCCAAAAAGAGAAGGAGCATGTCGAAGGATTTAATCCCGAGCTGCCATGGGTCACGGAAGCAGCTGGAGAGAAGCTGGAGGAACGTCTGGCGATCCGTCCGACTTCCGAAACGATGTTCGGGCACATGTATTCCAAATGGATTCAATCCTATCGTGATCTCCCTGTGCTGATTAACCAGTGGGCTAACGTGGTCCGCTGGGAAAAACGCACGCTGCCGTTCCTTCGCACGAGTGAGTTTCTATGGCAAGAAGGCCATACCGCGCACGAAACGGAAGTAGAGGCTAGAGGGGAAACCATGCAAATGCTGGATATCTATCAGCAATTCGTAGAGGACTACCTCGCCATTCCGGTAATCAAAGGGCAGAAGACACCTTCGGAGAAATTCGCTGGCGCCGTGGATACGTTCTCGATCGAAGCGATGATGAAAGACGGACGAGCTGTGCAGGCTGGTACTTCGCATTATATGGGGACCAACTTCTCGCAAGCTTTTGACATCCAATATTTGAATCGTGAAAATACGCTGGAATACGCTCACACGACATCCTGGGGCGTCAGCACACGTCTCATTGGTTCGTTGATTATGGTCCATGGGGATGACCGCGGATTGGTGCTTCCTCCTAAAGTCGCGCCAACGCAAGTGATCATGATTCCAATTGGTCCGCCGAAGACGAGAGACGCGGTTGTGGGCCGTACGGACGAATTGTTCCGTGAACTGAAATCCGCAGGCATCCGCGTACGCGTTGACGACAATCCGGATGTGCGTCCAGGCTGGAAATTCAATGAGTATGAAATGCGCGGAGTACCGGTGCGTCTGGAGATCGGACCGCGTGACATGGAGAATGGCGTGTGCGTGCTTGTCTCCCGTATTACAGGCGAGAAGAAAATCGTAGAGCAAGCGAATCTGACCCAGGAAGTACAGAATATGCTGGAGCAGGTGCACCAGGAAATGTTCGAGCGCGCGAAGCAGTTCCGTGAGGATCATTTCTATTCCGTGGAGACGCTGGATGAAATGAAGGACAGCATGGAGGAAAAACGCGGGTTTACCTTGGCTGGATGGTGCGGTTCGGAAGCTTGCGAAGATACTGTCAAGCAAGAAACCGGTGCTACGAGCAGAAACATTCCGTTCGAACCGGCCGAGAAGAAAACCAAGTGTCTCGTATGCGGTGAAGATGCGAAACATACCGTGCTGTTCGCGAGAGCGTACTAGTAAATCGATAATATGAATGTCCGGCAAGTTTGGGTGAGGGAGGAATCCTTCGTCCAGAACCGGGATTCATCATCTGGAGTAAGCTTCCGGATGGCAGTATGGCGGACGCTCTTGCTTTTTGGGGCAGGACGAATGGGTGCTGCCGGCGGAAGCTTTATTCTATTTTTTACATCCGCTTAACGCGGTCGTGTACGTCGATAGAAGTTTTCCTTATAGCTTTATGTAATGCAGGGGGAGGGAACCATGGGCACAACAGAAGATAAAAGGAAGCGATTTGAACTGCTGATCAAGCAGGGAGAAGTTCCGGCCAATCTGGTGGAACCCTATTTTTTGGATGGTGTGATCGAGCAGGTTGAGACAAGCAAGGCCAGCAAGGACTGGAGAATAACCGTTCTGAAGGAGACCTTGGTTCCAGCTGAGGTCTATCGCACATTTTGTCTGAGAATTCAGGAGAAGATGGGGCACATCGCGAAGATCAAATTTGTGTTCCGGTACGGAAGCAGCGTTCCCGAAGCAGATATCGTGCAAGAATACTGGGGGTTGTTTCTAGAATGGGCACATCGGGAAATCCCTTCGGTTAACGGATGGATGACAAGGGCTAAATACGAGGTGGAAGATGGGCAAGTCCTTCTCTCCATGCCGGATGGCATGTCGCTGGAGCTTGCCCGCAAGAAACAGATCGATTCCGCCATTACCCGCTTTTTCGGGCAATATTTCGATCTGACGCTGCGCGTGAAAATGCAGGTCGGCGATAATGGTCAGGCGGCTTACGAGGAGTTCGAGCAGAGGAAGCGAGAAGAAGAACGCGAGGTCATCGAGCAGATCATGAGCAGCATGGAAGCTGAGCTGGATGCCGAGGATGAGGAAGAGGGCGCGGTTCGGCTGCAGGTTGGGTATGATATCAAGGAACAGCCGGTTCCGCTTCAGGAAATCCAAGACGAAGAGAAGAAAATTACGATTCAGGGGACCATCTTCGGATTGGATCGTAAGGAGCTTCGTAACGGAAGTACGTTATTCACATTCTATCTGACGGATTTCAGCGATTCCTTGCAAATGAAAATGTTTGGTAAGACCAAGGAGGACTTGAAGGTCCTGAGCTTGCTTGAGAACGGCAAATGGGTGAAGGCACGCGGGCGCGTGGAATATGACCGGTTTATGCAGGTGCCGGAGCTGGTGATGATTCCGTCCGATCTCAATGAAGTGCCGGCGCCGCCATCTCGTAAGGATAATGCAGCCGAGAAACGGGTAGAATTCCATCTGCATACAACGATGAGCACGATGGACGCAGTCACGCCGATCGACCGATACATCAAGACCGCGGCTGCTTGGGGCCATAAAGCGATTGCCGTTAGTGATCATGGCGGGGTGCAATGTTACCCTGAAGCAGCCAAGAACGCAAAGAAACACGGGATCAAAATGTTGTACGGCGTCGAGGCCAACGTTGTGAATGATGCCGTCAATATCGTGGAACAGGCACAGCCGATTGAACTGAGCAGTGCGACTTACGTGGTGTTCGATATTGAAACCACAGGTTTGTCCATCACCGCGAACAAGATTATCGAGCTGGCCGCAGTTAAGATGAACGAGGGCAAGGAAATTGGCCGATACGCCACTTTCGTTAACCCGCATGAGCGCATTCCATACCATATTCAGCAATTGACCAATATCAATGATGATATGGTTAAGGATGCTCCTGAACTGGAGCCGGTATTGAAAGAGTTTGTTGAATTCGTCGGGGATGCCGTGCTTGTGGCTCACAACGCTCGATTTGACATGGGATTTATTCAGGCAGCACTCAAGAATGCCGGGATGGATACGCTCGGCAACCCCTATCTGGATACGCTGGAGCTTGCGCGTCTGGTGCATCCGGGACTTAAGAATCATCGTCTCAACACATTGGCGGACAAGTATAAGGTACTGCTCGAAAGCCATCACCGAGCGATTGACGATACGATTGCGCTGGCTGGAATCCTGAACGGGCTCCTTAGCGATGTGGACAAAACCAAAGGCGTCAAGATGCTGGATCGCCTCAATGATTACGTCGGCACGGATTTGTCTAATACCCGTCCTTTCCACTGCGGTATTTATGCTCTGAATATGACGGGCAAGAAAAACCTGTACAAGCTGATCTCCATGTCGCATACCGAATATTTCAAGCGAGTGCCGTGTATTCCTAAATCCAAGCTTCAAGAGATGCGAGACGGGTTACTGGTGCTTTCCGGCTGCGAAAAAGGGGAGTTCTTCGAAACGGTGCTGAACAAAACGGAGGAGGAAGCCGAAGAGATTGCGGACTTCTACGATGTTTTGGAGATTCAGCCGTTGACGATGTATATGCATTTGGTGGACAAAGGCTTGGTAGGCAGTCCCGAAGAGATCAAAACCGCAATTTCCAAAGTCGTGCGCATCGGCGAAAAGCTGAACAAGCCGGTCATCGCCACAGGAAACGTGCACTATCTTGAACCGCGGGATAAGCTGTTCCGGGACATTACCATCCATGGGATTACCGGTTTCAGCCCGCTCAAGGATATGCGCAAGCCTGACGCGCATTTTCGGACTACGGAAGAGATGCTCGAAGAGTTCGAGTTTTTGGGACAGAACAAATGTTATGAGGTAGTTGTGACGAACACCAGCGAGCTGGCCGACCGCTTTGAAGAGTTGGAGTTGTTCCCGGATAAGCTGTTTACGCCGATTCTGGATGGCGCGGATGAAGAAATCCGCAACACCTGCTACGACACGGCCAAGTCCATTTATGGCGAGAACTTGCCGGAAGTCGTAGTGGCCCGGTTGGAAAAAGAGCTGGAGCCGATCATTAAATACGGTTTCTCGGCGAACTATCTGATTTCCGAGAAACTGGTTAAGAAATCGAACCGGGACGGCTATTTGGTTGGTTCACGGGGTTCGGTAGGCTCATCCGTCGTTGCCACATTTCTCGGCATATCCGAGGTTAACCCGCTTCCCGCCCATTACATTTGCTTGAACAGCGACTGCAAGCACAGCGAATGGTTCCTGGACGGCAGCGTGCCGAGTGGATTTGACTTGCCGGACAAAGCTTGTCCGGAATGCGGAAACATGATGAAAGGCGAGGGACAGGATATACCATTCGAAACCTTCCTGGGTTTTAAAGGGGACAAGGTTCCCGATATTGACTTGAACTTCTCCGGTGAATATCAGCCGCATGCCCATAATTTCACCAAAGAGATGTTTGGCGAGGAGAACGTATTCCGTGCCGGTACCATCGGCACCGTGGCAGAGAAGACGGCGTTTGGCTTTGCCAAAAAATATGAGGAACACAACAACAAGCGCTGGCGGGGCGCGGAATTGAATCGGCTGGCATCAGGCTGTACCGGCGTCAAGCGGAGCACAGGCCAGCATCCCGGCGGTATTGTCGTTGTGCCGGATTACATCGAAGTGGAAGAAATTACGCCGGTGCAATTCCCCGCGGACGATGTCAACGCAGAGTGGAAAACGACGCATTTTGATTATCACGCCTTTGAAGCGAATCTGCTCAAGCTGGATATTCTCGGGCATGATGATCCGACGATGATGAGAATGCTCCAGGATTTGACCGGCGTGGATCCAACGACCATTCCGATGAACGATCCGAAAGTGATGAGCATGTTTAACTCAACGGAAGCGCTGGGTGTCAAGCCGGAGCAAATACGCTCGCCGGTGGCCACCTTCGGCGTGCCGGAGATGGGTACCAAATTCGTACGTCAGATGCTGGTGGAGTCGCAGCCGTCGAGTTTTGCCGACTTGTTGCAAATCTCGGGTCTGTCACACGGAACCGGCGTTTGGCTCGGCAACGCGCAAGAACTTATCAAGAATGGGACATGCAACATCAAAACCGTTATTGGTTGCCGCGACGATATCATGTTGTTCCTGATATATAAGGCTGGCATGGACGCAAGCCTCGCGTTTAAGATTACGGAAAGCGTACGTAAAGGCCGGGGATTGTCACAGGAATGGATTGACGAGATGAAGAAATGCAAAGTGCCGCAGTGGTACATTGATTCCTGTCTCAAAATCCAGTATATGTTCCCGAAAGCCCACGCCGCCGCGTATGTTATCTCAGCGGTGCGGACGGCTTACTTCAAGCTTTATTATCCGATCGAATATTATGCAACATACTTCTCGGTGCGTGCCGAGGATTTCGATATCGAATTATGCTGCCAGGGCTATGAGGCGATTTATCGCCGGATTGAAGAAATCGAGCAGCTCGGCTTCGGAGCAAGCCCGAAAGAAAAAGGGATGCTGCCGATTCTGGAGATGGCGCTGGAGATGACGGCGAGGGGCTTCACGTTCAAGAACATCGATCTGTATGAATCGGACGCGCTCCGATTTAAGGTGGATGGAAACTCGCTCATACCGCCGTTCTCTGCGCTTGCGGGAATCGGCGATAACGCCGCCCGCAACATTGCGGCCGCGCGTGAATTTGGAGAATTCCTCTCCATCGAGGATTTCCAGCAAAAATCGAAGGCAAGCAAAACCGCCGTGGAGCTGTTGACCCAAATGGGATGCTTCCGCGGTCTGCCGGAGAGCAACCAGTTGTCATTGTTCTGATTCTTGTCATTCTTTCATGGCCGTGACGCCTTGACAGTCAAGGAGTCATACTTGTCACTATTACCAGACTATGTTATAATTTTTTTGGTAATCATGGAGATAAAACCGTTGTGTAAAGAGTGGGGCAACCCACTCTTTACTCTTTGGTATATAGGAAATCAACTTGGAGGTTATGTTCTTTGAGCACATCAAAGATTAAAACGACTGTGGAAGAAATGGTGCAGCCGTATTTGGACGAACACGGCTTTGAACTGGTAGATGTGGAATACGTTAAGGAAGGAAGCAACTGGTTCTTGCGCGTGTTTGTTGATAAAGACGGCGGCATTGACATTGACGATTGCGGTTTAATCAGTGAATACCTGAGCCAGAAGCTGGACGAGAACGATCCGATCCCGACAGCTTATTTTCTTGAAGTCTCTTCTCCTGGCGCGGAACGTCCCCTGAAGAAAAAAGAGGATGTTGCGAAGTCAGTCGGCAAGAACGTGTTTGTTACGGTATACGAGCCGATTAACGGGTTGAAAGAGTTTGAAGGCAAGCTGGAATCCTTTGATAACGAGGAACTAGTCATTCAAACCGTCAAGAAACAGTACGTGATTCCATATGCAAAAGTAGCCAGTGCCAGATTGGCCATCATTTTTTAAACGGAAGTTTTGAAAGGGGGAACCGATTTTCAATGAGTATGGATTTTATTGAAGCGATGAATGAGTTGGAAAGAGAAAAAGGCATCAGTAAGGATGTGCTGTTTGAAGCCATTGAAGCGGCACTGATCTCGAGTTACAAGCGTAATTTCAACACGGCGCAAAATGTACGGGTAGACATGAATCGCAATACGGGTGTTATCAAGGTGTTCGCGCGGAAGCTGATTGTGGAAGAGGTGCTGGATCCGCGGACTGAAATTTCGCTGCATGCGGCCCGGGAAATCAATCCGCATTTTCAGATTGAAGATATAGCGGAAATCGAAGTTACGCCACGTGATTTTGGACGGATTGCAGCTCAAACGGCAAAGCAAGTTGTTACCCAGCGCATTAGAGAAGCCGAACGCGGCCTGATCTACAGCGCTTTTATTGACAAGGAAGATGATATCGTAACGGGTACGCTGCAGCGTCAAGATTTACGTAACATCTATATCGACCTTGGCAAGATCGAAGCGGCTCTGCCGCTTACCGAGCTTATGCCTAACGAGAAGTTCAAGCATGGCGACCGGATCAAAGCGTACATTACCAAGGTTGAGAACACCACCAAAGGACCGCAGATTATGCTGTCCCGTACGCACCCGGGCCTATTGAAGCGCCTGTTCGAGCTTGAAGTGCCGGAAATCTTTGACGGTGTTGTTGAAATTCGCTCGGTTGCACGCGAAGCTGGATTCCGCTCCAAAATTGCGGTGTTTTCCCGTAACGATGAAGTCGATCCGGTTGGCTCTTGTGTAGGACCTAAGGGTATGCGCGTACAGACGATTGTCAATGAGCTTCGCGGCGAAAAGATTGACATCGTGCGTTATTCCGATCAGGTGGAAGAATACGTGGCCAATGCGCTGAGCCCATCCAAAGTACTTGAAGTTCAAGTATTTGAAGATGAGAAGATGGCGCGTGTAATCGTTCCGGATTATCAACTCTCGCTTGCGATTGGGATCAAAGGCCAGAATGCTCGTCTCGCAGCGAAGCTGACAGGCTGGAAGATCGATATTAAGAGCGAAAGTCAGGCGGAGCAGGAATTTGGCAGACCGAAGTCCCAATCAGGTGAAATGCACCAGGATTCCGTCTCTGTCGATTAATTCCAAATGACAGGGGGTTGTCGTCTTGAAACAGAGAAAGATACCGCTGCGTAAATGTGTAGCGTGTCAGGAAATGATGCCGAAGAAAGAGCTTATCCGGATTGTTAGGACTCCCGAGGATGCTGTCCTGATCGATCTCACCGGCAAAAAGTCGGGACGGGGAGCGTATTTATGCGGTAAAGTTTCCTGCTTCAAGCTGGCACACAAAAATAAAGCACTGGATCGCGCGTTGAAACAACATGTGAAGCCTGAGATCTATGAACAGTTGGCACAGGATTTCATCAAGGTGGAAGATGAATTCCTGGCTGCAAAAGAGAGTGCTGCCGATGATGAATAGGGCGCTTTCTCAGCTCGGCCTGGCCATGAGGGCAGGTAAGGTGGTTACCGGGGATGAGATCGTGCTCAAAGCCATCCGGTCTTCTGAAGCAAAATTGGTTATTCTGGCGGGTGACGCCTCAGTGAATACAACAAAGAAGATCCGCGATAAATGCGGTTCTTACAATATCCCTCTGGTAATCGGATTTGACCGGGAAAGTCTGGGCACAAGTGTAGGTAAACCCGAGCGGGTTGTGCTGGCCGTTACGGATCAAGGATTCGCAGAAATGATCTCCAAGAAACTGGAGACAATGTCGGAGGTGGAGTATATTGAGTAAACAGGAAAACAAAGACAATAAACTTCGAGTATACGAATATGCTAAATCGTTGAACATGAGCAGTAAAGAAATTATCACGATCCTTAAACGTTTGAACGTTCCGGTCAATAACCATATGAGCGTAATGGAAAACGATACGGTGTCCAAGGTCGAGCAGTTCTTTAAAGATATCAAATCGAATGCAGCAGCCAAGCGGGATAGTGGTGACGCTTCCCGAACCGAGAATCGTAAACCAGCGGTTGCCGGAGCCAATGCGGCTGCAACTGTATCCAATGCAAGAACAGAAGGCACTTCCGCTAGCGTAAGTGCAGAAGGCAACCGTAATGGGCAGGACGGTATGCGTAATTCAGGACAGAGAGCAACAGGACAACAAGGTCAAAGCCAGCCCAAAAAACAACAGGAAAAGCAGGTAGGTATGAATAGTAGAACGAATCAAAACACACAGAATGCTTCAGGTTCCCAGCGTCCCCAAGGAGGACAGGATACCCGAAGAAACCCGTCTGGCTCCACACAAGGAAGCCAGCAGAACAATCGTAGCCAAGCATCGAGACCAGGCGGCAGCACGCAGACCGGATCACGTCCTCAGGGCGGCGGTCAAGGCGGAGCACGTCCGCAAGGCAGTAATCAAGGTGGATCGCGTCCGCAGGGCAGCAACAACCAAGGCGGAGCACGTCCACAGAGCAAGCCGGGTGGAACCGGAGGCGGATTCACAAGCTCCAATAACAACAACGGTAACAGCCAGAACCGCGGTTCCAGAAACAACAATAACAACAACAATCGTTCAGACTCCAAGCGTTTTGATGACAACCGTCAAGGTGGATTCCGTGGCAACAATCGCGGCGGAAAGAACAACCGTGGCCGGAATCAACACAATCAGCAGCCGCCTCGTGAGAAAATCGACAACACGCCGAAGAAAATTATCGTCCGTGGCAACATGACCGTCGGTGAAACGGCGAAGCTGCTTCACAAGGACGCTTCCGAAGTCATCAAGAAGCTGATTTTCCTCGGCGTGATGGCCACCATCAACCAGGAGCTGGATATCGATACGATTCTATTGCTCGCTGGCGAATTCGGTGTTGAAGTCGAAGTGAAAATTCCGGTTGAGGAAGATCGTTTTGAGACCGTTGAAGAAAACGATGCTCCGGAAGAACTGAAAGATCGTCCGCCGGTCGTTACCATCATGGGTCACGTCGACCACGGTAAAACGACGCTGCTTGATGCGATCCGTTCCACGAATGTATCGAGTGGAGAAGCTGGCGGTATTACGCAGCATATCGGTGCTTATCAGGTCGAGATCAATAACAAGAAGATTACGTTCCTGGATACGCCAGGCCACGAAGCGTTTACGGCTATGCGTGCCCGTGGTGCGCAAGTAACGGATATGACGATCATCGTGGTTGCGGCTGACGACGGCGTGATGCCACAGACGGTCGAGGCGATTAACCATGCGAAAGCTGCAGGCTTGCCGATCATCGTTGCCGTAAACAAAATCGATAAACCTGATGCTAACCCGGATAAAGTCAAACAAGAATTGACGGAATACGAGTTAGTGCCTGAAGAGTGGGGCGGAGACACCATCTTCGTTAACGTTTCGGCGAAACAGCGGATGGGTCTGGAAGACTTGCTTGAAATGATTCTTCTGGTAGCAGAAGTGAATGAATATAAAGCGAACCCTGACAAACGCGCACGCGGTACTGTTATTGAGGCTGAGCTGGATAAAGGCAGAGGCCCGGTAGCACGCATTCTCGTTCAACATGGTACATTGAAAGTGGGCGACGCCTTCGTAGCGGGTAACTGCTTTGGACGTATTCGTGCGATGGTGAACGATAAAGGCCGTCGATTAAAAGAAGCGGGTCCTTCAACTCCGGTTGAAATTACCGGTTTGACTGAAGTTCCAGGCGCCGGCGATCCGTTTATGGTGTTTGAAGATGAGCGTAAAGCGCGCAATATCGCTGATAAGCGTGCGATTACCCATCGTCAATCCGAGTTGAACACAAATACCCGTGTGACGCTGGATGATCTGTTCCAACACATTAAAGACGGTGAGATTAAAGATCTTAACGTGATTATCAAAGGTGACGTACAAGGTTCTGTTGAGGCGCTGAAAGGTTCCTTGAACAAAATCGAGGTGGAAGGCGTTCGCGTCAAAATTATCCACAGCGGTGCCGGGGCAATCACGGAATCCGATATTATTTTGGCCGCTGCTTCCAACGCGATTGTTATCGGCTTTAACGTTCGTCCGGACGTTCAAGCGAAGCAAACCGCCGAGCAGGAAAAGGTTGATATTCGTCTGCACCGTGTAATATATAATGTAATCGAGGAAATTGAGCAAGCTATGAAGGGGATGCTCGATCCGGAGTACAAAGAAACCGTGATCGGTCATGCGGAAGTCCGCAACACCTTTAAAGTGAGCAAAGTGGGTACGATTGCAGGATGTATGGTGACATCCGGTAAAATTGCGCGTAACGCAGAAGTTCGCTTGATCCGTGACGGCATTGTCGTTCATGAAGGCAAGATCGATTCCCTCAAGCGCTTTAAAGATGACGCTAAAGAAGTGGCACAGGGTTATGAGTGCGGTATTACCTTGGCAAGCTATAGCGACGTCAAAGAAGGAGACGTAATCGAAGCCTTCATCATGGAGACGGTAGAGCGCTAACGAATGAGGTGATCAGACCATGGCAAAAATCAGAACTGGGCGCGTAGGCGAGCAGATTAAAAAAGAGCTCAGCCAACTGATCCAAACGGAGATGAAAGACCCAAGAATCGGTTTCATTACAGTGACCGGTGTTGATGTTACAAATGACCTGTCTCAAGCGAAGGTGTACCTGAGCGTGCTCGGCGACGACGAGCAGAAGGCGGCTTCCTTAAAAGGGTTGGAGAAGGCAAGCGGTTTTCTCCGCTCCGAGCTGGGCAAGCGGATTCGACTCCGGCATGTGCCGGAGCTGATCTTCAAATTCGATGATTCCATTGCGTACGGCAGCCATATTGAGAAGCTGCTGACCGAAATCGTGGATCGCGAAGAGAAATAGAGTAGTTCGTTTTTTATAAAGGAGAGGGCGAATGCAGACCTATGAACAAGAGCTGCAGCAGGTGAAGTCATACCTGCTGGAGCACGATGATTATTTGGTTGTGTCGCATGTTCAGCCCGATGGAGATGCAGTCAGTTCCACCCTAGCGGTGGGCTGGCTTCTCTCATGTCTGGGCAAGAAATTCACGATGATCAATGAGGGGCCCATTCCAAAACGCATGAAAATGTTGTGGCATGCAGAAGACATTCTCAATCTGTCTGAACAGCATCCTGGAAGAACGTTCTCACACGTCATTTGTGTGGATTGTGCGGATTTTGCTAGAGTAGGCTATACGAAACAGGTATTTGCCGATCATGCAAGCATCGTTAATATTGACCATCATCCAACGAATGATCGTTATGGAGCCGTCAACCTGGTCGTGCCGGAAGCGGCAGCAACCGCTGAAATCCTTTATGATTTGCTGAATTTGTTTGAAGTAAACTGGGATGCCGATATTGCAACAGCGATATATACGGGATTGTTAACGGATACCGGCGGTTTTCGTTATTCGAATACATCGCCCAAGGTCATGAGTGTTGCTTCCGATCTGTTGTCCTACGGCGTCAATGGACCCGAAATTGCGGAAACGTTACTGGAGGAAATGACGCTTCCACAGATGAAGGTGCTGGTTCAAGCGTTAAACACGTTAAGCCTGTCGGATGACGGCAAAATAGCCTGGGTATACGTGACGCCTGAGTTTATGGAATTATGCGGCGCCGTTAGCGAGGATCTCGAGGGAATTGTCAATTACCCCCGCAACATTCAGGGAGTTGAAGTCGGCATTCTGTTCAAATCGCTGAAGTCCGGAATAGTCAAGGCGAGTTTGCGTTCAGCCGGAAAAGTGGATGTGGCGGCATTAGCCCAAATATTTGGAGGAGGCGGCCATGTACGGGCAGCCGGTTGCAGCATTGAAGGCTCGCTTCATGATATCATCCCTAGAGTAATAGAGCAGGTGAGATTAAAGCTATGACACAATTAGAAGGCATCTTGGCCGTTCACAAGCCGGCAGGTTGGACATCCCACGATGTGGTCGCGAAAGTTCGGGGAATGGTTCGTTTGAAGCGAATCGGACATACGGGCACGCTGGACCCCGAAGTAACGGGTGTGCTTCCGTTATGTTTGGGTAGAGCCACACGAGTTGTGGAATATCTGCAGGAACTGCCAAAAGAGTATCATGCGGTCCTCCGCCTCGGATATTCGACGGATACCGAAGATATTACCGGGAATGTAGTGGAGACGGCAGAGGATGTTCATGTGACAAGGGAGGAAGCGCTTGAAGCGCTCCAATCTTTTACAGGCCAGATCCCGCAGATCCCGCCCATGTTTTCCGCTGTCAAAATCAATGGTAAACGATTATACGAGCTTGCCAGAGAAGGGAAGACGGTGGAACGCAAGAGCCGGACGGTAACGATTCATGAAATCGAAATGACGGATTTTGATGCTGAAGGGGATTATACGGAAATTTCTTTCCGCGTATTATGCTCCAAAGGTACATACATCCGCACGCTTTGCGTGGATATCGGGAAGAAGCTCGGCGTGCCATCTGTCATGGTTAAGCTGGTACGCACAGTATCAGCGGGAATCACGGAGGAGCAGTGCTTAACCCTGGAGCAAATTGAGCAGTTCATGAAGGACGATATGCTTCACACCCGGCTTATTCCCGTGGATCAAGCGATTGATTATCTGCCGAAACATACGGTTTCTGAAGAAAAAACCGATGCTGCCCTGCAAGGACAGCGCTTGTCCTCAAGAGCGGTGGAGCCGCCGGTTGACAGCTCGGAGCCTATTCGTTTGTATGATATAAAGGAAAACTTTCTGGGAATCTATAAGCGGCAAGAGGAGACAGGGGCTATCGTTCCTGTGAAAGTATTTTCCTAAGCACGACCGGATTTAGTGAGTGGAGGTGAGTAAGCATGAGGGTTGTTTCTTTATCTTATCCTGTATCTTCTGATATTGTACGAGAAGCTGCCGAGCCGAAGGTAGCTGCAATCGGCCAGTTTGACGGTCTTCACCTGGGACATGCCAGTGTGCTTTCGACGGCTGTTAATATTGCGCGGGAGAATGGAGTGCCGGCTGCACTCATTACCTTTTATCCTCATCCGAAAGACGTCATTGGTAAAGGTAGCTATGAGGGATATCTGACGCCTCAGCCTGACAAGCAGCAGCTGCTTGAGGCAATGGGCATCGATATTTTGTACGTTGTCGAGTTCAATAAGGAATTCTCCCAGGTGAGTCCGGAAACGTTTGTTGAAGAAATGCTGTTACCCTTGAATCTGCAAACGGCGGTTGTCGGATTTGATTTTCGGTTCGGCCATAAAGGCGCCGGTGACGCGGTCAAACTTCAGGAACTCGGCGAAGGCAGAATGTCTGTTGTTACGGTTCCGCCGTTCCTGGTCGATGGCGAGAAGGTAGGAAGTTCATCCATACGGATTGCTTTGAAAACAGGACAGCTGTCGGATGCAAACCGCTGGCTCGGACGGAATTACCATATCCGCGGCACGGTCATTCATGGGGAGAAGCGGGGAAGAAAGATCGGGTTTCCTACTGCGAATCTGGAATTGACGGATCCGTTCGTGGCGCCTGCATTAGGCGTCTATGCCGTCCGTGCTCGCACGGATAAGCATCACGATTGGATTCCGGGCGTCATGAACATCGGCGTGAAGCCGACGTTCCACGAAGGGATTACAGAACCGATCTTTGAGGTCCATCTGTTCGATTTTGAAGGGGATCTGTATGATCAGATCATGACGGTGGATATCGTTCAATATATCCGCAAGGAGCATAAATTCGAATCGGTTCAGGAGCTTGTGGAATGGATTCAGCGAGATGCCGTCGAGGCCCGCAAAATATTGAAAGTCAGTGAATAAAGGGCCTGGGACAAATTGTTCGCAAACGGATTTTCTTTTTCAGGTAAAGTATGCTATACTCTTAGAGGTCGCCTGAAGATTTGGCGATTTTAACCTTGGCTTGGATGTTCGATCTCACCGTCGGTACCTGGGCCAATGGCGATTATAATGAGGGAGGTGAACAGGATGGCATTAACTCAAGAGCGTAAACAACAACTGATTGACGAGCACAAAACTCATGAGTCCGATACAGGATCTCCAGAGGTGCAAATCGCTATCCTAACGGAAAACATTACGAACTTGACTGACCACTTGCGTACTCACAAGAAGGATCATCATTCCCGTCGTGGATTGCTGAAAATGGTCGGCCAACGCCGTAAGTTGCTTGCATACTTGAAAAACAAGGATGTTAAACGTTACAGTGCTTTGATCGAGAAGCTTGGATTGCGTCGCTAATCATCCATAAGATGTGCCGAAAACAGCCTGGTTGTCCACTGTCCTTCTTGGAACGACAGCGGCACAGCCGGGCTATTTTCTAAGTATTGTACAATTTACCGTTATCGAGCTTCCCCACAAAGTACTGCGTACGCTTCATAGCCTAAACTCCACTTTGTGGGGTTATCTTAATATAGATCTTTATAGATTGTAGGCGTGGTCTGTTCGCTAAATTTCGCTCAATGGTAACCAGGGGCAATCTATACGGAGAATGTTCTATACGGTTCGGGTTGTTCCTGTACATAGGTTTGCGATTTCGACCGTTTGGATGGCTCTGGTTAGGAAATGTGGACAGTGTTTTGCAAAAGACATGCTGATGGTAGAAGAAGATTTCAAAAAAATTTATCCCCATGAGGAGGGATTACATGGAAACACGTGTTGAAATGCAGCTTGGCGGAAGACCCCTCGTGTTCGAAACAGGGCGCCTTGCGAAGCAGGCAAATGCGGCTGTGATGGTTCGTTACGGCGAAACGGCAGTCCTGTGTACAGTGACAGCTTCCAGTGAACCGAAGGATTTGGATTTCTTTCCATTGACGGTCAACTATGAGGAGCGTTTGTACGCAGTCGGTAAAATTCCGGGTGGATTCAT
Source organism: Paenibacillus sp. MDMC362 (assembly GCF_003269305.1). NCBI lineage: Bacteria > Bacillati > Bacillota > Bacilli > Caryophanales > Paenibacillaceae > Paenibacillus > Paenibacillus sp. MDMC362. The sequence continues at coordinate 74,197 of NZ_QLYT01000024.1, forward strand.
CAAACGCGAAGGCAGACCAAGCGAGAAAGCAATTCTTGCCAGCCGTCTGACAGACCGTCCGATTCGTCCGTTGTTCCCTGAAGGCTTCCGTAATGATGTGCAGGTTCTGAATCTCGTGATGAGCGTAGATCAGGATTGCGAGCCGGAAATCGCGGCAATGATCGGTACTTCCGCTGCCTTGAGCATCTCGGATGTGCCTTTTAACGGCCCGATCGGAGGCGTAGCGGTTGGTCGCGTTGATGGCAAATTCGTGGTGAACCCGAATATTGCCGAGCAGGAAGCAAGTGATATCTATCTGGTCGTCGCTGGCACCAAAGATGCGATCATGATGGTTGAAGCCGAAGCGAACGAAGTTCCTGAGGAAGTCATGCTGGAAGCAATCATGTTCGGGCATGAGGAAATCAAGAAAATCGTAGCCAAGATCGAAGAACTCGTAGCCGCTTGCGGTAAAGAGAAAATGGCGGTTAAACTTCATGCGGTCAATGAAACGGTGAATCGTGAAGTTCGCGATTTCGCCGAAGCTCGTCTTGTTGAAGCGGTTCGCATTGAGGAGAAACATGCTCGCCAGGATGCGATTGACGCTATCAATGATGAAGCCTACACCGTATTTGAAGAGAAGTATATCGAGACGCCTGAGTTGTTGAAGGATGTTAAAGAGGTGCTTCACGATATCGTGAAGGAAGAAGTTCGACGTTTGATCACGCATGACAAGGTTCGTCCGGACGGTCGTGGTCTGTCGGAGATCCGCCCTATCGATTGCGATACCAGCCTGCTGCCTAGAACGCATGGTTCCGGTCTGTTTACACGTGGACAAACCCAGGCTCTTAGCGTATGTACACTAGGTGCTCTAGGTGATGTGCAGATTCTCGATGGAATCGATCTGGAAGAGACCAAGCGTTTCATGCACCATTACAACTTCCCGCCGTTCAGCGTAGGGGAAGCTCGTCCGCTTCGCGCTCCAGGCCGTCGTGAAATTGGTCACGGCGCACTCGGAGAACGTGCACTGTCGAAGGTCATTCCGAATGAAGTGGAATTCCCGTACACGATTCGCCTCGTGTCTGAAGTTATCGAATCGAACGGTTCGACTTCTCAAGCAAGCATTTGTGCAAGCACGCTTGCTATGATGGATGCAGGGGTACCGATCAAAGCACCTGTAGCCGGCGTGGCGATGGGCTTGATCAAAGACGGAGATCATGTTTCCATCTTGACCGATATTCAAGGGATGGAAGACCATCTCGGCGACATGGACTTTAAGGTTGCAGGGACACCTGACGGGGTTACCGCCATTCAGATGGATATCAAGATCGACGGTATTGACCGCGCGATTTTGCAGGAAGCACTGCAGCAGGCCAAAGAAGGACGGATGCATATCCTTGGAAAAATGGCAGAAGCCATTCAAAAGCCAAGAGAAACGTTATCCCAATATGCGCCTAAGATTATTACGATGCAGATCAATCCGGACAAAATTCGTGATGTAATCGGTGCCGGCGGCAAGATCATCAACAAAATCATCGAAGAAACCGGCGTGAAAATCGATATCGAGCAAGACGGCCGCGTGTTTATTGCATCCTCCAACGATGAGATGAACAAGAAAGCTCTTTCGATTATCGAAGGCATTGTGCGTGAGGTAGCTGTTGGCGAAATCTACACAGGTACTGTAAAACGGATTGAGAAATTCGGTGCATTTGTTGAAATCCTGCCTAACAAAGACGGGCTAGTTCATATCTCCCAGCTCTCGACTGAGCGTGTAGCGAAGGTTGAGGACGTGGTTGCTATCGGTGACGTCATTACCGTGAAGGTTACCGAAATCGACCAGCAAGGGCGGATTAACCTGTCTCGCAAAGCGGTTTTGACTGCAGAAACAAACAAGAGCGGGTCTTAATCCGCGCTTTGTTTGTTTAACAGCATATAGATGGAAGGAAAAGAGGCAGAACCTATTATTCTGGCTCTTTTTTTAATCATGACGCCACCACTTTACGGTACATATTTCCACCTGAACCTACATAAAATGGGACAAAGCTTCTCAAGGGGAGGGTGGATATGCCCATGAATGGAAAAAAGATGGTCGTGCTGCTAACCGGTGCCGTAATGGTGTCGGCTGTTGCTGTGTTCAGCGGGGCCTGGGGATATATTTCGGGACTGCAGAATAAACCGGAGGCGCAGTTTGTTGGCGGTTCAGAGAGGGCGGTAGACCTGGATTTATTGAGTCAAATCGAAGCCGCGGCAGCGAAGTCACGAATCGAGCCGGTGGATGCCAGGGTAGACTCCGTGTGGAAAGCGATACCCGGTTATAACGGACTCGAAATCGATATTGAGGCTACATACCAAGCAGCATCGTCAAAAAAGCGAAAAGCCGGGGAAGCCATCCCTTTCGTGTACCGGCAAATTCCGGCCAAAGTAACGCTGAATGATCTTGGAGATCAACCAATCTATCGCGGAAACCCCAACAAGCCGATGGTATCGCTGATGATTAACGTGGCCTGGGGGAATGAATTTCTGGTGCCGATGCTGGACACGCTGGATGCGGAGAAGGTGAAGACGACCTTTTTCCTGGATGGGAGCTGGTTGAAGAAGAACCCGGAGCTTGCCGGTGAAATTCTGAAACGAGGTCATGAGGTGGAGAATCATGCCTATACGCATCCGAACATGAGCCGTCTCAGCAGGGATCGGGCGGAGCTGGAAATTGCGAAGACGCAGGATCTGCTCAAAGAAAGTTTGGGCGTAGAGAACAAATGGTTTGCTCCGCCTTCCGGCGATTTTAATCAGCAGACCGTATCCATCGCCAAGGCAAGGGGATTAAAGACGGTCCTATGGACACTCGATACGGTTGATTGGAAGCATCCTGCACCGGATGCAGTCGTTCAGAAGATCTCCACCAAGGTGGAGCCGGGTTTCCTGATTTTGATGCATCCCACCGATTCCTCGTCCCAGGCGTTAAAGGGAATGATTGACGGAATACGTGCCAAAGGGCTGGAAATAGGAACCGTTAGCCAGACGCTTTCTCCTGAGCGAATCATGCCGAAAGGAAGTTGAGCCGCATGGTAAAGTTTGATAGAATGAATGGATGGCATGAGGCTGGTAATCAGCTAATGTGAGCCTGGATGGAACAGTTAGGGGGGCCCTCGTGAAAAAAATACAATTGTCTAACGGCCTAAGAGTGGTTATGGAGCAAATCCCGACAAGTCGTTCGGTTTCATTCGGTATTTGGGTGAAGACCGGATCCCGCAATGAATCGGAGGACATTAACGGGATTACGCATTTTATAGAGCATATGATGTTCAAAGGGACGGAGCGCTTTGACGCCCGTGCCATTGCTGAGGAATTTGATGCCATCGGCGGCAACGTCAATGCTTTTACGTCTAAGGAATACACGTGTTATTACGCCAAAGTGCTGGATGAGCATTTTCCGATTGCGGTTGACGTACTGTCCGACATGTTCTTCAACTCGAAGCTGGATGCGGGCGAGTTAGCCAAAGAGAAGAACGTCATTCTGGAAGAGATCGCGATGTATGAGGATACGCCGGATGATCTGGTGCATGACCTGATGTCGTTGTCGGCTTACGGCGATCACCCGCTGGCTTATCCGATTCTGGGTACGAAGGAACGGCTTGAATCGATGGATTCACAAGCGCTGAGAGCTTACATGGATAAACACTATACCATTGAGAATACGGTAATCGCTCTGGCAGGCAACATCAATAATGATGTGATTGAATTATTGGAGCGTCATTTTGGCGGTTTTGCCAATCACGGCAGCTCCGAGCCGCTGGCCGTGCCCGCCTTTTTGGACGGTGTTCAGTTCCGTAAGAAGAAAACAGAACAGAATCATATCTGCATGTCGTTTCCCGGCTGCTCCATCGGGGACGAGCTTCAGTATGCAATGGTCCTGTTGAATAACGCCATTGGCGGCGGCATGAGTTCTCGCTTGTTTCAGGAAATCCGGGAGAAGCGCGGACTGGCATACTCGGTATATTCATATCATAGTTCACACGCAGATAACGGGATGTTCACCATTTATGCGGGTACAGCGCCCAAGCAGACCAAGGAAGTCCTTCAGCTGACGACGGAAATGCTGCATGATCTGGCACAGAACGGGATGACGGAGGAAGAGCTGCGCAAAGGGAAGGAACAACTGAAGGGCAGTCTCATTCTAAGCTTGGAAAGCACAAGCAGCCGCATGAATCGCTTGGGTAAGAACGAACTGATGCTGGGCCGTCATTTCAGCCTGGATGAAATCATTAAGCGGATTGAACAGGTGGACATGAAGGATGTCGATGCGGTTCTTGACCGTATGTTTGGGACTCCATATGCACTAGCGATGGTTGGAACTTCAGATAAAGCACTGAATGTACTTAGGAGGAATGAATTTGTTGCACTACGTTCAAATCAATAGATTGCCAGGTAATGAAGATGTCAAACTTCCCGTGAAAATGTCCGAGCTGGCGGCAGGCTTTGACCTGCACGCAGCAGTTGCGGAGCCGGTGGTTTTGAACCCGGGCGAGCGCCAATTAATCCCGACCGGTTTTGCGATTGCCATGCCAGCCGAGCTTGAAGCTCAAATCCGCCCGCGCAGCGGACTGGCTTACAAGCATGGAATTACCTGCCTGAATTCTCCAGGTACGATTGATGCCGATTATCGCGGGGAAGTGAAGGTGCTTCTGGTGAATTTGGGACAAGAGCCCTTTGCGATTGAGCGTAATGAACGCATTGCCCAGATGGTGTTCAAAACCGTTCCGGCAGTAGAATTCATGGAAGTTGACGAGTTGTCCGACACCGTACGGGGTGCAGGCGGATTCGGTCATACCGGCAAGTAAACCCAATCATGGAACAGTTATCGGTATCATCATCGTTTTACAAAAAAACACCGCTCCGGCCAAGCCGGGCGGTGTTTTTTGCGTCAGCGTTCACGCTAAATGGATCCGGATCCGGCTTCGTCCTTCATAGCGGTATTTATTGCGTTAAGGCGGTAGTTTAATTGAAATGCGCTCACCACCCTATAGGCGGCGGCATAAGATGGTTTATACGTTGGTTAGAAGAAAGGAGCGAGGCCTTCCATGCTGACTGGAGTCCGGACCGTCTTTGTTGGAGGAGACGCAAGGCAAATTGAGGTCATACGAAAATGCGCTGAGATGGATGCCTCCGTCATGATCGCCGGGTTTGAGAAATTGCAGGATTCTTTTCAGGGAGTGACTCGCGAGCCGCTCACGCCAGAGCTGTTATCGAATGCCGATGCTCTGATCCTCCCTGTCGTGGGATGTGATGACGAGGGACGTGTCAGCGCGCTGTTCTCAGAAGGGCCATTGCGATTGCAGGAGGAACATATCGCAGCGATGCCCGGACATGGAGTGATCTATACAGGCATGGCGAAACCCTATTTACGCTCGCTATGTGACAAATATAAGATCAAGCTGGTAGAGATTTTGGAGAGGGACGATGTAGCCATCTATAATTCCATTCCGACAGCGGAAGGAGCGCTGATGATGGCGATCCAAAACACGGATTTTACGATTCATGGATCAACCAGCATGGTGCTTGGCATGGGACGGACAGGGTTCACCATGGCTCGCAGCCTGCAAGGGCTTGGTGCCAAAATTCGGATGGGCGTACGCAAATCGGAGCACTATGCCAGAGCGGAGGAAATGGGCTGGAAGCCCTTCCTGGTAAGGGATCTGGGTTCTTATGTGTCGGATATTGACTTGCTTTTTAACACGATTCCAACTATGATAGTCACAGCACAAATCATCTCGAAAATGCCTCGGGAGGCAGTCATCATCGACCTTGCCTCCGCACCTGGCGGATGCGATTTTCGCTATGCTGAAAAACGGGGTATCAAAGCCATGCTCGCACCCGGACTACCCGGAATCGTGGCTCCAAAAACAGCCGGCATCATTATGGCCAACACGCTGGTGGAGCTGATTTCTGAAGAAATCAAGATTCGGGGGGATGCGTAGATGAATTGGAATGGAATAACAGTGGGTTATGCCCTGACAGGATCGCACTGCACGCTTGAAGAAGTGATGCCGCAGATCCAGCGGTTCAAAGATGGAGGAGCAAATGTGGTGCCGATTGTGTCCAGCACCATCATGACAACCGATACCCGATTCGGCACATCGGAGAATTGGCAGAAACAGTTGAAAGATATAACCGGGAATGATATTATTTCTACAATTGTGGAGGCGGAACCGTTAGGTCCATCCAAGCTTCTTGACGTTCTGGTTATCGCCCCATGCACGGGAAACACGACCAGCAAGCTGGCCAATGCAATGACTGACAGCCCTGTTTTAATGGCAGCCAAGGCGCAGATGAGAAATTGCAGACCGCTGGTTCTGGCGATTTCTACGAATGATGGCCTTGGGCTGAATGCGGCGAATATCGCTAAGCTGCTTGTAACGAAAAACATTTATTTTGTTCCTTACGGACAGGATAATCCGCAGCAGAAGCCTAATTCGCTTGTCGCCAAAATGGATTTGATCCCGGAAGCATGTTATGCGGCTCTGGAAGGGAAACAGCTGCAGCCGATGATCGTAGAATATTCGCATTAACCGCGATTTAGCCTTTTGTAAAACAAGGGCAGCATAGAAATGTGCGACAGCCGCGGTTTCATTCATGAAGGGGAGTTTAGCCAGATGAACGAGCATTTTTATAATGTGGCCGTTGTTGGAGCAACCGGCGCAGTCGGGCAACAGATTCTCAAGCTGTTGGAGTCGCGTCATTTTCCGATTGCTCAGTTAAAGCTGTTGTCCTCTGCAAGATCTGCCGGTAAAGCATTGAACTTCAAAGGTCAAGCGATCCTTGTGGAAGAAGCAACCCCCGACAGTTTTGCAGGAATCGATATCGCGCTGTTCAGTGCGGGCGGCGATGTGAGCAAGGCACTTGCGCCACATGCGGTACGCCATGGAGCGGTATGCATCGATAACACCAACGCATTCCGCATGGATCCGGATAAAGTGCTTGTCGTGCCGGAAGTTAACCCTGAGAAGATTGATGAACATAACGGTATTATTGCGAACCCGAATTGCTCAACGATTCAGATGGTAGCAGCGCTGAAGCCGCTTCATGACGAATACGGCATATCCCGCATTATCGTTTCAACCTATCAAGCCGTTTCTGGCGCCGGACATCAAGCCATTGATGAAATGCTGCGCCAGAGCAAAGAGATTCTTGACGGCCAAAAGGTGCAGCCTGATATTTTACCTGTTGGATCGCTGCCTGTGAAGCATCAAATCGCCTTTAACGCGATTCCGCAGATCGATAAATTTACAGAGAATGGTTATACCTTGGAAGAAATGAAGATGGTCCGTGAGACCAAAAAAATTATGGGCGACGAATCCATCGAAGTGACGGCTACCTGTGTTCGTATTCCAGTCGTTAGCGGGCATTCGGAATCCGTGTACGTTGAATTCAAGAATGACTATGATCTGGAAGATGTTCATCGACTTCTGTCGAATGCACCCGGTGTTACGCTGGTTGACGATCCAGCTGCACAATCGTATCCGCTTGCTACGGAAGCCGTGGGGAAACCGGATGTATTCGTAGGAAGGCTTCGCCGCGATCTGGGACATAAGCGTGGACTTAACATGTGGATCGTTTCAGATAATCTCCTGAAGGGTGCAGCATGGAATGCCGTGCAAATCGCAGAAATCATCGTCAACAAACGGAACGGCCAGGCTTAGTAGCCGGCCGTTTCAGTCGGTCAGCCCGAAATTTACGTCTCCTGGGCATATACAAACGGAGGAATATTTTATGCGCATCTTAGTTCAAAAATTCGGCGGCACCTCATTATCCACACCGCAAGCAAGAACCCATGTTATTGGGCACATCCAGCGCGAACTGGCTAGCCACTACCAATTGGTCGTAGTCGTATCGGCTATGGGACGCCGTGGGGAGCCTTACGCAACAGATACTCTTCTGGACTGGATCGATCAGAATGGAAACGCGCTTCCAGACAGAGAGCGGGATTTGCTGCTCTGCTGCGGTGAGATTATCTCAGCTACAACGCTGTGCAGTCTGCTTCAGCATGAAGGGATAACCGCAACGGTGCTGACGGGTGCCCAAGCCGGATTTCTTACAGACGATCACTTCGGAAATGCACGTATTAAGGACGTAAAACCTGAACGGGTTTTGAAAGAGCTGGAGTCTCATCAGGTCGTTATCGTGACAGGTTTCCAAGGACAGACCGATTCGGGCGACTTTACGACGCTGGGGAGAGGCGGAAGCGATACGTCAGCTACCGCGCTTGGAGCCGCGCTTCGCGCCGAAATGGTTGATATCTATACGGATGTCAACGGTATTCTTACGGCGGATCCCCGCATCGTGGAAGATGCGAAACCGCTCAGCTATGTAAGTTATACGGAGATTTGCAATATGGCTCATCAAGGTGCCAAGGTGATTCACCCTCGAGCGGTAGAGATTGCCATGCAATCCCAAATCCCGGTCAGAGTGAGGTCAACCTTCTCGGATAATGAGGGAACACTGGTTACCCAGCCGGAAGGTTTCAGAGATATACAATCCGGAATCGTGGACCGCTTTGTGACGGGAGTTGCTTATGTAAGCAATATTACGCAAATCTCAGTGGAGTGCGATCGAATGGAAGGTCTTCAGCTGAAGGTTTTCAAATCGATGGCGGAACATTCCATCAGCGTGGACTTTATTAATGTTACCCCTGCAGGAGTCCTTTATACGGTATTTGACAGCGATTCGGAGAAGGCGATTGAAGTGCTGCAGAGCTTGAATTTGAAACCAAAGAGCTTGTCCGGCTGTGCGAAGGTATCCGTCATTGGCGGGGGCATTAACGGAGTTCCGGGCATCATGGCCAAAATCGTGGAATCCTTGAGCGAGCACGATATTCCGATTCTCCAATCGGCAGATTCGAACACAACGATCTGGGTGCTTGTGAAGAAAGAAGATATGGCTCAAGCGCTGCGCGCTTTGCATCACAAATTCGAACTTCACCGATAAGACCCGAGATGATCAGTTCGTTAAACGTTTGATAGGAAATACAATATATAAGATTACTTACGAAGGAAGCTCGCCCGTTAGGGACAGCTTTAAGGAGGAATCATTGTGGATTTCGGAAGATTAATTACGGCTATGGTAACCCCATTTGATCAGAACGGCGAGATCAATTGGGACGAGACTGCGAGATTGATTGAGCACCTGATTGTGGAACAGAAGTCGGACTCCCTTGTTATTGCAGGGACAACGGGCGAATCGCCAACGCTTCGCGAAGAAGAAAAGCTAGAATTGTTTAAGTTCGCAGTGAAGCAGGCGGATGGACGGAGCAAGATCATCGCAGGTACCGGGAGCAACGATACGGCACATTCTGCAGAATTGACGAAAAAAGCGGAAAGCTGCGGCGTTGACGGTATTTTGCTTGTCGCTCCGTATTATAATAAGCCGAACCAGGAAGGGCTCTACCAGCACTTTAAGGCGATCGCTGAGGCTACTTCCTTGCCTGTCATGCTGTACAACGTACCGGGACGGACGGGCATCAGCCTAAGCACGGCCACTACCTTGCGTCTGGCTGAAATACCGAACATCGTTGCGACCAAGGAATGTGCTTCGATTGACCAGGTTACGGGCATTGCGGCAGGGGCACCTGACGGGTTTATCGTATATTCAGGCGACGATTCAGCCGCACTGCCTGCCTTGGCCGTTGGTGCTTACGGAATCGTAAGCGTGGCCAGCCATATCGCTGGCGCCCGTATGAAGGATATGATCCAAGCTTATGTGGAAGGAAACGTGAAGGAAGCTGCCAAGCTGCATCAATCCTTGTTTCCGCTGTTCAAAGGCCTGTTTGAATGTCCTGACCCGCTTCCGAACCCGGCGGCGGTTAAATTCGCTCTGAATGAGCGGGGCTATCAGGTTGGCGGCGTCCGCCTGCCGCTCGTTTCTCCTAGCGAGAATGAGGCTGCATTTATCCGTAAGATGCTGTCTTCCCTGTAACCTGCGCACCCGCCATACTCAAGCCACGGCCTTCTACGAAGGCCGTGGCTTTCTTCGTTTTAAACCCTTCTGTTTCTGGGTATCCTATGGCTCACGAAGGTGGTTGACTTGTGTTTTCACTTTTTCATCATGTATAATGAATTCAAGTGACTGGGTGCGGTATTTTTTTGAAAATTAATATAACAATGGTACGACGTCCAAAACTATAGGAGGGTTAGATACATTTGTCTAAGAAAATAAGCAACGATAAACTATCGATTTTTGCCTTGGGCGGCGTCGGTGAGATCGGGAAGAACATGTATGTCATTCAATATGCCAATGACATCGTTGTCGTGGATGCGGGATTGAAGTTCCCAGAAGAAGATATGCTTGGGATTGATATTGTTATTCCTGATATTAGCTATTTAACGGAGAATCGAGACAAAGTGAGAGGGATTTTGCTGACTCACGGTCACGAGGACCATATCGGCGGCCTCCCTTACGTATTGAAACACTTGAATGTTCCTGTATACGGAACGAAATTGACGCTCGGACTCGTGGAAAACAAGCTCAGAGAAGCGAATTTGCTTGGTGAGACGAAACGGATTCTGATCCATGCGGATTCGGAAGTACAACTCGGAAACACATTGAAAGCGACCTTCTTCAAGACCAATCACAGTATTCCGGATTCCGTCGGAATCTGTATCGAAACACCGGAAGGCAATGTTGTGCATACGGGAGACTTTAAGTTCGACCATACTCCGGTAAATGACCAATATGCGGATCTGCAGCGTATGGCTGAGATCGGAAGCAAGGGAGTATTGGCTCTTCTGTCAGACAGTACGAACGCAGAAAGACCAGGCTTCACGCCTTCCGAGAAAAACGTGGGCATCGTGCTGGAAGATATTTTCCGCAAGGCCGAGCAGCGGGTGGTTGTTGCAACGTTTGCATCCAATGTGCACCGCATCCAACAGGTTGTCAACGCAGCCGAATCCACGGGCCGCAAAATAACGGTGATCGGCAGGAGCATGGTCAACGTGGTGTCCATTGCCTCTGAGCTTGGATACTTGTACATTCCGGACGGCATGCTGATCGAACCTGAAGAGGTTAACAAAATGGCGGCCGACAGGGTTGTCGTATTGTGTACAGGCAGTCAAGGAGAGCCGATGTCAGCGCTCACACGCATGGCACGTTCCACTCACCGCAAGGTGGATATTCTGCCAGGGGATACGGTTATCATTGCAGCGACGCCGGTTCCAGGTAATGAAAAATATGTCGGCCGTACGATCGATGAGTTGTTCCGTCTTGGAGCAGACGTGATTTATAGTGGATCCAATTCGGGTGTCCACGTATCGGGTCACGGCAGCCAGGAAGAACTCAAGCTGATGCTGAATTTGATGAAACCGCAATTTTTCATCCCTGTCCATGGCGAATACCGGATGCAGCGCCGTCACGCTCTGCTAGCAGAGTCCGTTGGTGTTGATCCCGATAACATCTTTATTACTGATATCGGTGAAATTGTGGAAATTCAAGGCGGCTCGGCCCGCAAAGCCGGCAAAGTAACGGCTGGCAATGTTCTGATTGACGGACTTGGCGTTGGTGACGTAGGAAACATCGTATTGCGCGATCGCAAGCTTCTGTCCCAGGACGGAATTCTGGTCGTTGTCGTTACCTTGAGCAAGCAAAACGGTTCCATCGTATCCGGTCCTGATATTATTTCGCGTGGATTCGTATACGTACGTGAATCCGAAGGGCTTCTGGATGAAGCCAACCGTATCGTTTCCAGCACGCTTCAGAAGCTGATGAGTGAAAACGTGAATGAATGGGCGTCACTGAAGACCAGCGTAAAAGACGCTTTGGGACGCTTCTTGTATGAACAAACACGTCGCAGACCGATGATCTTGCCGATCATTATGGAAGTCTGATACAAGATAACAACATAAATCAGGCACACAGTCGCCCCTTTTTCGCAGGTAATAATTGGACGGTTCCCGCGAAAAAGGGGCTTTTTATAGGTTACAATCTAACTTCTCCGAGTCTCTCGGTAGAAGTTTTTTTGTGGTTTCTTGCAATGACGACCTTATGCTGAATGCATCGGATGAGCATAAAATAGTCCCGTCATTTGCCATACTAAGGTTTAGCTATGTGTTGGTTGCAGCAGCTAGACATTAAGATAAAGGCAGGGATGCACAGTGGACAACGATCAATGGATGGCCGGCAGCAGAAAAGGAGAATGGACTGGTGAGACGGAGGCTCCACAGGTTATCCCCACCGAGGAAGCCAAGAAAGCGGCCGTGACGGAAACCATACAGCAGCTGGGACAGACGGGGCTTCCGACCGGCGGGGAATCGAACGTATTCTGCATGACGATAATTGGACAAATCGAGGGTCATATCGTGCTGCCGCCGCAAAACAAAACGACCAAATACGAGCATATGATTCCACAGCTCGTGGCAGCTGAACAAAACCCGCGGATCGAAGGCCTCTTGATCATTCTCAATACCGTTGGCGGTGACGTGGAAGCCGGACTTGCCATTGCCGAGATGATTGCATCACTCAGCAAACCGACCGTAACGGTAGTTATTGGAGGCGGGCATAGTATCGGCGTTCCGATCGCTGTAGCAGCAGACCACTCGATCATCGCGGAGAGCGCGACGATGACCATTCACCCGATACGCATGAGCGGATTAGTCATTGGCGTGCCGCAAACCTTTGAATACATGGAGAAAATGCAGGAGCGTGTCGTGCGTTTTGTGACGAGCCATTCGAGGATAACAGAGGAACAGTTTAAGGATCTGATGTTTAAAACCGGTGAATTGAACAGGGATATCGGTACCGCTGTTTCGGGTACAGACGCCGTCAAGTATGGCCTCATGAACGAAGTGGGGGGAATCGGGCAGGCATTAAGCCGGTTGAACAGTATGATTGCCGAACGTAAAACGATAAGCCCTGGGGGGATAACGCAATGATATGGTACAGCGTCATGCCTTTGGATCCGGCCGGTTTGCTGCAAGGAGAGACGGCAGCCGTTACGTCCAGGGAAATTCGGGTTGAAGGAATACTGATGGAAGTTGAACCGATGGCAGAGGATCAGGCGAAAATTGTCCGTTTACTCGACTGCGGGCTTCAAGATTATCTGAATCCACGCTATTCTCCGGGGGCAATGATTCGCTATATTCCGACTGTAGAAAATGAGGCTAAAGGCTGAAAACAGAACATAGGTACGCCACCGAATATTATGCTATAATATGGATTCGGGGGTGACACTTTTGGCAAAACGGAAAAGAAAGAAGAAGGCAGCTTTTGCAGCCATTTTGAAGTATGAAATTTATGGGATTGTATTGATGACACTTTCGGTCATTGCATTATCCGGAGAAGCACCGGTGGGGCGTTCCCTGTCCAAGATGTCGGGATATCTGCTGGGTAAGTATTATTTTATCATCCCCCTAATCGGCATCTATTACGGGTTAATGGTGATGATTCACCGAAAATGGCCCAAACGCTGGAACAGCAGACGCACCGGTGTCCTTCTCTTGGTATTATCGCTCAATTTAATGAGCAGTATTGCGGGTTTGGAGTCGAAGCTGGCCCCGATTGGACAATTGAATGCGTCAAATGCGATGAGCCAGATACATAGTGATTTGCAAGGCGAGCTCCTTCATGCCGGGGCAGATGATGGACATCACCCTGTCATGGGCAGAGACATCAGCGGCGGTTACATTGGAGCGTTGCAGTTTGCCTTTCTGTTAATGCTTTTTGGCAGCATAGGGGCTAAATTGATTGTGATTGTCATGCTGGTTATCAGCTTCATGCTGATCACCAACCTGTCCTATGTTGATTTAATGCGGATGTTCCGCGTGAGGGTTGTAAAGGCCGGGGAACGGATTCAGAAAAAAGTGAACAGCCAGCAGACCAAATCAAGAGCGGCAGCAAAATCAAGCGCAAAGGAACAACGTGTGCAGCTGCCGGAGGATCTGGATGAGGACGATGATCTGGATGATATGGAGGGCATGAGGTTGCCGCGCCGCAAAGCGCCGCAATTCTTCCAGCTGTTCGGCTCCAAAGGGGGCAAACGGGACGAAGCGGTGGAAGAGGCCCCGGATGCTGCGGATGAGGCGTCTCCGGTATTTACGGTTGGTAACGGACGTGGTGCTAAGGAGAAAGAGGAGGTCGTCCTGTTCAACAGACCGGTTCAACCGGAGGAGGAAGTGGACGTGATCTCTCCTGCAGTTGAATCCGTGCCTTCATCGCCGATTATTCGCGATTTCTTCGAGCAAGTGAAACAAGAAGGGCGTCTGGATGACGAGTACGATGATCACGAAGCCGTGATACCTTCGGCACAGGAGGAATCTCCGGGGGACACCGCGCGAAGTCCGGAGCCCATCGTTGGTGGCCTTGAAGCGTCAAATGGCGAGTTGAGTGGAGCTACACCTGCTACTACGGATAAAGGAGGGCAGGAGGGAGCAGCACCGGCAGCGCCGCCGGCTCCCCCGCCCAAGCCGTACAAGCTTCCTCCATTCCGGCTGCTATCCAAACCCAATAACGGCGGTAAGGGTGGAGACCAGAATGATTACATGCAGACAGCGCGCAAGCTCGAAGCGACGCTGGAAAGTTTCGGCGTTCGGGCCAAGGTGTTGGAGGTTGTTCGGGGACCATCGGTAACCCGCTATGAAATTCAACCGGACATCGGGGTTAAGGTCAGTCGGATCGTCAATCTGACCGATGATATTGCACTTGCGCTTGCGGCGAAGGATATTCGGATGGAAGCCCCGATTCCGGGTAAATCAGCCATCGGGATCGAAGTGCCGAACAACGAAGTTTCAATAGTTACGATGCGAGAAGTTATGGAGACGCCGACGTTCCAGGACGCGGAATCAAAGCTTTCGATTGCATTTGGCCGTGATATTTCAGGCCAGACTATTGTCGGTAACCTGGCACGGATGCCCCATCTTCTTGTTGCAGGTGCAACGGGCTCGGGTAAATCCGTATGCATTAACGGCATTATTACCAGCATTCTGTATAAAGCGAAGCCGGATGAGGTTAAATTCCTGATGGTCGATCCGAAGATGGTCGAGCTTAATGTCTACAACGGGATTCCGCATTTGATGGCACCGGTGGTAACCGATCCGAAGCGGGCATCCTTGGCACTTAAGAAAATCGTAGTTGAGATGGAGAAGCGGTATGAGCTGTTCTCCAAATCCGGAACGCGAAATATTGAGGGCTACAACAATCTGATGAAGGATAATTTGCCGGCAGTGTTACCGTATATCGTCGTTATCGTGGACGAGCTGGCCGATTTGATGATGGTTGCAGCCAACGATGTGGAAGACGCGATTACGCGACTGGCCCAAATGGCCCGTGCTGCGGGGATCCACTTGATCATCGCGACGCAGCGTCCGTCAGTCGACGTTATTACCGGGGTCATTAAAGCGAACATTCCGTCGCGTATTGCCTTTGGCGTGTCATCGCAGGTCGATTCCCGAACGATTCTGGATATGGCGGGGGCTGAGAAGCTGCTTGGCCGCGGGGATATGCTGTTTATGCCGATGGGCTCCTCCAAGCCGATCCGCGTCCAGGGAGCTTTCATGAGTGATCATGAAGTCGAGAATATCGTGGATTTTGTCCGGGATCAAGGACAGGCGGAGTATGACGAGTCGTTGGTGCCTGAGATAGAAGAATCCGCCGGCGCGGACGAAGAAGAATTGGATGAGTTGTATGAGCAGGCGGTGACTATCGTATTGGAAGCTAAACAAGCGTCCGTATCCCTGCTGCAGCGGAGAATGCGCGTAGGTTATACCCGTGCAGCGCGTCTCATCGATTCGATGGAGGCACGCGGGGTTATCGGGCCTTATGAGGGAAGCAAACCGCGGGAAGTGCTGATGTCCATGGAGCAATATCAGCAACAGCAGAATCGAATCAGTTAAGGGAGACGATCCCGCAACTTCAAACAAAGGAAGCGAACAACCGGACCGTTGGGTTGTTCGCTTCCTTTTTTGTTGGTTCACGTGATGCTATTCATTTTGCGGTATTTGCTTGCCGTCAGTTTCATGATTTTCTTAAAGGTTCGGTCAAAATGCGTCAGGCTTTCAAAGCCGATGGATTCGGCGATGTCGACGATTTTCAGGTCCGTATCCGTTAGAAGGCGCTGCGCTTCGCGAATACGGGTGAGGTTCAAATAATTGATGATCGTAAAGCCCGTAATTTCTTTGAATATCCGGGAGAGGTAGAACGGGCTGATATAAAAGGTTTCGGCTAATTGCTGCAGCGTGATTTTGTCTGCGTAATGGACGTGAATAAACTTAACGACGTCCGTGATTTTCTGATGGAGCGGATTCATGGAAGTGTGAGCAGGCAGCGAGGCGGAATGGGTTAACCGAGAGATTTTAATAAGTAACTCCGTAAGCAGCACCTGCAGCATGTACTCGTACGAAGCGGAGCTTTCTCGGATTTCATCGGCCATTGTATTCAAAATTTGCATGATGATCGCTTGCTCTGGAACGGTTAAACGCAGCAGTGGTCTATCCTGATTAAACATGCCAAACAATCCGGATGCCAGCAAGGGATGGCCTTTCCCCAGAAAAGAATCGCTAAAATTAATGACGATACGTTCATGTTCCGGATCGCCTTGTCCCGAGGTTTTATGAACGTCGAATTTATTGATGAGAATGAGGTCTCCCGCCTGGATGGTGTACAATTTTTCTTTTATAAAATAATGCCGCTCGCCTGTAACCAAATAGTAGATTTCATAGGTTCCGTGATAATGGTTATTTCGTTCAAAGGGCTTAGTGCGATGAATGCGATGGTAATAAAATTCCCCTTCTTCTTCTCCGTAGGTTACGGTATGGGTATCGCTGGATATCATAATCTGCCCCCGCTTCGTTTCAATTCATTCATGATCAGGTTTATTCTAATCCTTCAGTTATATTGTACCAATTTCTATTAAGCAAAACAAAGCAAGATATGTTGAATATGCCCTCAATTTAGCAATAATAGTGAAGAAATCCAACCGATGATGCTGTAGCATAGAGGTAAATCTACAGAGGACGGTGTTATCATGAGACCTTTTATGGATGAACATTTTTTGCTCAATAACGAGACTGCACGCACCTTATACCATGATTATGCAAAAGACATGCCAATCATCGACTACCACTGTCATCTGAGTCCGCAGATGATCGTTGACAATCACAGGTTTGAGAACTTGACCGAAGCGTGGATTAACGGCGATCACTACAAATGGCGGGCAATGCGAGCCGCTGGAGTAGAAGAGGCCTACATCACGGGCGGCCCGGGTGTGAGTGATTATGATCGCTTCTTGGCTTGGACGCGCACCGTTCCGATGACGATCGGCAATCCGTTGTTCCATTGGTCTCATCTGGAGCTGCAAAGACTATTGGGCATTCAGGATATCATTAATGAACAGAATGCTCCGAAGATATGGGAAGCGGCTAACAAGAGACTGCAAGACAATGATTTGACCACACGGGGACTGATCGTTACAAGCCGCGTAAAAGTGGTCTGCACGACAGATGATCCGACGGATAGCTTGGAATATCATATCAAGCTGGCGGAGGAAGGGGATGCCGGTTTTCAGATGCTCCCGTCATTCCGTCCGGACAAGGGACTGGAGATTAACCGGGAGACGTTCCTTCCGTGGGTGAAATTGTTGGCGGACCGAAGCCGGATGGAGATTACGGAGTATTCCGCATTCCTGAAGGCACTTGAGCAGCGGGCAGAGTTTTTTCATTCGGTTGGCGGTCTTGTATCCGATCATGCGCTGGATTACGTGCCCTATCAAGAGGTCACCGAGACTCAAGCGGCTGACATATTTCTGAAAGCGCTTAATGGCGAGCGGGTTTCCCGTAAGGAAGAGGAACAATTCAAAACGTATACGCTGCTTTTTCTGGGCCAAATCTACGCAAGACTCGGCTGGGTCATGCAATTTCATATTAACGCCCAGCGCAACAATAACACCCGGATGTTCCGACAATTGGGTCCGGATACCGGTTATGATTCCATTCACGATAGTCCAATCGCCGTACCGCTCGTAAAGCTGATGGATCGGCTTGATCAAGAGCGGTCACTTCCAAGAACGATTCTTTATTCGCTTAACCCAAGCGATAACGATATTCTCGCAGCGCTTATCGGCAGTTTTCAAGGCGACGGTATTCCGGGCAAAATCCAGTTCGGTTCCGCGTGGTGGTTCAACGATACCAAAGACGGTATGGTCGACCAGATGAGCAAACTCGGCAATATGGGATTATTAAGCCGATTTGTCGGCATGCTGACCGACTCGAGAAGTTTCTTGTCTTATACCCGTCATGAGTATTTTCGGCGGATTCTTTGCAATCTCCTCGGAGAGTGGGTTACACGGGGAGAAGCACCGGATGATCTGCCATGGCTCGGGGGAATCGTCCAGGATATTTGTTACAACAACGCCGAGAGCTATTTCCGATTTGGCCGGACGGAAGGGAGATAAGAGATGGATGCGAAAACAGACCGCGGCCGGGCATTGAGGTTGGTGGGACGCGATTCTTTACAGATACAACAGCGGCATGACCTGGATATGTTGAACCTTCCCGTTAAAGTGCTGCAAATAGGCGAGGGCAATTTTCTAAGAGGATTCTTCGATTGGATGATATATGAATGCAACCGGCAGGGTCAGTTCCAAGGGAGCGTGGCCGTCAGTCAGCCAAGACCTGGGGGAGCACGCAAGCTGGAGCAGCTTCGAGAGCAGGAAGGGATTTACGGCTTGTTGACCCGTGGCCTGCAGGATGGCAGGAAGATCGAGGAGGCGTTATGGATCCCGGTGTTCTCGGAGATGATTGACCCCTATGCGGATTGGGAGCATTTCTTGAGTGTGGCCGAGTTGGATTCCCTGGATATCGTAGTTTCCAACACAACGGAAGCGGGTCTCGATTATCAGTTTAGTGACTGGAATCCATCGGAAGCGCCGATGTCATTCCCCGCTAAGCTGACCATGCTTTTATATCGGCGTTATGAGCGTTATGAAGGCTCGCCGGACAAGGGGCTGATGATCCTCCCATGCGAGCTGCTGGAACGTAACGGGGATACCTTGCGATCGATTGTGCTGCGGCATGCGGAGGATTGGGGACTTTCGGCGGCTTTTCGAAGCTGGGTTGAGGAATGCAACCTGTTTCTGAACTCGCTTGTGGACCGGATCGTAACCGGATATCCGGAAGAGGCCGAGCGCTATTTTGACCAATGGGGTTATGAAGACCGATTGTTGAACACGGCGGAGCCCTATTATTTCTGGGCTATTGAGGGCGCCCCCTCATTGGAGTCCAGGCTGCCTCTGCAGTCGGCAGGACTTCAGGTAAGCTGGGTGTCCGATCTGACTCCGTACCAGGTAAGAAAGGTAAGAATCTTGAATGGAACGCATACGCTAATGGCTTCCATCGGCTTGCTTCACGGTTTCACTGTAGTGAAAGAAATCGCAGAGAGCATGGAATGGGGAGAAGATATTCGCAGCGCAATGCTGCAAGAAATCGCCCCCTTGGTGCCTCTCCCGCCGGAAGAGGTTACGGCTTATGCCGAAACGGTGTGGGAGCGATTCCGCAATCCTTTTCTTCGGCATAAGCTCCAGGATATTGCCATGAACAGCATCTCCAAATTCAAGGTGAGGCTTTTGCCAAGCTTAAAGGAATATGTCAGTTCGCACAATACCCCCCCAAGCCTCATAACTCGGGGATTGGCCTCTTTGATCCGTCTGTATCATGTCAAACAAGTAGAAGAGCAGTGGTACGGAACGCGTCTTGATGGTGAACAGATGCTGTTAAGAGATGATCCGGACAGTCTGAAGACATTCTATGAAGCGTGGCAAAAGGTAGAGGACGGGGAATGGAGTATACGTCAGCTTGTGGCATCCATTCTTGGCAATCAGGCTTTATGGGGCGAGGATTTGAACCGGATATCCAATCTTCATGAAGCGGTAAGCCGGTATATCGAAGAAATGGAGCTGATCGAGACATGAGCGACATCGTCATACTTCATCACAAGGATGACGTCGGTATCGCGCTTCGTCCGTTGTCGGCAGGAGAACATGCCATCGGGCTTCTGAACGGGAAGGAGCATGCGATCGAGGTAACCGAGAACGTGCCAAAAGGTCACAAGTTGGCTCTTCGATTGATAGAGCCGGGAAGCCATGTTTTGAAATTCGGCTATTCGATCGGATTGGCGAAGGAAGTCATTTTGCCGGGGAGATGGATCCATACCCATAATTTGAAAACCGGACTATCCGGTGAAGTGGAGTATCAGTATAAGCCTGGTGCAGAAGCAGCGGCTCAGGAATCACCGACGGTTATGGAGTCCCCAACGTTCCAGGGGTATATCAGGCCCAGCGGTCAGGTTGGGATCCGCAACGAAATTTGGATCATCAACACCGTCGGCTGCATTAACAAAACCTGCGAGCTGTTAGCGCGCATGGCTGGCCAGCAGTTTCAGGGGAGAGGCATTGATGGGGTTTATCACTTCCCGCATCCCTACGGCTGCTCGCAGCTTGGAGATGATCTAAGCCACACCCAGCGTCTGCTCTCGTCCCTAGCCCAGCATGGCAATGCGGCAGGCGTGCTTATTATCGGGCTCGGCTGCGAGAACAACCAGATCGATCAAATGCAGGCCATGATTGGCGAGCAGGACGGAAAACGGATCCAGTATATGCGTGCTCAGGACATGGAGGATGAATTGGAGGAGGGGTTGTCCCTCATCTCGGAGCTCGTGGATTATGCCGAGACTTTCAAACGGTCTGCGGTTCCTCTGTCCAAGCTGAAGATTGGACTGAAATGCGGCGGGTCGGACGGTCTGTCGGGCATTACAGCCAATCCGCTGGCGGGCCGAATAGCGGACACCATCACCGCTCACGGTGGTACTGCTCTTCTGACCGAGGTGCCGGAGATGTTCGGAGCTGAAACGATCCTGATGGAGCGGGCCGCCGACGAGCAGGTGTTTCAGGATATTACGCTGCTCATTAACAATTTCAAGCAATATTTCGTATCGCACGGACAGGAAATCTATGAAAATCCTTCTCCCGGTAACAAAGACGGCGGCATCACAACCCTGGAGGAGAAATCGCTGGGGTGTACTCAAAAAGGGGGAAATGCCATCGTATCCGATGTACTCCGTTACGGCGTCAGATCAACGAAGCCGGGGCTAAACCTGATCGAAGCGCCAGGCAACGACCTTGTATCGGTTACGGCCCTGGCTGCAGCGGGGGCCCATCTCGTGCTGTTCACGACGGGGAGGGGAACGCCGTTTGGCGGTCCGGTTCCCACCGTCAAAATCGCGACAAATTCCGAACTGGCCGCTCGTAAAAAGCATTGGATTGATTTTAATGCAGGTGCTTTGCTGGAAGGTAAAAGCATGGATGAGCTTCATGAGGAACTTATGCATCGTATTGTCCGACTAGCCTCCGGCGTTGAACAGACGAGAAATGAACGCAATGGCTTCCGGGAAATATCCATTTTTAAGGATGGCGTCATTTTATAGCGTGAGCTGTTGGAACATGAGTTTAAAAAAGAGGAGGAGCCTATATGTCCAATCCCATTCAGCAGCAAGAACAGTTGACCTTGTCACCCCTAGAACTTGGCACCAAGGCTTGCCAATCGATCATGGAAATGTATTCGCCGGAGCAGCTGCCGCCCGCAGGACGGTGGCATTATCACCAGGGTGTATTTCTGGTTGGGATGTCTCAATTATGGAAATCTAGCGGGGAATCAAAGTTTTTGGATTACATTAAGGGTTATGTCGATCATCTGGTGGATTCCAACGGGAATCTGCTGCTGGAGCGGGGGGAGCTGGATTCCGTTCAAGCGGGGCTGCTCCTGATGGAGCTGGATGCTGTATGTCCCGAACATCGGTATCGGGCCGCCGCGGATAAACTGCTCCGTCTGTTGTCTACGTTGAACCGGACCACGGATGGAGGATACTGGCATAAGGATCGCTACCCTTACCAGATGTGGCTGGACGGCTTGTATATGGGTGGCGTGTTCACGATGAAATATGCGCAGCAGTATAATAAACCGGATTTATTTGATGACGTGCTGTTCCAGGAGAGGCTGATGCGCTCCCATACGAAGGATCAGGCAACCGGGTTATTTTATCATGCCTGGGACGAGAGCAGGACGATGCCTTGGGCTGATCCGGTTAGCGGGCAATCCCCGGAATTTTGGGGACGCGCCTTAGGCTGGTATGCGCTGTCGATCGTGGAGTTCCTTGATTTACTGCCTGAGGATCATCCGGCGAGGGAAGAACTGGCTGTTGTGCTCCGTGAATTAAGCGAGGCGTTGGTGCGCTATCAGGATCCGCTTACCGGGCTGTGGTATCAAGTTATAGATAAAGGGGAACGGGAGGACAATTGGCTGGAAACCTCTTGCTCCAGTCTCTTCATATATACCTTGGCCAAAGGGATTCGACTCGGTTATCTGGATTCATCCTTGATTTCCCATGCAAGACATGGATATAACGGCCTGGCTCAAGCCGTATATATGGATGGTCAAGGGCAGCTTGTCATGCCCAAGATCTGCATCGGTACAGGTGTCGGCGATTATAAACATTATGTGGAAAGGCAGCAATGCGAGAATGACCTTCATGGTGTTGGGGCGTTGGTCATGGCGTGCGTAGAGCTTGGCAGGATATATGGATAAATCCGTGGACGAGCGCTAAATCAATTCCGAATAATCAAGAGCTGTTCCTCTGAGGAACAGCTCTCTTTGTGCTGGGCTGGTGTGCTGTCTTCGTTCAGTCCTCTCGGGAACAGGTGCATAGGAAACTGGCAGGCTTGTCATAATAACGGTAGCGAGGCTTGTTAAACCACAAGAGAAAGGTAGAGCGCAGCATGAAAAACTCAAGAATCTGGATTCTAATAAGCATTGCGATTCTGTTGTCTGCCGTTGTCTTCGCTCAGGGAGGCCTGGAAACAGATCATTCGAATCTTCAGGAAGCTTTGCCAACCTTTAGCCAACAGACCATCAAATTTGGTTCTACCGGCGAAGATGTGTATGAGCTGCAAGGCCGTCTGAAACACCTGGGCTTTTATCATGGGAAAATTGACAGCGTATTTGGCTCCAAAACCCAAGGAGCCGTTAAATGGTTCCAATCGGAGTTTGGCATGAAGGTTGACGGTATCGTAGGACCGAAGGTCAAGCTTAAACTGTATAATGCAACCAAGGATTTCCGTCCGACCGCTCCGAAGCTTCATGAAGGTGGAGGCGGTGCAGCGGCCGGTGGTGGTGGCGGAGGTTCAGCAAACAATGAAAGCGGCAATAACAACTTAGCCTCATCTGATTCAATGGGCCTTTCAGAGAACGATTTGAGAATCATGGCGAATGCCGTGTATGGCGAAGCGCGAGGAGAGCCGTTCGAAGGCCAGGTTGCCGTAGCGGCGGTTATTCTCAACCGGGTAAAGTCACCAAGCTTCCCGAATACGCCGCATGGGGTTATATTTGAGCCGAGAGCCTTTACCGCGGTAGCCGACGGTCAAATATGGCTTGAACCGAACGAGCAGGCGAAGAAAGCAGTACAGCAGGCGCTGAGCGGTTGGGATCCGACAGGAGGCTGCCTGTACTATTTCAATCCGAAAACGGCCACCTCGCCATGGATTTGGACTCGCCCTCAAGTCAAAACCATCGGTCAACATATCTTCTGTATGTAAGCCGCAAACAACAGCAACCGGGGCCTGTCTTCGGTTGCTTCTTCACTTTGCAATGAGTTAGAATGAAAGTTATCGATGAAGTAAATTTTGGCAACGACAATCCATGATGTAAGGGGATATGGACCTTGACGAAAACGGAATTTGAACACGGTACAGTCGGAGGAATTCGGATTCACGTATTACCGACTAACCGATTCAAGACATTTGCGATATCGCTTTACGCCGGAAGTCCGTTAGCAGAAGAAACCGTGACCTCGACCGCGCTTACACCTTTTGTGCTGCGCAGAGGGACCGTTTCCTACCCGGAAACGCGAGCTTTCCGAGAACAGCTGGAGCAGCTGTACGGCGCCGGATTTGGATTTGACGTGTATAAACGCGGCGATTATCAGATCGTGCACTTCCGCATGGATACGATCAATGACTCTTTTGTTAAGAGTCCGGAGAGCCTGCTGCGCTCTTCCTTTGCTTTTTTGGGCGAAGCTTTCACCCAGCCCGTGTTAGAGAATGGAGCATTCCGCAAATCTTATGTACAGACCGAGAGAGACACGGTTCGCAAGAAGCTGGAGTCCATCGTCAATGATAAGATTCGTTACGCTGCGGAGCGCTGCATCGAGGTTATGTGCAAGAACGAACCGTATCGGCTGCATCCGTTAGGCGAACGGAAGGATCTTGACGGTATCACGCCGGAAGGCTTGTATGAGTCCTATCAGAACTGGCTTAATGAATCCGTTCTGGATCTGTATGTGGTTGGCGATACGAGTTTGGATGAGGTGAAGAAGCTCGTAGAGGAGCATTTTAAACTGAACAGAACAGCAAGCAAGGATTATGTTCCATCCTCCACGCGAACGGCAGCGAGCGGGACGCAGACGGTCGTGGAGAAGCTGGACATTAATCAAGGCAAACTCAACATGGGTCTGAGAAGTACCATTACTTACGGAGATGATGAGTATGCCGCCGCGCTGTTGTATAACGGGATTTTGGGCGGTTACCCGCATTCAAAGCTGTTCGTTAACGTGAGGGAGAAGGAAAGCCTGGCGTATTACGCGTCGTCCCGTTATGACGGCCATAAAGGAATTGCAACCATCCAGTCCGGCATCGAGGTTCAAAATTTCGAGAAGGCTGTCCAAATTATTCAACAGCAGCTCGATGACATGTCCAAGGGTGCCATTACGGATATCGAAATGACCCAAACGAAAGCCATGATCCGCAACGTCATTAAGGAAATGCAGGATTCGGCCTTTGAGATGATTGCGTATGATTTCAACCGCACGCTGTCGGGCCGGGAACGTACGCCGGATGAGCTGCTGCAGCAGGTGGAAGGCATTACAGTGGATGATGTGAAGCAGGCGGCTTCGGCATTTTCGCTGGATACGATCTATTTCCTGAAAGGTCAAAAGGAGGAATAGCCGGTGGAGAGCATTCATTATGACAACCTGCAGGAAACGCTGTATTACGAAGTGATGGATAACGGTCTGCACGTGTATGTGCTGCCTAAACCCGGCTTCCAGAAAACCTATGCGACCTTTGCAACCAAATATGGTTCGGTGGATAACCATTTTAAGGTTGAAGGCGAGTCTGAAACTCGCGTTCCTGATGGCATTGCGCATTTTCTTGAGCACAAAATGTTTGAGGAGCCGGAAGGCGATATTTTTGCCAAGTTTGCCTCGAACGGCGCCTCGGCGAATGCCTTTACCAGTTTTGACCAAACGGTGTATCTCTTTTCTGCGACGGAGAACATCCATGAAAATTTGGAGACGCTGATCAATTTCGTGCAGAACCCTTACTTTACCGATCAGAACGTGGAGAAGGAAAAAGGGATTATCGGGCAGGAGATCAACATGTACCAGGACAATCCGGACTGGCGCGTATACTTCGGTCTTATCGAAGCGATGTACAAGGTGCACCCGGTGCACATCGATATTGCCGGTACGGTGGAATCCATCGGAACGATTACGAAGGAAGATCTGTACACGTGCTACCATGCGTTTTATCACCCGAGCAACATGCTGCTGTTCGTGGTGGGCGGCGTAGATCCTGTTGAAACGATGAACCTGATCCGTTCGAATCAAGCCGGGAAATCGTATGAGAAGCAAGGCTCCATCGAGCGCATATTCGATCCGGAGCCGCAGGGAGTTGAAGAGAAGCGGCGAGAGAGCCGGCTGGCCGTATCCCTGCCGAAATGCCTGTTCGGCTTCAAGGAGAAGAAGGTCGGTTTAACGGCAGAGGAGCAGCTGCGCCGAGATTTGACGACCAAGCTGATGATGGACCTCCTGTTCGGTTCCAGTACGGAATTGTATCAGCAACTGTATGACGAGGATTTGATATCCGACAGCTTCGGCCATGAATATAACAGTTCACCCCAGTATGCGTTCTCTGCGGTGGGCGGAGACACGAAGGATCCGGACCAACTTCTGGAGCGCATCCGCACTGAGGTGGATAAGCTAAAGGCAACCGGATTCCAGGCATCCGATTTTGAGCGTGCCCGTAAGAAGAAAATGGGCGGATACTTGCGCATGCTCAATTCCCCTGAAAATATTGCTCATGAATTCACTCGCTATCAGTTCCGGGGGGCGGATTTCTTCAAGGTTCTACCGGTTTATGAATCCATTACCATAGATGATGTAAACCGCCGTCTACAGGAGCATATCGACTGGGATCAATTGGCCGTATCGATCGTTGTGAGTCCGTAATGAAGCAAGACATGGGAAGAGAATTGAAACCGATCGGGGAAATGACGGTACTGATCACGGGTGCCAGCAGAGGGATTGGAGCGGCTGTTGCCGAGCGTTTTGCTTCGGTACGCATGAATGTCGTTATCCATTACATGAATTCGCATGAAGCGGCCAATGAAGTTGCCCGCCGCTGTATGGCCTATGGTGCTAAGGTGTTAACCGTATCCGCGGACCTTCGCGACAAAGAGCAAATATTGCGCATGAAAGAGAAGCTTCAGAGTCATGATATGGAGCCGGATATCCTGGTTAACAACGCCGGGGTATCCCATTACGGGCTCCTGTCCGACGTGACGGAGGAGGAGTGGGACACTTTGATGTCCATTAACCTGCGAGGGATGTTTCTGTGTTCCCAGGCGTTCATGGGGCGTATGATCTCCCAGCGATTTGGCAGGATTATCAATGTGTCCTCGATCTGGGGATTATCGGGTGCCTCCTGCGAAGTATTGTATTCAACAAGCAAGGGCGGCGTTAACGCTTTTACGAAG
This sequence comes from Paenibacillus sp. MDMC362, assembly GCF_003269305.1. NCBI lineage: Bacteria > Bacillati > Bacillota > Bacilli > Caryophanales > Paenibacillaceae > Paenibacillus > Paenibacillus sp. MDMC362. The sequence continues at coordinate 101,007 of NZ_QLYT01000024.1, forward strand.
GCCCTTGCAAAGGAGCTTGCCCCATCAGGCGTGACGGTGAACGCCGTTGCGCCCGGCGCGGTGGATACGTCCATGCTGGGGCATCTGGAATCGGATGAGATCCGCATGCTGGAGGATGAAATTCCGGTCGGCAGATTGGCTCAGCCGGATGAGATTTCATCCCTGGTGTATTTTCTGGCGCTGCCCGAGTCGGGCTACATTACCGGGCAAGTGATCAGCCCGAATGGCGGTTGGGTGACCTGATGGACATTCGTGGTGCAATTCACCACTCATAAGGGATTGGTTACGGGGACATATTACTATTGTTACTTTAAATCTGAATTGCCACCACGCAAAAGGAGGATTTAATTCATGTCATCCGTAATCAAAAACTTTGATTCCTGGAAGAAATTTCTGGGCGAGCGCGTCGTTCAAGCCGAGAAAGCGGGTATGAGTGAAGACACCATTTCTCAGCTGGCTTATGAGATCGGTGATTTTCTCGATGAGAAGGTTGACCCGCAAAACTCATCTAACCGGGCACTGAAAGAATTGTGGGATGTAGGTAACGAGGAAGAACGCCACGTTATCGCTCGTCTGATGGTGAAACTGGCCAAGAACAACGCATAACCCTCTTGCAAAAAGCCCCCCGCCAACGGGGGCTTTTTGTCAAGAAAAAAGAATGTAATTATCATGTCATCGTTAATACTTGCCTTTCATTTTTATTTTATATATCATTAACGTGACCCATTTTTCATTTGACCTGTTTTTGCGTGCAATTTTCGCTGGAATTTGTCGAATATTGATGGAAAAGAAGTGCAAAGAGGTGTCTTTGTGGAATCGAATCAATGGTACATGGAATACAAGATACATAAGAACCGGCCTGGTTTGCTCGGCGATATTGCATCCGTGTTAGGCATGCTCGAAGTAAACATACTGACCATTAACGGGGTTGAAGGCCAAACTCGCGGAATGCTGCTGGAAACGGATGATGAAGAAAAAATTATCCTGATGGGCAAAATGTTAAACAAAATGAAAAATATTACGGTAACAGCCTTGAGACCCCCGAAACTGGTCGATATTTTGGCTGTCCGACATGGACGATATATTGACCGGGACTCGGATGATCGTAAAACGTTCCGTTTTACGCGTGATGAGCTCGGTTTACTTGTTGATTTTTTGGGTGAATTGTTCAAAAGGGAAGGTAATCAGGTTATCGGTCTTCGCGGAATGCCCCGCGTCGGCAAAACCGAGTCCATTATCGCCGGCAGCGTCTGCGCGATGAAGCGCTGGACCTTTGTTTCCTCGACGCTACTCCGTCAAACGATACGGAGTCAACTATCCGAGGACGAGATGAATTCGAACAATGTTTTCATCATCGACGGCATTGTGAGCACGATTCGATCCAACGAACGTCACTATCAGCTTCTGCAGGATATCATGGGGATGGAGAGCACGAAGGTGATCGAGCATCCGGATATTTTTGTTCGCGAATCCGAATATTCCTATGAGGATTTCGACATTATAATCGAATTGCGAAACAATCCGGAAGAGGAAATCGTTTATGATACGTTCACGGGCTCTTATAGTGACGATTTATAATATTGTTTTGACTTTGACCACGAATTTCTAAAGTAGGAGGTGATGGCATGTCCGAACTGGGACAGCAATTAAGGGAGGCGCGTCTACAAAAAGGGATGAGCCTTGATGATGTGCAGGAAATGACAAAAATACGCAAGCGATACTTGGAAGCCATCGAGGCAGGGGATTACAAAGTACTTCCCGGCAGTTTTTACGTGCGGGCATTCATCAAAACCTATGCGGAAGCGGTGGGGATTGACCCGGACGAACTGCTTGAAGGCCATAAACAGGATGTGCCTAAATCCGAACCGGAAGCGACGATGGAACCGGTTATTCAAAAACGTGCCGCCAGACCTTCAGCCGAACGGAACATGAAATGGCTGCCTACACTGCTGATGTGGACATTCCCGATTCTGATCGTTGTTGTCATTTATTTGGTGGCAACCAATTCGAATGAACCTAAGGATGCCCCTCCGGTAAGCAATAATGATCAGACGCAGACGGATCAAGCGCAAAAGCCGGAAGACCCGGGCGATACGGGTCCCGCCACGCCAGGTGACGGAGCGCAAGGCGGCGACAACGCCACGGTCGATACCGGTAATGGTAACGAAGGTACAGACGGTGAAGGAACAGATGCGACAGACGAAACAGACGGCACGGACATCGACGAACCGGGAAATACAACGCCTGGAGAAACTACGGTGACGCAGGACCGGACGGAAGGCAAGAACACCGTATTTAAGGTAACAGGTTCGTCTGTTAAGGTTGAGATTGTGGCAACGAGCGACGGAAAGAGCTGGGTAGAAGTGTATCGCGGTTATAACACTTCCGGGGAGAAGCTGGCTTTCCAAATGCTTGAAAATGGTGATTCTCTCAGCTTTGACCTGGATAGCCAGGGACTTTACGTGAAATCAGGGAATTCCGCTGCAACCACCATTACGGTTGGCGGCCAGCCCGTAACGGATGGAAAGTCAACGTCGCGTATCCTGCTGGAGCCTGCTGACGGTTCCGCAAGCACGATGGATAACACGGGTACTACGGATACCACTGGTACAACTACAGATACTACAGGTACATCGGATACCACAGATATCGAATAATTGCCTGTCCTCCAGGCCATCATAACAGCATGCAGCTGCATGCTGTTATTGCACTTCCTGGAAGAGGTGATGCTCTCGTGACGGTCAACTGGATTATATTCGGATTAGGCGTTATCGTCAGCCTCTTGGGCTATTATTTGATTCCAAGTGACTGGGGATATGGCATATTAGGTTTTGGACTGGCGCATATTTTGCTCGGTATACTGAGCATGTTCCGCCGTCCGGTGCATGATGAGAAAGCTAGCAGTTGACGGAGCAGGCTTCGTTTTCGCCGGATGTTGGCGATAAGCGGAGTCTTTTTCGTTCACATTTATCCCGCTGGTTTCGTATAGGATTAGACTTGGCTCATGGTTTTACCTATAATAGAAGCATTATCGCCAAATGAAAGGAAGGATTCACCATGGCTTCAGAAAGCTCATTTGATATCGTATCCAAAATGGATATGCAGGAACTTAGCAATGCGGTTAATCAGGCGGAGCGGGAGATCGAGAACCGTTTTGACTTCAAGGGCAGCAAGAGCAGCTTGAAGCTGGACAAGGACGCACTGGTCATTGCATCCGATGACGAGTACAAACTCAACGCCGTTATTGATATTTTGCAAACCAAGATGGTGAAACGGGGCTTGTCGCTGAAAAATGTGGAGTACGGCAAGATCGAGCCGGCTTCCATGGGTACCGTTCGTCAGCGCCTGACCTTAAAGCAAGGAATCGATCAGGAAAATTCGAAAAAAATCAACATATTGATCCGTGATTCCAAGCTGAAGGTCAAGAGTCAGATTCAAGGTGACCAAATTCGGGTAACCGGAAAAAGCAAGGACGATCTTCAGCAGATCATGCAGCTGCTTCGCAAAGCGGATCTTTCTCTGGACCTGCAATTCACGAATTTTAAATAAACGCCGCCACAGGCTCATATAGGATTGGATGGACAGGTTTGTTTCTTTTGACAGGGCGTGAGCGGAAATATTATACTAAAAAACGATATATAAGGATTAACGTATACATAGATTACTGGGGGATGAATATGACAGACAGCGCTTCACGCTTCGAACCCTTTAGGCTCTTGGGAAGAGCGACCCTATTGAAGTACAGATGGATAACAGTCGCGGGGTCTGCGAAAATTTCAAGACAACCCGTTGCAAGGGAGGTTGCCCCATGAATTTACCCAATCGTATCACGTTGGCCCGCATTTGCTTGATCCCTGTCATGATGATTTTTCTGCTGGTCGATTTTGATTTTTATCCGGCTCCTATTGTGTGGAACGATTTTGTCCTTCCCTACAACCAATTGATTGCAGCATTGATATTCATACTTGCAGCAAGCACGGATGGGATTGACGGGTATTTGGCCCGAAAAAACAATATGGTGACGAACCTGGGTAAACTTCTGGATCCGCTCGCGGACAAACTGCTGGTGGCAGCCATCCTCATATCGCTTGTGGAGATGGGCAAATGCGAATCCTGGATTGCTGTAGTCATCATCAGCAGAGAATTCGCGGTTACTGGCTTGAGACAAATTGCACTCCTGGAAGGTTCCGTCGTTGCTGCAGGTCAATCGGGGAAAATCAAGACGGTCATTCAGATTGTGGCGATTGTCGCGCTTCTGATCAATAATTTCCCGTTTGTATTCTTGGGAATTCCGTTTGATGTCATTGCAATCTGGGCTGCAGCGATGATTACGATCTATTCGGGAATCGAATATTTTGTCCAGAACAGGCACCTTCTCAAAGGTACCGGGGCATAACGGCAATAGGAGCTATCCTATTGCTTTTTTCTTCCGCAGGGTAAGAACATAGTGAAAGCGAGTATTTGTGAAGAGATAGCAGACACAGGAGGATGGACGAATCATGAAAGCAGAAATCATTGCAGTTGGAACCGAACTTCTTCTTGGACAGATTGTGAATACCAATGCACAGTATTTGTCCAGACAGCTTGCTTCAATGGGAATCGATGTATACTATCAAACCGTTGTCGGGGATAACATGGAGAGGCTCAAGGAAGCCTTGCGGCTGTCCAGCAGCAGAGCCGATATCGTTCTTCTGTCCGGCGGTCTGGGCCCCACACAGGATGACCTGACAAAGGATGCGCTCGCATCTTTTCTAAATCGTTCATTGCATATTGATCGGATGGCTATGGATCGAATTGAACGCTTCTTCCATGATCGGGGATCCGTAATGACCGAGAACAATCGGCGCCAGGCCCTGGCCATCGAGGGAGGGACTCCGCTTCCGAACGAAACAGGCCTCGCCGTCGGGAATGCGGTATCCAATGAAGGTACTCATTACATTGTGTTGCCGGGGCCGCCGAAAGAGCTGATGCCGATGTTTGAGCAGGAGGCTAAGCCTTGGCTTCTGCAGCATGTGCTTACGGGAGAGCTTCCCATCTATTCGAAGATGCTCAAATTCGCAGGCATCGGGGAGTCCGCGCTTGATAAGCGCCTGGAGGACCTGATTACGGCCCAGACCGATCCGACGATTGCGTTGTATGCCAAGGAGGGGGAGGTCACCGTCCGAATCTCCACGAAGGCAGCCAGCGAGGCTGAGGCTATGGTGCGGCTGAATGAGCTGGAAGCCCGGATCCAGGAGAGAGGCCCGGAATATATGTATGCTAACGAGGATGTGCCCATTGAGAAGGTCATCGTGGATATGATGGCAGATCATAACTGGACGCTGAGCGCTGCGGAGAGCTGCACGGGAGGCCTTGTAGCGGAGACGCTGACCTCTATCCCCGGGAGCGCGTCCATGTTCCTTGGCGGGATCATCTGTTATACCAACCAGATCAAGGAGAAGCTTGTGCATATCCCGCATGCGCTGCTTGAGGGGGATGATGCGCCGGGAGCGGTCAGTGCGGAGGTTGCCGAAGCGCTTGCTGATCATGTCCGGATGGTAACGGACAGCGACTTTGGTTTATCGGTAACGGGCGTGGCAGGTCCAGGGTATGCTGAACGCAAGCCTATAGGTCTTGTTTACATCGGATTGTCTCAAAGGGGAAAAGAAACGGAAGTGCACGAGCTGCACCTTCAGGGTAACCGCGAAACGATCCGGCTCCGAGCTACGAAGGCGCTTCTCTACCGGCTTTGGCAGCGTCTTGTTGCCTCTAAACAGGTTTAGGGTTGCAGAATAGGGATATCCGCTATTCGAAAAAAGTAAATAATTTACACCTTGCTTGGCAGCTCTTCTTGAATTGCCGAACAGTTCCAAGTATAATGGGAAATACGGAAGAACCGTGGCATATCGTATGATGTTGCCACGGTTCTTGTTGTTTATACATAAGGCATGGAGCATATACGGGAAGGGGTGCTGAATAAAAAAAACGAATGTATGTTCGAAAAAAAGCTTGGCAAACGTGTCAAAACAAGGTATGATATGACTATCAACAGTGAAGGGTTGTGGAACAATTGTCAGATCGTCGTGCTGCGCTGGAAATGGCGCTTCGTCAGATAGAGAAACAGTTCGGAAAAGGTTCCATCATGAAACTGGGTGAATCCACCCACATGCAAGTAGAGATTGTGCCGAGCGGATCGTTGGCATTGGATATAGCTTTAGGAACCGGCGGCTTGCCTAGAGGCCGGATTATTGAAGTATATGGACCGGAATCCTCCGGTAAAACAACAGTAGCCCTCCATGCGATTGCGGAAGTTCAAAAGGCTGGTGGACAGGCTGCATTTATCGATGCCGAGCATGCTCTGGATCCATCGTATGCAAGCAAACTGGGCGTTAATATTGATGAATTGCTGCTCTCCCAACCGGACACGGGTGAGCAGGCGCTGGAAATAGCGGAAGCTTTGGTACGCAGTGGTGCAGTTGATATCATCGTTATTGACTCGGTTGCTGCACTGGTACCAAAAGCTGAAATTGAAGGCGACATGGGTGACTCCCACGTGGGTCTGCAAGCTCGTTTGATGTCCCAGGCTCTTCGTAAATTGTCGGGTGCTATTAATAAATCGAAAACAATTGCCATCTTTATCAACCAGCTTCGTGAGAAGGTTGGTGTTATGTTTGGTAACCCTGAGACGACTCCAGGTGGACGTGCTCTGAAGTTCTACTCGACGGTTCGTTTGGACGTGCGTCGAATTGAGAGCATCAAGATGGGGAACGATGTGGTGGGTAACCGCACACGGATTAAGGTTGTTAAGAACAAGGTAGCCCCTCCTTTCAAACAGGCAGAGCTTGATATTATGTACGGTGAAGGCATCTCTAGAGAGGGAAGCCTGATCGATATCGGAACGGAACTCGATATCGTGGATAAGAGCGGCGCATGGTATTCTTATTCAGGTGACCGTCTTGGCCAAGGACGGGAGAATGCGAAGCAATTCTTGAAAGAGAATCCGGAGATCGCTAGTGTTATCGAGAACAAAATTCGTGAAGCGAGCAATCTGACCACGGCTGTTCCTGAGCCTTCCGAGAAGGATAAGGAACAAGAGGAAATAGAAGAGCAAGAGTTGTTTAAAGTAGAGTAGCACATTGCTGGTTATCGATTACAGTGTTGAGGACCGTCCGGTGTTTGTAACGCCAGACGGTCTTCTTTGCATTTATTCAGACTTCCAGATGCAGTCTTGGTTATTTTACTCAGAAATGGTGCGGTAGTGAGAGGAGCGACATATGGAAGAAGAGAATAAGGAAATGACGGAGCAGGCAGAAGCATCAGGTATAGGGCATTTTCCGGACCATGAGGATTTGGTTGTAACGTCAGTTGAAATGCTGAAAAAGCCCAAGCACCGATACCAAATCGCGTTCGGTCCGTACCTCATGACCGTTCATGAAGATGTGATGCTGAAATACCGGATGTTCAAGGGGAATGTTTTTCACAAGGAAGAGCTTGAAGAAATTATCGTGGCCGATGAACGACAGAGGGCTTACGTAGAGGCACTGAATCATCTGGCCAGGAAACCCAGAACAGCCAAGGAGATCACCCAACGTCTGCAGCAAAAAGGTTTCGAGTCTAGCAGTATAGAGACGACGTTGGAGCGATTGGAGAAGGACAAACTGATTGATGACGCGTTATACGCCAAGATGTGGACAGAGCAGCGAATGACAAGCCATAAGAAGGGGCGGCTGTGGGTCAAACAGGAGCTGAGACAGAAGGGAATCGGCACGGAGCTGATCTCCGAGGCTTTGGGCGAAATCAGTGCAGATGCCGAATTGGAGAGCGCGCTTGCCGTGGGACGGAAAAAATGGCAGCAAACCCATGGAGAGATGCTGGATCGCAAACGTAAAACGGGAGCATATTTAATGCGTAGGGGCTTTGGCGGGGATCAGGTGCGTCAGGTGCTCAAGCGTCTGGTTGACGAGGATCAGGAAAAGGGCGAGTGGGACGACGAGCTGGAAAATTTCGAATAAAAGGCGATTTGGCCACTTTTTCGCGAAAGAAATGGTTTCATTGGATGAAACTGACGTTTACCCATTGCTTTCCCTTGACAATATCTTTTTATAAATACTAAAATAAATATGAATCTTTTTATCATAAATTAGAATCCTTTTTCCTTCCAAAAAAGTGACTACTTTGTGAAAGATTCTTTAATCGCCAATTCATAGTGAAATGTATTCCGCTGGCTAAGGCGGGATTTGCGTACGTGATACGGTGTGCGCAGTATGGACGGCAGCTTCCACTGCCGGAAAATTTTATGTATGAATGAGTAACCTGACAATTGAACATTTCCCAAGGAATGCCTTGGAGGAACCAACGAGGAGGTGATCAGATGGATTCCATTTGGTGGATCATAATCGTTCTCGTTGTAGCCGCTATATTCTTTGGGTTCGGTTATTTTATTCGCAAATCCCTTGCAGAAGCTAAAATTTCCAGTGCCGAGCATGCCGCTTTGCAGATCGTAGAAAGTGCGAAGAAGGAAGCAGAAGCATTGAAGAAAGAAACGGTTCTTGAAGCTAAAGACGAAGTTCATAAAATTAGAGCCGAAGCTGAAAAAGACACTCGTGAGCGCCGGAATGAAATTCAACGGCAGGAGCGCAGATTGTTGCAAAAGGAAGAGTCGCTGGATAAAAAAATAGAATCTTTGGAACGTAAAGAAGAACAAGTGGCGAACAAAGAGAAACGAATAGAAGAGACACAGCAGCAAATCGATGCCATTTACAAGAAACAAACAACAGAACTGGAGCGCATCTCCAACCTGACGATGGAGGATGCCCGCAGCATTATTCTCAGTAATGTTGAGCAGGAAGTTCGTCATGAAACCGCTCAGATGATTAAAGAAATCGAGCAGCAGGCGAAGGAAGAGGCAGATAAGAAATCACGCGAGATCATCACGCTGGCTATTCAACGCTGTGCGGCTGATCACGTCGCGGAGACCACGGTATCTGTTGTCACTTTGCCGAATGAAGAAATGAAGGGCCGGATTATCGGACGTGAAGGCCGGAATATTCGTGCGCTTGAGACCCTTACAGGGATTGACCTTATTATCGATGATACTCCGGAAGCTGTTATTCTCTCCGGTTTTGATCCGATTCGCCGGGAAATTGCCCGTACAGCTTTGGAAAAGCTCGTGGCGGACGGACGGATTCATCCGGCTCGTATCGAAGAAATGGTGGAGAAATCCCGCAAGGAAGTGGACGAACGCATTCGCGAATACGGAGAACAAGCCACGTTCGAGGTTGGCGTTCACGGTTTGCACCCAGATTTGATCAAAATTCTGGGCCGACTGAAATTCCGTACAAGCTATGGACAAAATGTGTTGAAACACTCCATGGAAGTGGCCTATTTGACTGGCCTGATGGCCGGCGAACTGGGCGAAGACATCGTGCTTGCGAAACGGGCAGGACTGTTGCATGACATCGGGAAAGCGCTGGATCATGAAGTGGAAGGATCGCACGTTGAAATCGGCGTGGAGCTGGCGAAGAAGTATAAGGAACATCCGGTGGTTATCAACAGCATTGCCTCTCATCACGGTGATTGTGAAGCAACTTCGGTTATTGCCATGCTGGTTGGCGCAGCTGACGCATTGTCTGCTGCAAGACCGGGAGCACGCAGAGAGACGCTTGAGACGTATATCCGTCGTCTTGAGAAGCTCGAGGAAATTTCCGAATCCTTTGAAGGCGTTGAGAAATCCTACGCCATTCAAGCGGGACGTGAAGTTCGCGTCATGGTACAGCCTGAGAAAATCGACGATGCCGAAGCATTCCGCTTGGCACGTGACATTACTAAAACCATCGAAAATGAACTGGATTATCCGGGTCATATCAAAGTCACCGTCATCCGGGAAACCCGAGCGGTGGATTACGCGAAATAGAGTTTGGACCTTAAAAAGTGGCCGCAATCCGGCCACTTTTTATCTTTCAAATACCGAAAGTTTCGGGCATTTATGAATCGGGAACGGTCCTGCCGGGAATCAGGACAAGCATCCCTGAAGGAGTGATTGACATCAAAGTATTATTCATCGGTGACATTGTCGGCAGTACAGGGCGTAAAGCTTTGAAAGCTTCTCTTCCGGAGCTGAAGTCCAAATATAATCCGCACATCATTATTGCCAATGGGGAGAATGCTGCTTCAGGACGCGGCATTACCTCGGCCATCGCCAATGAATTTTTCAATTGGGGCATTCATGGCATCACCTTAGGTAACCACACCTGGGATAACAAGGACATTTTTGAGTTTATTGATGATGAGCCGCGCATGATTCGTCCGGCAAATTTTCCGCCTGGCACACCGGGACGAGGATACACCATCATCAAAGCGAACGGCAAACAGCTGGCGATCGTGAATTTACAAGGACGAACCTTCCTGCCAGCCATCGATTGCCCGTTTCGCGCAGCCGATGACATTGTGGATGAGCTTCGCCAGAAGACGAAGTGCATTCTGGTGGACTTCCATGCTGAGGCGACGTCGGAGAAGATTGCCATGGGATGGCATCTGGAAGGCCGCGCCTCAATGGTGGTCGGAACGCACACCCACGTGCAAAGCAATGACGATACCATACTGCCGGGAGGAACAGCTTATATTACGGATACCGGCATGGTGGGCTCCAAGGAAGGCATCCTCGGCATGCAGCGTGATGCGGTGATGTATAAGTTCAAGACCCAGCTTCCTGCCCGCTTCCAGGTCGACGAAGGCAAATGGCAGTTCCATGCCGTATGCGTGGATATGGATGAAGACACGGGAAGAGCCCGAAAGATACAGAAAATCCGCATGTACGAAGACGAATGGCGGATGGATTAAAAAAGACGGAATCCGTTTAATTAAATTAGGAACGGATGGTAAAAAGCAGGAATTTTTTCCCCTCTCACGAATAACATCTAGTAAGCGGAAGCAAACCATCACTCAACATTCCCAGGGGAGGTACTTACCATGGAAGTATTAAAAGTTTCAGCAAAATCCAATCCTAATTCAGTTGCAGGGGCGCTCGCTGGAGTTCTTAGGGAGCGGGGCGGAGCGGAACTGCAAGCGATTGGGGCGGGAGCACTGAACCAGGCCATTAAAGCGGTAGCGATTGCCCGGGGATTTGTAGCACCGAGCGGGGTGGATTTGATTTGCATCCCTGCTTTTACGGATATTGTGATTGATGGCGAAGACCGGACGGCAATTAAATTGATCGTAGAACCTAGATAAATTTCGAATGTTGAGGTATTAGCCTGTTTACTCTACTTGGTGTAAACAGGCTTTTTGCTGTGACAAGTTTAGAAGGGAGATGAGCGGCGCGATGAGGACGGTTGATTTTCACTGTGATGTTTTGAGCAAAATGTGGGAAGCTCCCCAAGCCTCCTTTGTGGACGACCCGCATTTGGATGTAACGCTGCAGCGCATGGAGGAGGGCGACCTGGCCCTTCAGGTGTTCGCTGTTTTTTTATCGGAGAAATGGGGGAGACCATCCTTTGAAAGGGTGCTGTCGCAACTCGATACATATCGCAGCCGCATCGTTAAACCGGGATATCTTAAGCCCCTGCTTTGGCGGGAACAGCTCCAAGAGATCAGACAAGGGCAGCATGGACGGTTCGGCGTTCTGTCCTTGGAAGGCGTTGACGGACTGGAGGGGAATTTGTATTACGTCCAGCTCTTGTTTGAGATGGGCGTGCGTTTGATGGGGGTTACCTGGAATTATGCGAACTGGGCTGCGGATGGAGCATTGGAGCAGCGAAATGGGGGATTCACGGAACGGGGAAGGCAGCTGGTCGAGCAATGCCATTCAACGGGCATCATTCTGGATGTGTCTCATTTGTCCCAAGCTGGCTTCTGGGAGCTCGCGGAGCTGACCAAAGGGCCCATCATCGCCTCGCATTCCAATGCATACTCCGTCTGCCAGCATCCCCGGAATTTGAATGATGAGCAGATAAGGGCACTAATCGCGCTAAACGGAATAATTGGCATCACGTTTGTGCCCTGGTTTATCCGCAGCGGAGTGGATCGTGTGAAGCCGGAGGACGTATTGCCGCATATCGAGAAAATTTGTGAGCTGGGCGGTGAAAAGCACATCATGTTCGGTTCGGACTTCGACGGGATTGATCAATGGGTTGCCGGGCTTGAGCATCCGGGCCGGTATCCGGAATTTCAGGAGCTGCTGCTTAAACATTACCCGGAATCGATGGTAAAGGGCTGGATGTCGGAGTATGCTCTCCATTTTCTTGAGCAGAATTTACCTTCATTGTCAGCCCAGGCATAGTAGCCTTTCGCCTAACGACCACGATTCGACGATAACTTTGACAATCCTGTTGCAGATTGCTCGTGAAACGGAAGAAGGCGGCCTGAATCACCCGGGTTGCCTTTTTATTTTTGGGTAATAGAGAGTATAATAGGTGATGGCATGTACAGCATATAGAGAAAAACAAGGAGTGAGACAGATGAGTAAAACTGTACCTGTGGGTGTATCCGCCCGCCATATTCATTTAACCCAAGAGCATATTGAGGCATTGTTCGGCCCTGGATATCAGCTTACAGAGTTCAAACCATTGTCCCAGCCAGGACAATTCGCAGCCAACGAAACGGTAGCGGTCATTGGAACGAAGGGACAATTCGATAAAGTAAGAATTTTGGGACCTGCACGTCCTGCGACCCAGCTGGAGATTTCACGCACGGATTCCTTCGCCATCGGTGTGAAAGCACCTGTACGCGAATCCGGAAACATCGCGGGAACCCCGGGGATCACGATCAAAGGTCCGGCTGGTGAAGTAACGGTGGATGAAGGTGTCATCGTAGCCGCTCGTCACATTCACTTCCATACATCCGATGCGGATCAATGGGGTATTAAAGACAAGGACCTGCTGAAGGTACGCTTAGGCGGCGAACGCGGTCTTGTTCTGGAGAACGTCATTGCCCGCGTATCCGACAATTTTGCGCTCGACATGCACATCGATACCGATGAAGCTAACGCTGCCGGCGCCAAAAACGGAGACACTGCTGAAATTATTGATTAATCTATAGCTTCAGTAAACTTCATGAACATACTGTATGTGTCACGCATGTGCTGCTGTTAAGCGATTTTAGCGTCCACAGCTGGAAGAGCCTGAGTCGATTCATTTCGATTTCAGGCTCTTTTTTGAAATTTTCTTCCGGTTCCATGTTTCCAAAGCTTTTTTTGAGGGAGAGGGCGTTGTTAAGGTTGGACTCATTAATGCCCAAGGTGGTAGCTTAGGCAATAAGATCATGATATAATTTAAAACAGTGCCTAATTAAGATATTTTGTCATGCAAACCAGAGATTTTGCGGATCTAAGGAGTGACCTAGCATGTCCAAAGAAAGTAAGGACTACTCCAAGTATTTTGATTTTTCAGGAGCCAAAGTTCTCTCCGAAGATGAACACGGGAAGAGAATACGCATCAATGGCCGGGAAATCAACATCCTATCGGAGCCTAATCATAGACAGGAAAAACAGCGCGGCAAACAAAGTGTCGAAGTTTTGTACGATACCGAGCTGCCTGAAGCGTTTCGAACCATCGGGGCTGGCAAGCATTATATCGTGTATACGTACGGATGTCAGATGAATGAGCATGATTCCGAAACGATCAAGGGATTGCTGGAGCAGATGGGCTACCAGGCAACCGAGGATCGGAAGCAGGCGGACATCATCTTGCTCAATACGTGCGCCATTCGTGAAAACGCGGAGGACAAAGTGTTTGGCGAACTCGGCCATCTAAAGCATTTGAAGACGGAAAAGCCGGATATGCTGCTTGGCGTTTGCGGCTGCATGTCGCAGGAAGAATCGGTTGTTAATCGAATTCTCCAAAAGCATGGCTTCGTAGATTTGATTTTTGGTACGCATAACGTACATCGTTTGCCTCATCTTATTCAGGGAGCGCTCTTCAGCAAGGAAATGGTGGTTGAAGTGTGGTCTAAAGAGGGCGACATTGTTGAGAATCTACCGAAAAAGAGAGAAGGTCTCCGCGGCTGGGTTAACATTATGTACGGCTGTGATAAATTCTGTACATACTGTATCGTCCCATATACCCGAGGCAAGGAACGCAGCCGGCGTCCGGAGGATGTCATCGCTGAGGTTCGTGAATTAGCCCGGCAAGGGTATAAGGAAATTACGCTGCTCGGTCAGAACGTGAACGCATATGGCAAAGATTTTGAAGATATCGAATACCGTTTCGGCGATCTGATGGATGATATTCACAAGATCGATATCCCGCGTGTTCGCTTCACCACATCCCATCCAAGGGATTTCGATGATCATCTGATTGAGGTGCTGGCGAAGGGTGGTAACCTGGTCGAGCATATTCACCTGCCGGTACAGTCGGGAAGCACGCAAGTGCTCAAAAAAATGAGTCGCAAATATACGCGCGAGACGTATTTGGAGCTTGCGCATAAAATTAAGAAGGCGATTCCCAATGTAGCATTCACCACCGACATCATTGTCGGATTCCCCGGTGAGACCGATGAGCAGTTTGAGGAGACGCTGTCCTTGGTTCGAGAGGTCGGCTACGACTCCGCTTACACGTTCATTTATTCTCCTCGTGAAGGAACGCCAGCGGCGGTAATGGAGGATAATGTACCGATGGAGGTCAAGAGTGAGCGTCTTCAGCGCTTGAACGCCGCCATCAATGAGTACAGCCGCAAGAGCAACGACAAGCTGCTTGGATCTACGGTGGAGGTGCTGGTAGAAGGAGTCAGCAAGAACAATGATTCCATGCTGTCGGGACGCACACGCACGAACAAGCTGGTGCATTTCGAAGGCTCGACGGACCTCATAGGCAGCTTCGTAAATGTCCGGATTACGGATACGAAGACCTGGTATATCAAAGGGGATAGAATCCCGGACACGATTCCTGCCTCGGATGCGGTATAATAGAGGAGCAGGCTGCATTCAAATGCAGCATAGGGCCGCGAACAATAAACCGGCCGGTGCTGCATATTCCCATATAGATGATGAAGAATTGGAGCGATGAACCTTGGCACATGATCATGTTCGTACGAACACATACGGTATGTCAACTTACAACACGCGTGAGTTGATTATACGTGACGATATTTTGGCAAAAGCCGGCGAGCTGGCGGAATTAATATCCACCAGTGAAGAAGTTCAGATGTTTAAGCAGGCCGAAGAGAAGATCCAGAACCACGAACGGGTTCAAAACCTGATTAAAACCATTAAGAAAAAGCAAAAGGAAATCGTGGCTTTTGAAACGTTCCAGAACAAGGATATGGTCGCCAAAATCGAACGGGAGATCGAAGAACTGCAAGAGGAGATTGACGGTATTCCGCTCGTGATGGAGTTCCAGCAAAGTCAAAGCGACATTAATTATCTTCTTCAGCTGGTCGTATCCGTGATTCATGATACGGTTTCGGAAAAAGTGAATGTGGAAACAGGAAAAGATACGCCGCCAAGCAGCTGCGGATAGATGAAACGAGGTGCGGAATGGTTCCGCACCTTTTCTATTCTTGTTATATCATGCACAGAATGAGAATGAACAGGGCATAGTAAACTTATATAAAGGATGGGGTCAGGAAATCCTTGACATCATTTTTAAATATGTCATAATGAAAATATCAAAATAATAGTTATGGTGATGGAAATGACGGATCGCGAACAGGCTCCAAAGAGCAGTGCCAAGAAATACAGAACACCGGATGGTGTGCCCGCTGATATCGTGATGTTTACCCTAACGAAGCGGGAACGGAAAACCTTCACCAAGACATTGCCCATACGTGAGCTTAAGGTGATGCTGATCAGGCGCAGATCATGGCCATGTGCCGGTATGTGGGCACTCCCCGGAGGATTTTGCCGCGAGAGCGAGTCTATTTACGATGCCGCCAAACGGGAGCTGAAAGAAGAGACCGGGGTGGACGGCGGCCATTTGGAGTACTTGGGCGTGTACAGCGCACCGGGACGGGATCCAAGGGGCTGGATTATCAGCCATGCATTCTACGCGCTGGTAGAAGAATGGATGCTGGAGCACCGCCAGGCTGCCGATGATGCGGAAGAGGTTGGTCTGTTTACGGTCGCGGAAGCTTTGGAAGAGCTGGAGCTGGCTTTTGACCACAGAGATATCATAATGGATGCCTATCGCAAGATTCAGCAGCAGATGCTGCAGACGACGATTGCGCGGCAGTTTTTACCGGAGCATTTTACACTGAGCGAGTTATATCAGGTCATCCAGACGGTTGTGCCCGAGTTCAACGAGCCCAATTTTATCCGCAAAATCACGTCGACCCGCAGCAGGCAGGGGATACTGGAAGAAGCGCGGGATGAGAACGGCAAGCCGCTAAACTCCAATCAATATTCCCAGCGGCCGGCTCAATTGTATCGGTTTACGGATCATGCACCGTTGCTATCGATTTATACGTAGGATGGGATTCACAAGCTGTTATTTTATCGATCACATTATTCATGTCGTAGAGGAGTGTGTCTGATGAAAGCCTTGATCGTGATAGATTTCACGAATGATTTCGTGGATGGCAATCTGCCGGTAGGAAAGCCCGCCATTGACATTCAGAAGAACATCGCGGAGTTGACCAAGTTATACAACGATCGTGGTGATTTTGTTGTAATGGCCGTGGACCTGCATGAGAGCCATGACGCTTATCATCCCGAAGCCAAGCTGTTCCCTCCCCATAACATTCGGGGAACCCGGGGGCGGGAATTATACGGTGAACTTCAGCGGGTGTATGAGGAACGAAAAGACGCCATCTATTGGATGGACAAAACGAGATACAGCGCATTTTGCGGTACGGATCTGAACCAGAAGCTGCGGGAACGCGGGATTACCGAAGTTGATCTCATCGGAGTTTGCACCGACATCTGCGTGCTGCATACCGCAGTGGATGCTTATAATTACGGATATCGGATTACCGTTTATGAAGATGCCGTCGCAAGCTTTAATCCGGAAGGACACAACTGGGCTTTAAGTCACTTTCAAGGCAGTCTCGGGGCATCGGTAGTGCGAAGTAAGGAAATTCTTAATCAATAGACAGCTTGAACCACCCGGAAGCCTAGATGAACCGGGTAACAGTGGAGGATGATCGTGATGCTGACAGCAGGATTAGCACTACACACGGACAAATACCAGATTAACATGATGTACGCTCACTGGATTAATGGCTCTCATCGTACGCGTGCGGTGTTTGAGGCGTATTTCCGTAAGCTGCCATTCGGGAACGGATATGCCGTTTTTGCCGGTCTTGAGCGGATTGTACATTATATCGAGTCCTTACGTTTCTCGGATGAGGATATCGCGTATTTGGCCAAACAGGAAGAGAAGTATAAACCTGAATTTCTGGAAGAGCTTCGCCGGTTCCGTTTTCAAGGGAATATTCATTCCATGAAGGAGGGGGCGCTGGTATTCCCGAATGAGCCGCTCATTCGAGTGGAAGGCACCATTTTCGAGACACAGCTGGTTGAAACGGCACTCTTGAACTTTATGAACTTTCAAACCTTGATCGCTACGAAAGCGTCCCGTATCCGACAGGTTGCCAGCGGCGATACCTTGTTGGAGTTTGGTACAAGACGTGCTCAGGAAGCGGATGCGGCGGTTTGGGGAGCGCGTGCTGCGTATCTGGCCGGTTTCCATGCCACGTCGAATATGCTGGCTGGCGAGAAATTCGGTATCCCGACTAAAGGCACGCATGCGCACTCCTGGGTGCAGACCTTCCGGAGCGAGCAGGAGGCCTTTGATATATTTGCTGAGGTTATGCCGGATCAAGTGACGCTGCTGGTGGATACCTTCGATACGTTAAAGAGCGGGATTCCCCATGCCATCGTAACGGCGAAGAAGCTGGAGTCCCAAGGGAAACGGATGAATGCCATTCGTTTGGATAGCGGGGATTTGGCTTACCTGTCGATTCAGGCGCGGAAGATGCTGGATGAGGCCGGTCTTCATTACGTCGGCATCGTGGCATCGAACGATCTGGATGAAGGCACCATTCTGGATCTCAAGGCGCAAGGGGCCAAAGTAGATACTTGGGGCGTCGGTACCCAATTGATTACGGCAGCCGACCAGCCTGCGCTTGGGGGCGTTTATAAGCTGGTGGAGCGGGAGGTTGACGGGAAGATGGTACCGACCATCAAAATTTCGGGCAACCCCGAAAAAGTATCTACCCCGGGCAAAAAAGAGGTATATCGCATCATATCCAAGGGCAGCGGCAAAGCGATCGCCGATTACATCTGCTTCCCGGAAGAAGAGATGCCGCCGGAAAACGGGAAATTAAAGCTGTTTAATCCGCTGCATCCTTACATGCGCAAGAACGTAAAGAACTTTGAAGCGGTGTCCATGCTTGAAACGGTGTTTGTGAATGGCGAACTGGTGTATGAGCTGCCGAAGCTGGAAGAGATTCGCAGCTATCATGATGCTCAGCTGGATCAGTTCTGGCCGGAGTATCTGCGGAAGCTGAATCCGGAAATTTACCGCGTTAATCTGAGTGAAGAGGTCTGGGAAGTGAAACAGCGGATGATGGCCGAGTTCATGGAACAGCATGAAGATTAGGTATAAAATACAGCAATGCAAAAGACGCTTTTTCTAATCTTGCCGCTTGGCAGGAGAAGGGGCGTCTTTTTGTACTCGGCTATAGGTCAAGTCGATCCACTATACTTCCGTTGACGTCATGCGCGGTGAGATGAACCTTGTCCTTGTTCTCTAGCATGTCGGGCTGGCGTTCGTAATACCACATGTACCAATCTTTACTGACATCAGGCCTCAGGTGTTGGTAGGGTATGGTATGTGCCGGCTGACCATTTACATGAATCTGAATGGGTTCTGGGCTTCTATACAGGCCAAATACGAGTGATGAATCCATGCTTGTCTCCGAGAATACGGACGGAGAAGGGGGATTCTCGGGAAAAGGGTATAATGTAGATACGGCGGACATATTCCATCCGAACCATCCTTTGGTATAGGTGGATAATTGCAGTCCCATTCCAGGTGTACCCACGAAGGCATAAACAGTTTCGGAGGTTAATTCGGATTGTATGATTTCAGCATGATCTATGCTGAAAGGTGCTTCAAGAAAAGCATGTTTCTCGTTCATTACCGCCGCTTCAACCGAGCGGTGTGTGTTTGTGTATTCGTAGATCCCAGTCATTAAAATGAAGAGGAGGCCGATTAGCACGTACACTTTGAGACCAGGCCGGGTAAATAAAGGGAAAGCCCTGAAGACTAGTCTAAACAGCGTAAGAATGAGACCCAAACTCAAATAGAAAACGAGAAACGAGCCGGCAATGCCCCCTGATTGTGTATGTATACCAAGGAATCCAAAAACCTGGCTGATCGGTTTATAGATGACCGGTAATAGAAGTAGGGTTACCAGCGTGAGCAAGTACGAGAAGCGGAAGGATCTATGTTTAGATCCATGCTCAAAATGAGTCATAACGTGGATTTCGAACTCCTGCTTTTTATAAAAGTATTCTTTTTCCATAATAACATAATTCTGATTATAAATGACGATACTGGATCATTTCTCGGGAAGCGCATAAGTCGCCATATTCCGAGAGCATGTATAAAGCTTCGACATTTTCAGAGTGCGATCCAGATTGCTTTACACCACCTAAACTAACCCAAGGAGTGATATGTGTGGACAACAAAACCGAATTTCAGGCCTACGTTCTGCGTCAAGATGAGCACGGGGTTCGCGGCAGCGTGGAGAATCTGAGTTTGAAGCACCTGCCAGAAGGGGACGTTATTGTGCGGGTGTTATACAGCGGGGTCAACTATAAAGACGGCCTGGCCAGCATACCGGAAGGGAAAATTGTCCGCCGGTACCCGTTCATTCCGGGCATTGATCTGGCAGGAACAGTCGTGCATTCCGCTCATGCCGATTACAAGGAAGGCGACTCCGTTCTTTGTACCGGTTATGAATTAGGCGTATCTCATGAAGGCGGGTTCAGCCAGTACGCACGGGTTAAGGGGGAATGGCTTGTCCCGTTGCCGCAGGGTTTGTCCCCGCGTGATGCGATGGCTATCGGAACCGCAGGTTTTACAGCTGCATTATCGATAGAGGCCTTGATACGGAATGGACTGCGACAGGAACAGGGGACCGTTCTAGTTACGGGGGCAACAGGGGGCGTGGGCAGCTTCGCGGTCTCCATCCTCAATCAATTAGGCTATAGCGTAACGGCATCCACAGGCAAATCAAGTCAGAGGGACTGGCTCTTGAAGCTGGGAGCCAATGAAGTGATATCCAGGGAAGAGGCTGCGGCATCTTCCAAGGGGGCCATCTCGGCCGAGCGTTGGGCGGCGGTGGTAGATCCGGTCGGAGGAAACCAACTGGGTTCCCTTCTGAAAAGCGTAAAATATGGCGGAAGCGTCGCTGTTTCCGGTATGACGGGTGGCGGTGCTTTTGATTCGACGGTGTTTCCGTTTATCCTTAGAGGCATCAATCTCCTCGGAATCGATTCGGTATACTGTCCTATGACCTACCGCCGATCGGTGTGGTCGAAACTGGCGGAGGAATGGAAGCCGGTATCCGTGCTTCAAGAGGGAATTACGGAATACGGACTATCCGATCTGCCTGTGGTGCTTAACGCCATCCTACAGGGTGAGGCGGTTGGAAGAAGCGTCATTGCTCTAGATTAATTGGTTTGATTTCGCATAATGTTCCTCATCCTCAGGCATTCTAAGGGAAGGCAACCTCTGACACCTAAGGAAGGGTGAGTGAACATGAATTATCGCAGAATCGTTACCGTTTTATTGCTTTGTTCCATTCTTGCCATATCGGTCGGCTGTTCCAGGCAGGTGGCCAGGGACGAGATGCGCCTATATAACATGAGGGCTTACGAGGAAGGTTCCAGGGAGGCCCGAATATCGGGACGGGGGTTGAACGGGAAATTCCTTGAGGAACTCCAAGCCTCGTTTAACCAGGTGGGCATGCCGTTGACCAATGAAACCTATGCGGAGGACAACGTCGGCAATATTACGTATCAATACCGGATCAATTATGATGCAAGCCAGTTTATCACCGTGTACGTCTATCAGGATCAAGCGGCCAGGGAAAAAGGGATCAAGGAGATATACGGCGTTACAGAAGGGGATGCCAATGCGGCCGGCGGGCATAACCTGATCGTGAGCGACAAGGAAACGTCCATCGTATATACGTCAACGGGCGACAAAACGGATAACTATTATGGCCAGGTCAAAAAACTAGCGCCCTCCCTCCTTGCCAAACATCAACGACGAGCCAGCAGTTAGATTGTAGAGAAGGAGCTGTCCCATAAGTAGGTTTGCTCACTTACGGGGGGTTCATCAGATTTAAAAATGTGACAAATGAAGAAATGGCGGTGCTCAGGATGTTATCCTTGCACCGCCATTTCTTGCTTTTCGATCCTTTGTCGCTTAGTTGAGTAGATTCCGGGTAAGCGAAAGCCATCCAACCTCTATGATCTGTGTTTATCCAGCTCATATTTGATGTGCCGCAGCTCAGGCAGCAGAATCCGGTTCATCGCAAGCCTGACGGCTCCGGTCGAACCTGGCATTGAGAAGACGGCCGTGTGGCTTAGCGTGCCGCCGATTGCGCGGCTCAATATGGCCGCAGACCCAATATCCTCCGTAAAGCTTAGGAAGCGGAAGACTTCGCCGAATCCGGGGAGTTCCTTATCAAGCAGTGAGGATACGGCTTCATAGGTCGTATCCCGGCTCGATATGCCTGTTCCGCCTGTTAGCAGGACGACATCAATCTCCGGATTGCTGACCGCGGTATAGATCGTTTCGCGGATCGTTTCGTAGTCGTCCTGAACTATGCTGTAAGATACAACGGCATGCCCGGCTTCTTCAAGCAAGCTGATCATCAGTTTGCCGCTCTTGTCCGTCTCCTTGGTCCGCGTATCCGAGACCGTAATCACCTTACAGTTCACGGAAGCGGGGGATTGCTGTTTATGCTCTTGCGATGAATTCATGTAATTGACATCTCCTGTTAAATAGTTAATGGCGTCGCGCTTGCAGTGGACGGACGAAATGTAGTACACTCGCTAGCATAATCATGATGCACGCAAAGGAGTATGGAACGTGGAGCACGTAACACCCATTTATATTTTATCAGGTTTTCTTGGCAGTGGAAAAACGACATTGCTTAGCCGTCTCATTACCTCCTACAAGCAGCAGGGATTGCGTCCGGCTATTGTCATGAACGAGATCGGCGAGGTCAATATTGAAGGGCTTGTCGCCAGTGAAGAAGTACCGACGGCAGAAATGCTAAGCGGCTGTATTTGTTGTACCATTCGATCCGATTTATCATCTGAAATCGCGATGCTAATTCAGCGGGAGCAGCCGGATGTCATCGTCATTGAAGCGACGGGGATCGCCAATCCGATGGAAATCCTGGACGCGGCTGCGGAAGCATCTTTATACATGAGAATCGATGTGAAAAAACTGATCACTGTCGTCGATGCCGCGCACCTGCTGCATTTGAATATAGAGCAGAAGGGGAAAACCTATCGTTTGATGCAGGAGCAGATTCGTGCAGCCTCGGTGCTTGTTCTCAATAAGATGGACCAAGTGACGGATCAGGACAAAGAGACGGTCCAGCAGTTGGTCGAGCGCTGGAATCCGCATGCTCCGATTATACCTGCGGTGCGCTGCGACATAAGGCTCGAAGATCTGCTGCAGAGCGATCCCCGGGACCGGAATGAGCATTCGTATGTTTATGATCGAGAGGACAGGGTAGCCCATGACGATTCAGTGATGCTCGCCAACAGCCATGACCATGCGCACAACCATGATCATGCCCACGATTCTCATGATCATGTGATGTCGTACACCTACTATTTCAGCCATGCGGTAAACAGTGTGGAATTCGAGCAATTTATAGCCGGGCTGCCGAGGGATGTGTACCGAGCTAAGGGCATCCTCACCTTCAATGATACCAATAGTCGGTTTCTGTTTCAGTACGCCTTCCGGGAATCCGATTTCATGAAAATTATGCCCCAGGGTCAAGTGCCGGATGTGGTGGTGTTTATTGGGGAGCACTTCCAGAAATCACTGCTGCGAGAGCAGCTTGAAACACTGGAAGGGAAGACAAGTCGGGCATAAGTCATAGAATGTCCGGATCATTTGGGCAATTGTACCTTGGGTCTTTCTGGCCTATGTTTGATTCAGCCGGCAGTTCAAAGTTTAATACAAGGCATAGCGTAATAACTACAAGGAGGATCTATCCAATGTTAAATGAACTCAAATATAAAGAATGTATCGAAGCATGTCTCCAATGTATGAACGCTTGCAATGTATGTTATGTATCCTGTCTGAAAGAATACGAACTGGCCATGCTTCGCAATTGTATAACGCTCGACAGAGAGTGTGCCGATATATGTGCGTTTGCGGCTCAAGCCATGTCACGAAAAAGCCCTTACGTGAAGGAGATTTGTGAGCTGTGCATCCAAGCGTGCCTTGCTTGCGCAGAAGAATGCGGGAAGCATGACCACGAGCATTGCAAACAATGCGCCGAGGCATGCCGGAAGTGTGCCGAAGCATGCCGTGAAATGCTGAGTCACATCTAAGTCTACCAGCGCCATCCTGCGATAATAACGAAGCCTGATTTCCGAAGCGGGAGATCAGGCTTTTTAGTTATAAGTCTAATGTTTTCCGGACCGGTGTGCCGTGGTTTCTCCGCGAGACCACCTGGAGGAATTTTACTAACACCGTATTTTCCCCTATGATAGATGTGCGACAAAGGTAGTACAATGAATGGTAAAGAATGAGGTTGTAACATGAACAATTCAGTGGGTAAAAACAATCGGTATGTCCGAAATATGAATCGGATCGGCATCGTCGGACTGCTTCGCGACTATGGCAGTTTAACGAAAGCGGAAATCGCAGCCAAGATGAACTTGACGTTTACGGCGGTTAACAATCTGGTGGAAGAGTTGATGAAGGAGCGAGTGATCATTGAAGCCGGGTTATATGATGATTCCAGCCGCGGCAGGAAGCCCAAGCTCATCTCGTTGAATCCCGCCGATAAGTACACAGTCGGCGTTCATATTAGCTCTTCCTCCGTGCGGGCGGCAGTCATTAATTTACAGGGGAATGTGTTGTTGGAGAAACGTTGCCCCTATGAAGATGGCGCCAATCGCGGCAGCGTAGTGAATATGATCATATCCACGATACAAGCCGTACTGGACGAGTCAGGCCTGGAGTCCGAAATTATCGGCATCGGCGTAGGAGCGCCCGGACCGCTTGATCCGGTTCAAGGCAAAATTCTGTCTCCACCCAACTTACCTGGTCTGCATCAAGTACGATTAAAGGAACTGATCGAGGAGAACACGGAGCTTCCGACCCATGTAGAAAAGGTCGCTAACGTAATGGCACTCGGTGAGGTATGGTATGGGAACGGTCGGCATTTCAACAATCTGGTGTACATGGATGCGGATATCGGGATTGGGTGCGGACTGATCTTCAGCCAGAAAATATATCAGGGTTACCCTTTTGGTGCCGGTGAGATTGGGCACTGTACGATAGATATCAACGGTCCGCGCTGTCATTGCGGTAATGACGGATGCCTTGAAGCGATGGCATCGGGAAATGCCATCGTCCGCAGAGTGTATGAGGAGTTGGGTCGCGGGGCAGCAAGTTCTCTTACTTCTTATACTAATAGCGATGATCAGGGTATGGATGTAGTCGATGTAATCCATGCCGGGCTGGCTGGAGATCCGTTGGCTGCCAATATACTGCATGAATCGGCACGATATGTTGGTATATCCCTGGCCAACATCATGAATCTGCTTACACCGGAGACCATCATCCTTGGCGGAGTACTGGCTAACCGTTACCCGGATTTCTTCAATCATGTTAAAGAAACATCCGTTAACAGAAGCCTATCCAGCCTCCATAATAAAGTGGTGCTGCAGCCCTCCGAGCTGGGAGAAAATGCGGGCATTATTGGTGCAGGGACGATTGTGTTTGAAAAATACTTGAGTGACATAAGCGATTAGAGGGGGAAAGACACCCTCAAACGGGCCGCACGGAATCCGTGAACAGGAGTTGAAGAGATTTGCAGGAGCTGTTGGAATTGATCGGAATAAACAAGCGATTTGGGAAGTTCGCCGTCTTACATAACATCCATTGGAGCATTTCCCGAGCCGAATGCGTTGCTATTACGGGAAGCAATGGTGCGGGAAAGAGCACCCTGCTGCAGGTAATAGCCGGGCTTGCTAACCCATCGGAAGGATCCCGAGTCGAACATGAATCCTCCCTTCGCGTCGGGTATGTCCCGGAGCGGTTTCCTGCGCTTCGTTTTCGTCCTTCCGAATATTTGCGTTATATGGCCAGCATTCAGGGTATGAACAAACAAGAAGCAGGGAAGCGAATTGATGCGATGTTGAATGTGTTTCAGCTGCAGGACATGAAGATGACGCTATGCTCCAAGGGGATGCTGCAAAAAGTCAATATCATGCAGGCCCTGCTTCGTCAGCCCGACCTATTGGTTCTGGATGAACCTCTGTCAGGATTGGACGACTTCTCTCAAATGGAGATGGTCGGCATTTTAAGTGAAATCAAGAGACAAGGAACAGCGATCGTGATGTCCGTTCACGAGCCGCTGCTTATTGCTTCGCTGGCCGACCGGGTAACGCAACTCCGCGAGGGGCGTATCGAACGGGACGGCATGCTGGAAACCGATACGGAGATGGGACGGGTGAAGCTGGAATTCACGCGTGTTACTCAAGACAAAATGCTGGAACTGGAGCGCCGTTCAGGGTTCCATTATTGGATATCGAGAGGTAATCCTGCATCGATGGTAGTGTCGCGGCAGGTCGCGGATGAAATGCTGCTGGATATTTTACAGTCAGGCGGCTCGCTGACACGGCTGGAGCCTTGGAGCGTGGAGAATGCAGAGCAAGTGCAGCCTAACCTTGGTCAATCCATGGAAGGGGAGGGAGCATGATGCGATCATTGATTCATTACATGCTTGCCAGTTATACGAGATCCTATCGGTATTTCGCGCCGATTGCCTTTATGCTGATATCGGTAGTGTTTATCTACTCTTACCGGCCTAACCCGATCATGGACAGCTATGCCGTAACGGCTGCATTTCTGTTTGTCGGCTCCGCTTGGCTTGGTTTAAACTTTCTCAATCATGATCAAGGGCGCCAAACGATGCTCCTAATCGTTCATAGCGGAAAGGCAATACGATATTATGCCGCCCAGTATTTGGCCGTAACGCTTCTATCTATCCTGTTCAGCTTATTTGCTGTCCTTTACCCGATCGTGTTTGGAATGTTTGATAAGCCGATTACTTTATCCCAGTTTGTTTTGGGTTATCTGGGACATGCTGCATTGTCCTTGCTCGGCATTTCAATTTCGGTATTTTTTCAGTTTGGCTTTATGGAGAATCAGGGAAGAGCGGCTGGTTTGCTGTTAATCGTAATCGTTATTTCCTTAGCCGGACAATCCATCGTTCAGGATGATTTGGCTTATTTGAGAATAATTCCTTATGTGCTGCCTCCCGTCTCTGTAATGATTGATATGCTCATTCATGCTGACGAGCGTTCCCGGGCTATGTTATTCATGACCCTTGCATATACGTTCGTATACAGTTTTATTTTGCTGGCTGTTTATCTATGGACGGCCTGCCGCAAGGATGCGGCAACCATGATCCGAAAAGTAGGTTGAAGTAGGAGGTATCTTCCTTTACCATAAGGATATACACAATAGAAACGGTAAAGACAGCCAATACTAGAGGAGGATACCATGAAACAATCTCGACTGATGGACAGCGACCACTCCAAAGAGCTGTTTGCCTATTTCGGATTAGCGGTGTATTATTCACAGGCGCTTGAGCAGCAGCTGGCGAATCTGTTGATGCTGATCAAGCTTTCCCAGGGGAATGTGCCTTCAGAAGAAGATTTCACCCAATTATATCAGCGGAAACTAAGCAGCTCTCTGGGCCAATTGGTACACGAGATCCAGCATTACTTTCCATTCTCCGAAGAAGAAACGCATCAATTAAAAGAGGTCTGGAAGCAGCGCAATTATATCGTTCATGATTATTTCAAAGAGCGGATTCATGAGACATTCAGCCCGGCCGGCCGATCCCGAATGATTCGGGAGCTGACCGCTTTTAAAGACCAAGCCCAAGCGCTGGAGCAGAAACTGCAGGGCTATTCCCGCGAAATGTATGTAAAGCTTGGCCTGGACAGCGAAAAAAGCGTGTAAAAGAAAATAAGGCTGAGATGAAACATATTCCAGCACCTCTGCGTCAGAAAGAATAGGAGGTGTAATTATGAAAAAAACTACGAAATTGTTAACTGCAATGCTTGTTACTTCGTCATTGCTTGGTGCCGGCGCCGCCTCTGCTTTCCAGGATGTTCAAGAGGGGAAGCCTTTGCAAATGGTGAAGGAGCTGCAAGCGAAAGGTATAATCCAAGGGATTAACGCCGACAAATTCGCTCCAGCCAAAACAATAACGACTGCCCAAGCGGTGCAGATGATTGTGAATGTCGCCGACCTGAAGGTACAACCGAACTCTACGGGCCGTTCGTTTGACAGTGTGCCGAAGGATGCCTGGTTTGCTGATGCTGTGAATATAGCGGCTCAGAACGGATTGTCCGTATCCGCAGACATGAAATGGAATGAGCCGATAACGCGTGAAGGGTTCGCGACATTGCTCTCGGAAGCGATTCAGAAGACCGGGAATTATCCCGTGGTGATGATGTATCTGCATGTAGCCGACGAGGATCTGATGAAAGAGAAGAGCCGGGGAGCGGTGCAATTCCTGCTGTTAACCAAGATTGCTGAGCTCGACGCTAACGCCAAGTTCCACCCGACAAAGAATTTAACGCGAATAGAAGCGGCAGAGCTTGCGTACCAATCGATCCGATTCATTGAGGAGCATCAGAAGAACATGATACCCCAGGAGCCGGGACAATCTGAACCGGATGTAAGTACAAAAGTTGTTAAGGTGGATGAAACGCAGAACAAAGTTACGGTAACCAAGGAAGACCTGCCGAATACGGGGTACGGCATTAAAATTACTTCGGTCGACTATGTTAGCGATACCGAAGCCGTGATCTACTACAAAGTTCTTCAACCCGATCCGGACAAAATGTACCCGCAAGTCATCTCGAAATCTTCCGATGACGTGCTCGTGCCTTCCAAGTACACCAAAATCACGGTCAAGGCAGAAGGTACAGAAGGTACTCTCGATTCGACAAAGTAATTCTTGCAATATGCCGCCAGCATGCCATGTTAAAAAGAAGGCTGTTCCCAAGCGAATGTTACATTCGACAGGGGGACAGCCTTCTTGTTTAATCCTACATCTGTATAACGAAGCAGGAACTACACATGACCACCGGCCAGCTTGCTGCTGGAGGTGGCAAGCACCGTTTCCTTAGTCTCTGGAATCGAAGCCGTGCTGCCCTGCTGGAGCTGGTACATTTTAAAGTACCTTCCGCCCAGGGCCATCAACTCGTCATGGGAACCCTGCTCCACAATTTCTCCGCGGTGAAGGACCAAAATCTGATCGGCGCTGCGAATCGTGGATAGGCGGTGAGCGATGATAAAGGTCGTGCGCCCACGCTTCAGTACCTCCAGGGCTTCCTGGATTAAGGCTTCCGTCTCCGTATCGATGTTAGCGGTGGCTTCGTCGAGAATCAGTATGGCCGGGTTGAACGCCAAAGCACGGGCAAAGGAGATTAACTGGCGCTGTCCGGCGGACAGCGTGCTGCCTTTCTCTAGTACCGGCTCATCAAAGCCTTGCGGAAGATGAGCGAGCAGTCGGTCGGCCCCGACGTCGCGAAGCGCCTGCTCCACCTGTTCCCGCGTGATCCCAGGGTCACCGAGGCTGACATTCGAAGCAATCGTGCCGGTGAACAGGTACGGGTCTTGCAGCACGATGCCCATATGCTTGCGGAGCCATTGCTTCGGAATATCGGTAACGGGCTGCCCATCAATGGTAATCGTGCCTTTCTGCGGGTCATAGAAACGGAACAGCAGATTGATGATGGAACTTTTGCCGGAGCCGGTATGACCGACAAGCGCCACGGTTTGGCCCTGCTTCGCTTCAAATGTAATGTCTTTTAGCACATAGTCTTTCTTGTATGCGAAGGAGACATTCTGAAACTCCACATTTCCTAAATATCGCGGCATGCTGCCGTCCGTTACTTTTTCGCCCGTTTCATCCATCAGCTCGAATACCCGTTTGGCGGAGACGATGGAGGTATCGAGCGCGGCCAGCTGGTTGACCATGCCCGTAATCGGCTGGAACATGCGGCCAAGCAGATCAACGAAGGCGTAGAGGACGCCGATCGATACGATGCCGGCACCGTTCAATGATGCCGAACCGAAATACCAAAGAACGACCACAAAGGATACGTTGCGCAGCACATTCACCAGATTGTGCGTGGTGAAGGAGTTCAGATTGAGCATTTTGTTCTGATGGGCCATATAGTCCGCATTCAGGGCTTCGAATTCTTCTTGGGTCGCTTTTTGGCGGCGGAATACACGTATGATGGCCATGCCCTGAATGGATTCATTAATGATGGCGTTGATCTCGCTCAGCCGGGAGCGGATGACCGTATTGTATTTGGTCGCGAATTTACGGTACAGGATGGTCCATACAATCAGCATTGGAATAACAAACAAACTGATTAAGCCCAATCTAACGTCCAGAAGGAACAAGGCGACATAGACACCCGTGATATATACGGCACCAGAGCTGAAGTTGGATAATACCGCAACAAACAGGTCCTTTACCGCTTCGGTATCATTGGTTACCCGGGAAACAACTTTGCCTGCCGGTAAATTATCAAAGAAGTTGACGGGCAGCCGCTGAATATGAGCATAAACATCGGTACGCAGCTTCTGAATGACCCGATTGGCTGCCGATTGCAGCCAGTAGGTTCTGCCGAATACCGTAATCATGGAGATCAGCAGACAGATCAGGAACAGGCCGACGAGCTTGTAAATGCTGGGCAGCTCGGGTTTATAAAATTCAAACAGCTGTTCTTTGGTTAATTTGACGGCCGGATATTGGAATTCTTCCGATGCATAGGAAATCGTCAATACACCGTCCTGGAAGGAACGATTTCCTTCCGTTCGGATTACCGGCTCATCAATGAAATAGAAGCTGCGGCCAGCCTGGACGAGGCGTACTTCCTGTCCTCGCGTTTCTCCTTCTTGAAAGCGATCCTCACGTTTATAATAAGTTCCATTATAGGATGCAGCACCTTGGGCCTTCGTCGTCTCATAATAGGGACGCTCGATGCCCAGGATATGCTCGTCGATCATCGTTTTTGCGATGAAGGGCCCAGCAAGCTCTGCGGCAACACCGATGGCCAGCAGAATCAAGGCGGTAATGAAGGTGCCCTTGGCCGTTAAGGCATAGCGGAACAGCCGTTTGGCAATTCCGGATTCATTCGAGATGGTTGTATCGTTTGGAGTCAATTAAGACACCTCCTCGGAGGTCAGATTGTTTTCTACCTGCTGGCGTTCGAATTGCTCGCGGTACCAGCCGCCGAGCTCCAGCAGTTCATCATGGGTTCCCTGCTCCGTGATTCGACCGTCCTCCAGCACTACGATGATATCGGCATGCTGAACGGCCGAGAGTCGGTGCGTGGAGATCAGCGTCGTTTTGCCGGCGCGTTTGCTCCGGATATTATCGATGATTCTGGCTTCCGTCCGGGCATCCACAGCGGACAAGGAATCGTCCAAAATTAAGATTTCAGGGTCGCCGATAAAAGCTCGGGCCAATGAGACCCTTTGTTTTTGTCCGCCCGATAACGCCACTCCTTTTTCGCCGACAATGGTATCCAGGCCATCGGACAGGGTAACCAGATCGCGGTCGAAGGCGGCAGTTGTAATGGCATCCATAATGAGTTCGTCGCTGGCATCCTTTTTGCCGAATTGGATATTCTGACGCACCGTCTTGGAGAACAAAATCTGCTCCTGGGGAACGTATCCGATCCAGCTGTGAAGCTGGTCGGTAGCCAGCATCTTCATGGGGATGTCGGAAATAAGGATTTCGCCGGTTCCGGTAGGGTACTCATGGAGAAGCTGCTTCAGCAGCGTCGATTTACCGCTGCCCGTGCGTCCTACGACGCCGAGCGTCTGGCCTTTTTCCAGTGTAAAGCTAATATTTTTCAAATTATCTATCGTAGAGGTCGGATAACGGAAAGTGACATCCTTGAATTGAATCGTATCCGGAACCTTCACGTCTACAGGGTTCGCGGCGTCGGTAACATCCGGAGGGGTCTTTAAGGTGTCATTGACCCGATCCAGTGAAGCGTTTCCGCGCTGCATAATGTTAATCAATTCTCCGATGGCGAACATCGGCCAAATCATCATCCCGAGGTACATGTTGAACGATACGAGATCTCCGAGCGTGATTTGATTCTGGAACACGAGGTACACCCCGTAGGTTAGACCGATGACGTAGCTGAGACCGATGGAGAAATTGATGGTCGGCTCGAATAAGGCATCCACTTTGGCAACCGCCAGATTTTTGCGATATACGTCATCCGTAATGTCCTGGAATCGCTGCTGATCGGCGCGTTCTTGTACATATGCGCGGACAACGCGCACGCCGGCTACCGACTCCAGAACCTGATCGTTCATGTCTCCGAAGGCATCCTGCGCCAGTGTGTAGCGCTTATGAATGGCTCTTCCGTAAATGACCATGCCAATGGCAATGATCGGCATGGGCAGAATAGCCGCCAGCGTCAGCTGCCAGCTGACAATGAAGCCCATGGCGAAGAGGACGACAATCAGGTATATGGTAGAGTCGGTCATGACGAGCATCCCGAAGCCGGCAGTTGCTGCCACGGAGCGAAGATCATTCGTGGCTTTTGCCATGAGGTCTCCGGTGCGGTTGCGTTCGAAAAACGGCGGAAGCATCCGCAGCAAATGGTTCATGTACCGGGTACGGAGCAGGCGTTCCACGAGGTTCGCTCCTCCAAATAAACGGTGCATCCATATGTAAGTGGCGCAGTATACGACTGCAACGATGCCGAGAATCATGAGCAGGTATTGAACGAGGGAAGCCCACGTTATGGAACTGCTGACGATATCGTCAATGGCGTTTCCGAGCAGAAGCGGCGGCAGTAGCTCAACCAGTCCGCAAAAGATGAGGAGCGCAAGGCCGATCAAGTAACGCTTTTTTTCTTGCTTGAAAAACCAGCCTAAATTTTTAAGTACGGCAAACACATTATCCCTTCCTTTCGTAGGTCGTTCTGGCATCATATCATCCGCAAAAACCAAAAAAAGCACATCATCCGACGACGGACGATATGCTTCATTAATTTTGAACTTATCATACGCACGGTGATCCTGACTTCCGTGCAACGGTTAGCAGCTTCGTTCAGATCATTCTGGCAACGAATGAACGAGGCTTGATGATGAGACAGCACCATTGGGGAGTCGATCCATATTTAATTGTAGGAAATGATGATCAAGATGATCTTGATCCATCGCAAACAGTTTCAACATGTCACTCACCCTTTCTTCGTAATTTACATTTTATTCAAATCGATCTCGTATGGACTGAATTTTATCACCATGAACTGGAATGTGTCAAACTTATTTTTCAGGATCATTCGCAAGATATTCGAGAGTGGAGGTAGGTTAGAACCTTATGTCACTATTTTATTATCAAAATGATTTGTATCCTAACGTACGTATGCGTTATGATAATATTGCAACTAAATATGGATACCGTCCCTAAGATCTCCGGTCATCTAACAGATAGGGGTCAACATATTATGACGTCTAAGGAGGGTGTACGACACATGCAAATTCAAGTCAGCGATCAGGCGGCACGTTGGTACAAGAAGGAACTTGACCTTCAGGCAGGCACGTTCGTTCGCTTCTTTCCACGATATAGCTCAGGCGGAGGCCTCCATCCCGGCTTTTCGCTCGGTATTTCGGTAGAAGAACCAAGAGAAGCGGGACTGACGGAGCGTTCCGAAGAGGTAACATTTTTTATGGAAGAACAGGATCTGTGGTATTTGAAGGGATATACGCTACGCGTGAAATATGAGGAATCCTTGGATGACATTTCGTATATTTATGAAGAAGAGGGCGCAGTAAATTAACCTGATGAGAGACTGCAGCGCCATCTAGGGAAAGGAGGTTCCCAAGATGAGCGTATATCACCGTGATATTCGCCAATACATCGGCAAACGTTCGGTGGTTCGCGTGAAAGCGGCGGTGCTTGTGCTGAACGATAATGGAGAGATTCTGCTCCTGAAACGGCAGAACAAGGACGAGTGGGGACTTCCCATCGGAACCCTGAAGCCCGGCGAAGCTCTTGAAGACACAGCGTCCAGAGAGCTGTGGGAGGAGAGCGGCCTGACAGCGGATGATATGCGACTCTTGGATCTTGTATCGGGTCCGGAGTATATGAAGAAGCAAATTGGTGGAGATGAAGTGTATTATGTGATAGGTGTGTACGAGGCAACCGGTCTGCACAGTGCCATTCATTTGTCCCCTAATACGGAAGTATCTCTTAAATATTTTGATTTTCAAGCATTGCCCGCAATGGATGCGATCACGGTCCGCTTGCTGGACAAGATTAAAAAGAACAGCTGAGGCCAAGTTAGTGGTGGCAGTTTTATACGCTTTAAATTCCCCGCAAGGGGAATTTTTTCGGTCAACATGAGGAGTCCCTGCCCATTCAAAACCGGGGGAAGGGACTCCTTTTGCCATGCGAAGGTGCGTACATATGATCATTATGGCTGCCCGGACAGCGGGACCTCCAATGCGAAGTCAAAATCATCGATATCATATACCTGAACGGGAAGAGCGCTTTCGACGATACGCTGAATCAATTCGTATTGATCAGTCAGTATGGGGGCCTCCGCTCTTTGGGATGCCAGCAGCAGCTCGGTTTCCACAGGATCAAAGGATTCCCCGTAAGGTGCGGTGTCCATGGTGTTCATGACCGAGACCCGGGTAGTTTCACTAACGGGAATGGTAGGACTCTTGGACCAGGGAACCTGCAGGGCACGTTCAATTTTCTTTTTGTTCAGCGGCTCTTCAAAATAGGAAATCAATTCGCCGATTTTTATCTTGACGTGCTGGTCATCAGCACTGCTATTCATGAGATGTTCTTCGGTGGTATGAAGCTCATATAATTCCAAAATAGTTGTGTACGGAATGATGTACTCGACGGGTTTCGGCGGAACTAACAGCTGACCGTAAATAGCCAGCATGACGGCCTCCGTCACGAAAATTCTGGTCATGACTAAATCCTCCTGCAAGACATGATACAATTCATAAGTTTAGAACTAATAAAGCATTGAAGTTCATAAATGTCAACTGCTCTTCGCCTAACTACCGCGTGGATCTTACTTAACAATAACGTCCTTCGACGTACTTTCACAGAAGACAGTCCGCGGGTTAATGGTATTTTTCTTGCGATTATTGAATGGATTCAGCCTCGCAGAAAACTCGTAAATTCTATAATCTAAGAAAGGGGCTTAAATCACCTTTGAAATCATGGAAAATCTATTATCCGTTTGTTAAGCCATACATGAAGTGGATCATTCTGACCCTTATTATCGGCATGATCAAATTTGCAATCCCGTTATTGCTGCCCATGATCATGAAATATGTCGTGGATGATCTGCTGATCAACCAGCAGATGACGATCGAACAGAAGATTCAGGATCTGATGTGGATTCTTGCCGGGACGCTGGTGCTGTTTGTCGTCGTGCGTGGTCCGGTGGAATACTTGCGGCAGTATTTTGCCCAATTCATTACCAGCCGTATTTTATTCGATATGCGTAACCGGTTATATGCCCATCTGCAGCGGTTATCCCTCCGTTACTATCAGAATACCAAGGTAGGCGAGGCGATATCGCGCTTTATCAATGACGTGGAGCAATCCAAGAACCTGGTGGAAGTCGGTATGATGAACATCTGGCTGGATATGTTTACACTACTGTTCGTATTAATTGTTATGTTCTTCATGAATCCCGTCTTGACGCTGGTTGCCATCTCGATTCTTCCTCTATATGGACTAGCGGTGAATTTGTTGTATAAGCGGCTTAAACGTCTGACTAAGGACCGGTCGCAGGCTCTCGCCGGCATCCAGGCGTATCTGCATGAACGGATTCAGGGGATCTCGGTTATCCGCAGTTTTACTCTGGAGCGTTACGACCAGAAGAAATTCGAAGGGATCAACGGCAATTTCCTGAAAAAAGCGATGGCCCAGACCCGCTGGAATGCGCTCACCTTTTCCATTATCAACACGCTCACCGATATTGCGCCTATTCTGGTTATCGGTTATGGGGGATACCGGGTGATCCAGGGAGATCTGACATTAGGTACGTTTGTTGCCTTCTTTGGTTATCTCGACAGGCTGTATGCGCCCCTTCGCCGTCTGATCAATTCGTCAACGGTGCTAACGCAGGCTTCAGCGTCGCTGGAGCGGGTCAAGGAGCTCATGGACGAGCCGTATGACATTGTGGACCGTCCGGATGCCAAAACGCTTAAAACAGCGGGACAGATCGAATTCGACCGTGTCTCCTTCAAATACAACGACGCTGCCGGTTGGGTGCTTCAAGATATAAACTTAACCATTCGGCAGGGGCAGACGGTTGCGTTTGTCGGCATGAGCGGCGGCGGTAAATCGTCTCTGATCGGACTGATTCCGAGATTCTATGATGTAGAGCAGGGCGCGGTGAAGATTAACGGTCACGACGTCAGAGATTTGACGCTGGACAGCCTGCGCGGATCGGTGGGCATGGTCCTGCAGGACAACTTCCTATTCAGCGGCACTGTCCGTGAGAATATTCTGTTCGGCAATCCGGAGGCGGATGAAGAGAGAATCGTCGCTGCTGCCAAAGCTGCCAATGCGCATGATTTCATTACCCAGCTGCCGCAAGGCTATGAGACGGAAGTGGGTGAACGCGGCGTCAAGCTCTCTGGCGGACAGAAGCAGAGACTGGCGATCGCTCGCGTCTTCCTCAAGGATCCGGACATTCTGGTGCTGGATGAAGCGACGTCGGCGCTGGATTTGGAATCCGAGCATCTGATACAGCAGGCACTGCAATCCCTGTCCAACAATCGCACCACATTGATCGTGGCCCATCGCCTGTCTACGATTACGCACGCCGATCAAATCGTTGTGCTGGAGAATGGCAGAATTACAGAGCAGGGAACGCACGGCGAGCTGATGAATCTGGATGGAAGTTATGCCAGACTGTATAACGTGCAGCATCTGGAGAGTTAATACGAAAGACCCGTCCTTCTGAGGCATGGTACTGGGCCATGCTTCAGGGGACGGGTCTTTATTTTAGGATAAAGGTTTATTTCCCGATATCCTTGAACACCGTGTCATAAGTCATCTGAATATATTCCAGCGTCTGCCCGTGCAATACCATATTGTT
This sequence comes from Paenibacillus sp. MDMC362, assembly GCF_003269305.1. Lineage (NCBI taxonomy): Bacteria > Bacillati > Bacillota > Bacilli > Caryophanales > Paenibacillaceae > Paenibacillus > Paenibacillus sp. MDMC362. Next base: position 137,341 of record NZ_QLYT01000024.1, read on the forward strand.
CACTATGGTGATCAGCAGGAACAGAATCATAATGCCGGTCAGAGCTTGTCGAATCCGGAGGTTCTTCGTTTTGGCAATAAACAGTGCTGCAAGCACAAACACGGCAAACAGATAATGTCCTGCGTACAAGTACAGATCGTAATTGTAAGTAGCCAAGCCGAACCCAACGATGATGTGCAGCAGAATCGCGAACAGGATATAGATGGCATATGCCCAGGTATCGCGGGAGCGGATGCCCTTCATGAAGGACAGAATCGCAAGAATAAGCATTCCGATCCCGACGATATGGACATGAATCGGATACGGCTTGGCCAAATTCGTCACGAATGCCGCGATCCCCGGATCAATCATGGCAAGCTCCGGCGACAGGATCGGGCTTACAAACAGCATGTAGAAGACCCGGGAATGGTGCTCAAGGGAAAAGGGAGAAACATAGCTGAGCGCACCGTTCTGTACGCTTGAAAACACGTTGGCGATCCATGACTTACCTGAGAACAGTAAGTGTTGAAGCAAGGTTACGATAATCACCATTCCCAGAAAAACCAGCATAATGAGAATGAACCGTTTAAAGGCATCCTTCCAGCGTCGATCGAACAGGCTGATCAGGAGCGCACCTGCGAACGTTGCCACATTCGTAGACGTGATGCCGAAATTAATCAGGGCCAGGGAGGCATTCGGTATGACGGCATATCGATTCGTAAGCCGGCAATAGTGCAAGTAAGCGGCTGATAAGATGATCATGAACTGCGCATAAGCATAGGAATCCGGTATGAACGCCGTGAACAGCGTATAAGAGCTAATACCGAAGAAAGCCGCCGTTACGAAGGACAACAGCCAGCCGGCTCCGCTTCTTCGGACGATATAGTAGACCAGCGCAGCGCTAAAGGCATTCAAGACCGATTGAATCAGAAGATAAGGGAGGTTCGTGCTCCCGATCATCGTCGTTAACGGACTGGTCAGGAAATTAATGAACGGATGGATGATCGAGACATTCTCCGGTCCATATTCCATGGAAGGATCGAAGTTGAACAGATTCAATGTGAAAGGCGCGCCATAGAACGGGCTGTGCGGCATCAACTCGGCTGCATGATCCTTGATATAGGTCACGAACGGAAGGTTCATGAACACATACCACAGAGCAAGACAGATACTTAGGCCGAGCGCCGTGTAATTATCTTTTTTATGTCGGAATAAATAACTGAAAAAAGTCATGTTTTTCGCTCCACCAATCTTTCCATTATATATGTACCGTGAATAGGCTTAAGCTGTGTTCGCTTACCAGATCAGCAGAAGCAATCCGGAAAGAATAAAAGCGACGCCGGCAATCTTGCGGATCCCGATGGTTTCCTTGAATACCCATTTGGCAAACAACAAGGCCCACAGGAACGTCAGTGCATTGGCAGGCATAACCAGCGTATAGGGAAGCTCACCCAGAAGGTAGATGTTTAACAAGGCTCCCAATCCGTAACTAAGAAAACCGATCAGCAGCAGCTTGATTTGTTTGTTTGCGGTGTACCCTTTGAAGAATACACTGCCCAGCGAGCCGAGCAAAGTCATCAGGAGCAGGAGCAAGTACAGGAACCCGTCATTTTTCATAGGACGTTAAGGTCACCCCGATTCCAAGCAGGGCTACGGCTGCCAGTTTTTGCAGGGTTAACGGTTCATCCAGAAAAAAATCACCATAAAACAGAGCCACAATATAGCTGATGCACATTAGGGGATAAGCAACGGACAGCTTCTCCAATGAAAATGATTTGATCATGAGTATGGCCCCGAGGCCGTAACAGATAAAGCCGATTCCCATGTAGAGCAAGTTGGCGTGTCCCCATTTCCAGAACAGCTGGCCGGTAGCCGTCAAAAAAGCCGATAAGACCATGAACAGCTTGCCCAAGTGGCGCGGGGCGCTCCGCGCTTTTATCTGTTCCATGTTAATCCCTCGCATCCCTGAGCGGATTTATGATTGATCAAATATTTATGTTTGACGAGCCCGAACATCGGGAGGTCGGACAAGGAGTCGGAGTAAGCGCAGGAAGCTGCATAGTCAATGGTCAATTGCCGCTCGTTCAAGTACTGCTGAATCCGGTTCACTTTTTCCTCCCCCTTACAATTGTTCCCTTCGATCATCGATGTAAAGCGTCCGTCCCGTACGGAGAGCTTGGTAGCGATTACCTTGTCGACACAAGGAAGCTCTTCAAAGTATCTCATGTAAGCATCGGGGGACGCGGTTACAAGAAGCACATGATAGTCCTCGTTTTTTTTACGCTGCATTTCCTTCAGCGCAGCCGGGAAGATCGCAGGTTTCAATTCCGTTTCGTAAAAATGCTTCAGGTCGGCATCATTCATATGGCGCATCGCATGAAAATAAGCGCTCTTTGCTTTTTCTGCTCCCAGAAGACGGAGCTTGTACAGCACGGAGTGAAGCACGACTTTCAGAATGACGGGGGCCGTGGACGGTTTTTTTCGTATGCCATACTTTAAAAATTGAAACATGGAGTCCGTATGGATGACCGTTTTGTCGATGTCAAAGATTGCGAATTTTTGATTCATATCATTTCCCTCAATTTACCGATTCTGTATTATTCAAAGTATACCAAAATTCCGACAACGCTGATGACATAAAGGATCACGGTGACCAGGATGTGAGCGTCCTCCAGGAGCACACGGTCCGGAGCCCCGCCTTTTTTCTCGATGTGAATCAGATAAAGATAGCGGAACATTCCGTAAATAACGAGCGGTATGGTCCACATGAGATGAACGGTTCTGCCGGACGTAAAGGTAAACAGCGAATAACTGATGATGGTTGCTGTGGTGACAATGCTGCTCATCTGGTCCAACAGATCGAACGAATATTGATCGAGCACCTTGCGGTGAGAGCCTTTGTCATGCTGCAGCAGATGAAGCTCATGTCGTCTCTTGCCGATCGCCAGGAAGAGCGATAACAGCATCGTACAGAGAAGAAACCATGGCGTGAACGGGACGTGTATGACCAGTCCGCCGGCAATGGCGCGCAGCACAAACCCGGCCGCGATAATCATGATGTCTATGATGACAATATGCTTCAGACGGAAGGAATAAGCTACGTTCATGGCAAAATAGAGCACCAATAATACGGTAAACAGCGGATTGAGCAAATAAGATATGACCAGCGAAGCGACCAGCAGCAGCGCGCCGAATCCAATAGCCAGCTTAGGAGGAAGAGCTCCCGAGGCCATCGGTCGGTATTTTTTCACCGGATGATTGCGATCCGCTTCGCGATCGGCATAATCGTTCACAATGTAGACGCAGCCGGACACGAAGGACAACAGAAAAAAACCGATCAGGGTGTCGAAGAGCACGCCGGGATTTACCACTTCAAAAGAGAAGAGGGGGGCTGCAAATATGAGCAGGTTTTTGGTCCATTGCTTTGGCCTCAGCTGCCTGAAGAGCAGCATGGGAAGCTGTTTAAGCGGAGCAGCGACCGATTCGGTATTCGTTGAAGACAATGGTGTTACCTCCTGATACATCATATTTCATAAGGGATTACGGGAAATAGCGCTAAAACACGATAGCTATCATACCATAAAATAGACTATATATGGTAATGATCCGTTTATTGCGTAGCTTACATATAGAACAAATAAACCTCCCCAAGCGTTCACGAACCGACAGGGAGGTTATTGTTCTGCTTATTAACTGTAAAAAAAAGCTGCACTCGGTTCCTCATGATTTGCCGATCAGCAGGGACAGCAGACCGGCCGCAATGAGCGGCCCGACGGGTACGCCTCGGAACAGGGCTACCCCAAGCACCGTGCCCACGAGAAGACCCGCAACCACGGTGGGATTGCTTCCCATCAGCGTGGCCCCCCGGCCGCCCAGATATGCGACAAGCATGCCGACGGCGATGGCCAACAGCGATTTCCAGTTCAGGAATGATTCGCCGATCGTTTGCAGACTCATCTTTCCGCTGGCCAGCGGTGACATGACACCTATGGTGAGAATGATAATGCCGAGTGTCAGTCCGTATTTCTCCAGCCACGGGAATGCTTGCTGAAAGCCGGTTACGCGGATGAGAAGCAGCGCCAGCATCGCAATGGTCACGGCAGAGTTGCTGCTGATAATACCAAGTCCCGCCATAGCCAGCAGGATGAGTGAAGTTACGTCCATGGAAATCACTCCTTATGTTTAAGATATCAGAAAGTTTAGACTACGAAGCGTATACCTTCCTGATATCGTAAGAAAAACATCATAAAAACCGGCCTGTCCTCAGGGAATGCACGGCGTTTATCGTTTAAGCGTTCGAAGCCAGATGCTCGGCAATCAGGCGACCGTGTAATCTGCCTGTCTCAATGAACACCTCATTGGCGTTGCGGCCGGATGCAATGACGCCTGCGACATAGAGCCCCGGAACGTTGGTCTCCATCGTATCCGGATTATAAAGCGGCTTCTCCATGTCTTCATTCAGTTCAACGCCGGAGGAAGCAAGCAGCTTGCGGTCAGGATGGAATCCGGTCAATGCCAAAACAAAATCATTCTCAATGATCGTTTCCTGGCCTTGATTCGAAAGAACGGTAATGGAAGACTCCGCGATTTGTACGACACGCGAGTTCAGGTGAAGCTGGATATGTCCTTTTTGCACCATGCTGTCAAACAGAGGACGTACCCAAGGTTTGATGTTTTGTGAAACTTCCTCACCCCGGTATACCATCGTCACCTCGGCTCCGACACGGATAAGCTCCATGGCAGCATCCACGGCGGAATTACTGCCGCCGATAATCGCGGTTTTCATTCCTGCATATGGATGGGCTTCCCGGAAATAATGGGTTACTTTCTCCAAGTCTTCTCCGGGAATGCCAATATAATTCGGATGATCAAAATAACCCGTAGCAATGACTACGTGTTTAGCTTCTCGTATGGACTCTACACCACCGCGGCGCTGGGTCTTCACCTGAAAGCTCCCGTCGGGCTGCTTGGTTATGGTGAGTGCTTCTTCGTATGGGGAGATTTTCAGATTAAAGTGTCTGGCAACTCTGCGATAATAGGCCAGCGCCTCGTGCCGAAACGGTTTATCATTCGATATGGCGAACGGAACATCTCCGATTTCAAGCATTTCAGCCGTACTGAAAAACTGCATATGTGTTGGATAGAGATAAATGGAATGAACTACATTGTGTTTATCGATGATCTCGCAGCTGAGGCCCTGGTTGCGGCATTCAATGGCAGCTGAGAGACCGCATGGGCCTGCGCCGATAATTAAGACGTCGAGCATGGTGAACCTCCTTATGTATTAACCTAACGTTTAGATCAGCATAATAATCCTACAGCAAATAAGAGGATAAATCCAGATTTGGCGGTGTGGAGCCTGGCTGAATGGCCTTCAAGCATAAAGGATTTGACAAAAACATCTAATTTGATTATCATCTAATTAGATAGTCATTAAATTTAATGCTTGTAATCTTTGGATAGGAGGGAGGAAGAAAAAAGATGGAAACGACTGCTAGCGAAGCCTATAAAACATCCGTTCTCCGAAATTTTCTGACGAAAGAAGGAACGCTGCGTTCCATTCCGGCCCAGTACAAGAAGAAACTCGTCATATTGGAATACCTGGTAGAGCAGCTTGAAGCAGGGAAGGAGTATCCGGAAAAGGATATCAATTCGTTTATCAAGCATTATCATGCGGATTATGCGACCATTCGCCGGGAATTTATCATTCATCAATATATGAGCCGTGATCATGAAATCTATATACGTAACCCGCGCGAGTTATGGACCCAATGGGAAAAGGTTTAAATGGATTATCACAAAAAGCCACCTTTCACTGCCTAAGACAGTTGAGGGTGGCTTTTGTATATAACGTCCAGTGTTATTGTTACGTATAAGTTCGATTAGAAACCGGCAGCTGCCTTTTTAACGAGCTCAAGACCGTTCTGAACGATCATTTCTGCTTCATTAGGGAATTGGTTGTGGCCTTCGATGATCAGGGTTTCGATATCCTGTACGCCCCATTGACGAAGATTGCCCATCACGAAGTTAACGGCCATCTCAGCCGCAGCCATAGGTCCTTCGGAATAGTTACCGCCGCGCGCATTCAGGATGACGACTTTTTTGCCAGTCACGAGACCTACAACGCCTTGAGGGGTATATTTGAACGTTTTGCCTGCTTGGTTCAGGTAGTCGATATAGGTATGGAGAACGGCAGGTACGGTCATGTTCCACAATGGGAAAGCAAGCACGATTTTGTCTGCTGCAAGAAACTGGTCAAGATATTTGCTCACATTCGAAGCAGCCGCCTGCTCTTCCGGCGTAGCTTCCAATCCTTGGGCAGCTTTAAACATGCCGTTGATGGCAGTGCTATCATAATAAGGAAGATTCTCTGCAAAAAGGTCAAGCTCCGTGATTTGGTCTTCCGGATGGCTTGCTTTGAAGGACTCCAAAAACGCATGGTACATTTTTACGCTGACCGATTGTTCGATGGCTCTGTTGTTTGCTTTGATGAATAGTACATTAGACATGTATGGAAACAGCTCCTTGTTGTTAGTTTTACTTTATAAAGTATAGTATATTTCATTTTTATCGTTTGTCAACAACGTCTTAATGTACGATATCGATATTACCGGAGTACGTTTCCACTTGGATGGTATCGGTTGTTTCTTTCAGTGACTCCGGCGCCGAGACGGATCCCGACAGTGTCTTGAGGTCATAGAAACCGCGGAATGACGGGTCAGGCTGCACTTTTACGTTGCCGGATCTGCAGAGGATATTAACCGATGAAACGCCAAGCAATCCTACGTTTACGTTACCTGAGGTGACCTCGATGTCCAAGGGACCTTCCATATTTTTCAGCACGACATTTCCCGAATGATTGACGAGCCGGGTGGATGCCCGAATGTCAGAACCGCGAATACTTCCCGAAACGTTCTCAACGCTTAACTGCTCGGCTTGTATTCCGCTCATGTTAATGTTGCCTGACTTCACGGAGATGTCAACCACCTTGGAGGAAGCTCCGCTTACCTGGATGTTATCGGAGAGCGTCGACAAATCGAGTTCGTCCAGCTGCGTGCTTGATGGAAGCACGATGGTCAGTTTTCCTTTGGGTGAATGTAAGTCCACGCTCATCAACTGGAAAGTCGAAGGTGTAGTCAGATCCAATTCCACCTCAGGGCCTGATGGACTAAAGTTTTTAAGAATATCGACATGCTCCGGTTTTAATTTGCCGTCAAACGCGATATATCCGCTGGAATCGCCGCTGTCCTCAAACGCGAAGCTGATATTCATATTGCTGGCAATCGTTAATTTCTTCAAGTTTACGGCATCCTGCAGATTCCATCGATTCTGATAGCTGACAAGCTCTTCACCGAATTTAAACTTGTTCGCAGCCATGCCGATGATTCCTACCAATATTAATGCGATTGCTAAACTGAACGACCATTTTCTGTTCACTGTGCGTCACGTCCCTTCAACAAACGCGTATTCCATCTGGAGTACCTCAAGGTTAACGATAACAATCCAACCATGGCCGAGCGCGTAGCATATCCGAGGAAGATGCCGATTCCGACCAAAGTAATGGATAAGAATAATTTGGCCGGATAGAACGTTCCGTTTACGATATATTCAAGCAGAACGAGCACCGGGCTCAGCAAGGTTGCCAGGGCTCCGAGAGCAATAGCGACGCCTCCGGACCATAATGCGGCAAGGAAGGGGACTGCCACCAATGCACAGAAAAACAAACCGACTCCTGCCGCATATTTTCCAATAGAAGACGGTCTTCGGATCGCTGCCGGAGCAGGCATTTCCATATCCACATACCGGTCGCCTAACGCTTCCTTAGCCATTTCAAAAGGATCTCCCAGCTCACGTGCGATTTCCTCTTCGGTTCGTCCATTCTGCATGCCAATGACAAAATGGGACGCCACATCATGAATGAATTCCCTCCGCTCGTCGGGAGGAAGCGCAGCAAGACGCGATTCCAAAATTGAAATAAACTGTTTTTTAGTCATACAAATTTCCTTCCTCTATCAGATTGGTCACATTGCCCACAAAAGCTTGCCATTCCTTTACCAAGGCTCTCATATAAATCACTCCGCTGGGCGTCAGCTTATAATATTTACGGGGCGGACCCTCGGTTGATTCCTGGAGGTACGTCGTACAATAGCCTTCATTAACAAGTCGGCGAAGGAGAGGGTACAACGCCCCTTCGGCTACCTCAATATGCCTCGATACCGCTTGGGCTAACTCGTAGCCATACTGGTCCTTGCGATGGATTAACACAAGCACGCAGAGTTCAAGAACGCCTTTTTTGAATTGAATACTGACATTCATACGGCAGATACCTCCTTTCATAAGTTCGTGTTCATGCTGTAAACATGAGGTAGTGAATAATATTCAGTAGTGATCTACAATAAGATATCACTAAGTACTGATTAATGCAAGATACTGATTATAAAATGGGTTTGTTACCAGAACATCGTCGAATCATAAGAAGCTTTGTTGAACGTAAGAAAGTCTCGTTTAATCTTGAAAAGGCACGGTTAATAGAAGTTATCAGAACATAGGGTCGTTTTTCCAAGATAAGAATGGAGGGATGAACAGTATGTCCATCGATCGGTTTATATTAAAAAAATTGGACAGTTGCCAGGAGATTACAACGCGGAGAAATCTCGTAAAACTGTTTCAAATCCGAATTCAGAGAGCGCAGATATCCGAGAATCGGCATTACGGGTTATAATGGAGTTAAACAAAAAAAAGGGCTATCCCTCTTTTTTAAAAGAGAGATAGCGCAAGAGAGTCGTTTTCGCTTTTGCTGTGAAGAATTGCCTCGGATCCCTCGATTTCAATGCTGATCAGGGAGTTGAGGCATTTTTGCAGCGCCTTTTTGCCGGTTTGAATTTTATGGTCAAGCGCGCTGGTTAGCAGTTTTAATACTTTCTGTACCGGCTGCTTGCTATCCGTTGTAAAGTATACGGGAACCGGTTTATTTTGGAACATGATAAGTGTTTTCATATCAATCACCTCACGAAAGATTTTTCATGATATTTGCATTATAAATTGCCAATCTTAAAATAACCTTAAATTCATAGAATTAATCAGCATCATTTTTCAGAGCGTGACATTTTTGTGAACGACGTTATTTTACCGACGATAAACCCGGATTTACCCTATAATTAATATATAAATAGTCCCTCAGGACTAACAAACCAGCACGGAAAATAGGAAATAGGAAATATGACACAAATTGACAGAACTGACCCTGGGGTGATATTATTACAATAATGTAACTATTTTTTGTAACTATTGAAATAGGTGATTGGACTTTGCATATGGAATAAACATAAGGATTACCATGTTTGGGAAGGCAGGTTGGCCAGATGATACTCACCGTGATCAGCGGTCGAAATGAAGATGATTGGTTTGATATCGACGTACCCGATGAATGCTCCATTGAACGGTTGAATGAGCTGCTGGGGCTACGTCTTTTTCGTGAACCCTCGGGTGAAGGGATTCAATATATATTAGAAGCAAAGTTCCCGGAAGGCATGTGGTTTACGGTAGGCGCCCATTCTAACCTCGTTGAAGCGGGACTTAGGGAAGGCTCTTATATACGTTTGCAACGGGCATTCTCAACAACCACCGAGGAAGCTCCTGTCTATGGCAGAAGATCGTTGTTTCAAGAAAGCTGAGATTGGGTAAATAACCCATTGGTTTTGAATGAAACAGCCAAATACATAATTGTACATTTCAGATGCTCTGGATTAGGAGGAAGTGACTTATGAACGTGTTGTACCAACGTTCGCCGCGTATTAGACCGGCTTTACCGAATGAAGACATGGAGATTCTGAGACCGCCGTCCGAGCCGAGCAAACCGTCGTTTTCGATGATTGCCATCATTATCCCGATTATTATGACGGCTGCGACGGTTGGTTTCTACGTTTATATGAACGTGAGCGGAAAAATGGGAAATCCCAATTACATGATGTTCCAGATGCTCTCCGTCTTTATGATGCTGACATCCTACACGCTCCCGTTCTTCATGTATTTAAGCAACAAGAAGACCTATCAGAAGAATCTGGCCGAACGTAATCAGAAGTACCGGGCACAGCTTGATCTGCATCGGGAAGAACTGAAGGAGCGGCAGGAGGATCAGGTACACATTCTGTTTGAAATCCATGGCGATCCGGACGTGTGTTACAACGTCGTCAAGAACCGGAGCAGCAGCTTATGGGAACGCTCCCCGGAAGATAAGGACTTTCTGGAGATTTGCGTGGGCAAGGGAGAGGTTCCGTTTTTCATTAACGTAAAGCCTCCCCGCGCGGATGGGTACGACAAGGACCCTTTGATCGAAGCAGCCGAATTGCTGTCCTCCGAATTTCAGTCCGTCGACGATGCATCGATTGCGCTGCCGTTATTCGAATCCAAAGTCATAGGGATCGTAGGCGGAAGAGAGCGCGTACTAAATATGCTGCGCGTAATGATGGCCCAAACGGCTGTGCGGCACTCACCCGATGAAGTGAAGATCGCCGCGTTCTACGAAGAGAAAGAAGCGAGCGAGTGGCAATGGCTGCGCTGGCTCCCGCATGCTTGGGACGATGATCGATCCAGCCGCTATCTTGCGGATCGACGGAGCAATGCCCATCAGCTTGCCGATGAAATATTTACTCACTTATACCGGCATAAAAATAACCGCGCCGAGCATGGGAAGAAATCGATTGAGACACCGGCATACGTGGTAATTTTATCCGCTACCCAATTGATCGAGGAAGAACCGCTGCTCCCTCTGTTGATGGAAGATGCCGAAGCGACCGATGCGGTTACCATCATCTTGTCCGACCGCAAGGAAAGCTTGCCGATGCACTGCCAGCTTATTGTTGAGGTTGATCGGGAGCAGGCGGCGTATACGATCAAGAAAGCAGATGGCACGGTCTCCATGCAAACTTTCCAATCCCATCATATTAGCAGGGAGCACATGGAAGCCTTGGCCCGATACATGGCCCCGATCCGGCTGAAGCGATCCTCTGCGTCGGATATCCCAAGCGTTTTGGCACTCTTCGAGATGATGGATATTCAAAAAATCAACGATTTGGATGTACACAGACGCTGGCAGCAGAACCGATATCCGGATTCATTACCCGTTCCGATGGGGGTACGGGCGGGCGGAAAGAAGATTAATTTGAACCTTCATGATAAAATAGAGCGTCAAGGTCATGGACCGCACGGTCTGATTGCGGGAACGACCGGTTCCGGGAAAAGTGAGGTTATTCAATCCATTGTTGCCTCCCTGGCATCCGAATTCCATCCGCATGACCTGGCATTTATGCTTATTGATTACAAGGGCGGCGGCATGTCCAACACGTTTGTCAACTTGCCGCACGTTGTAGGAACCATTACGAACCTGGATAACAATCTGATCGAGCGGGCAAAGGTGTCGCTGAAAGCCGAGCTGGTCCGCCGCCAGAAGATATTGAACGATGCGGGAAATCTGCAGCATATCGACGAGTACTACAAGCTGCTGCGCAATCGGCATGGCGAACCGCTTCCGCATCTCGTTATTATCATTGATGAATTTGCGCAGCTGAAGAAAGACCAACCGGAATTCATGGATGAATTGATCAGCATTGCCGCTATTGGACGAACACTCGGAGTCCATCTGATTCTTGCGACTCAGAAACCGGCAGGCGTCGTGGACGATAAAATTTGGAGTAACTCGCGCTTTCGGATCTGTCTTCGGGTGCAAAGCGAGGGCGACAGCCGTGATATGCTGAAGATTCCGAATGCAGCCTGGATTAACAAGCCCGGACGAGGCTATTTCCAGGTGGGCAGTGACGAAGTGTTTGAAGAAATGCAGTTTGCCTGGAGCGGCGCTCCTTACATTGAAGAGAAGGATACGCCTGGCGCAGTGGTTATTCGCGAGGTGCGAATCAACGGGAAGAGCGAGCCTCTTCTTGCATCTAATCCTTCCCTGGGAGCGCATCTGGAGGTGCCCAAGCAGCTCCAGGTGTTTATCGACCATGTAGCTGAAGTTGCCGAACAGCAAGGAATCGAACGGCTCCAAGGGCCATGGCTTCCACCGCTTCCGGAGAGTCTGGATCTCGAGAGCATTCAGTCTGAGTCCGAGCTGCAGAAGCAGGAACTGTTCGGCGATTCGGCACTCGTGTCCTACGTCGGGATGGTTGATGATCTGCCAAACCAATGCCAGAAGCCGTTGATGCTCAATCTTGAGCAAGGTCACTGGGCCGTGTACGGCATGCCCGGACTTGGAAAGACCACCTTTATTCAAACGATGCTGATGTCGTTAGCCAGTCGGTACACTCCGGACTTTTGGCATGGGTATATCGTGGATATGGGCCGAATGATGCGGGACTTTGCAGGACTTCCTCATATCGGAGGAGTCATGACGGCGGAGGAAGAGGATCGCATTAAGCGCCTGTTCCGTTTTCTGACGAAAACGGCGGCGACTCGCAAGGACATGATTGCCGAAGCGGGCGTGAAGACTGTTGCATCCTATCGCCGGGGCAACACAGGGCCCGTTCCGCAACTGGTCGTGGTTATTGACGGTTATCTGAATTTCCGGAACTCCTATCCGGATGAGAATGATATGCTTGAATACCTGCTGCGAGAAGGCGGCAGTCTGGGGATTACGTTTGTCATTACGGCGAACCGGATTTCGGATATGTTCGAGAAGGTCCGGAGCAATATCTCGCAAGCAGTGTCGTACGAACTGGCCGATCCTGCTGATTACTATTATGCGGTGGGGCGTCCAACACGAGCTCCCAGCCAGCTTCCTCCGGGAAGAGGTCTGGTCAAGGGGCAGGTGCCGCCGCTTGAATTTCAGACGGCCTTGCCGGCTTCAGGTCAGGAAGAGGGGGACCGCTCCGCCGCGCTCCGCGATATGATTCGCACTCACCGGGCAGCGTGGCACGGAGAGGAAGCGCCTCGCATAGAGTCACTGCCGGACAAGATTCCGCTTCATGAACTTCTGAAGGTACAAAATCCTTACGAATCAGCAGGCATGGTGAAGTACCGGGTTCCTGTCGGGGTGGCAACGGACGACTTGACACCTTTTGCCATCAATCTGGAGGAGGGGCCTCATTTTATTGTGGCGAGTCCGATGGAAGGCGGTAAAACGTCATTCCTTCTTAGCTGGATGTTATCACTTGCATATCATACGTCGCCGGATGAGCTGGAAATCTATACGGTAGATACGCGATATGGAAGCAGCGGTCTGAGTCGGATGAATCATCTTCCCCATGTCCGTGGACACGCGGAGAATGAGGAAGACCTGGCTCCGCTCATTTCAAGTCTTTATGAACGGGTTCAAACCCGGTCGAAAGACAGTGAAGACCCAACGATCCTGCTTATGATTGATGACGCAGACGTGCTCAGCAAGCAGCTTTCCGATTTCACTTTGAAAGACCAGCTGTCAGCCATCGTCAGACAGGGGAGGGACCGCCGGGTTCATGTTGTCGTTGCCGGTGTGCCGGCCGATTTCCCGACGTATGGCGTCGATTGGTTTACCGATATCAAGGCTGCACAAAACGGATTTTTATTCGGAACATTGGATTCCAACGATTTATCGTTCTTCCGAATTCCTTTTTCCGAATCTGCTAATAGTCCTGGAGGACTAAAAATACTCCCGCCAGGACAGGGGTACTACGTAAAACGCAAATTTTCCAGAATAAAAGGCGCAGTTCCGTTTGATGACGAATGGAACGCCCAAAGATGGGTCACAGAAATTCGCGACCGATGGCATGTTGTAGTTTGAGGGGAGGTGGCTCATAATGTTGACAATTCATGCTTCCAAACAAGAAACGATCACGCTGAATGACAAGGAATTTTTCTTCTTGGCTGGAATTATCGGATCGGACCGATTACTTGGTGTTGAAGATCCTTTTGTAGGATACTTAACGGAAGAAATCGCGGTTGAGTGGGAGAAGACCAAACAATCGCTCCTAAGCAAGCAATATTTGATTCAAGAGGAAGGCGGGGAATTGTCGATTCCACCCGAGGTCTTCTCAAGAGTGGCTATTGCCGGACTTGCGGAACGTGCGTGCTGGTTGAAATATGAAAATCAGGATTCGGCGTTTGAAGGATATCTGCATGTTACTGACGAACGGGTCATACAAGTATGCAGGAGCGGAAAAGACAACCGCTATTACCTGCTAAGCGAACTTGGCACGATCGAACAAACCTGCGATCAACTGGTGCAGGATCTGGCCCTAAGCGACCAAAACTGGGGGGATATTCCGGCACTACTCCTTAGCCGGAAGGAGTTCGGAGATATATACACCTCCGTCTCCGAACAGAACAGCGATGATATCGGTGATCGCTTGGCCAGGTTGACGGATGATGCGGAAGGTTCCATCGCTCTAGCGAAATGTATGAAAAACAAGGTGTCTTCGGGGGAACTCCAGCTGTCGATATGGAACGGAAACAGCTGGGAAAGTCAAAATGCAGCATTTATAGTGAACGAGTCCATGAATTGGCTGCTGCGTATGAGCCTGGAGGGAGACCAGGACTGGTTAACCGCAGCGCCAGCGACCAAAGAGCAGTTTCGTCATATGCTACTTATGTGGCTGAAACAGTAACAGAGCCTGTATGAAAGGTGAGGACCAATGCGTATTTCTGTCGAGCCGGAGTCTCTCCGGACGTTAAGCCGTCAGCTGCAGCATAGTGGCGATGAATATTTAGCGATTACGAGAACGCTCAACCAAGCTATGGAATCACTCGTTTGGGAGACGTCTCTCAAAGCGGCGGTTATTGATGAGTGGCAGTCTGCCCGGAGTCTTGGAGAGCAACTGGGAGCTCTTCTAGCTCAGCTGGGCAAGCATCTTCAAAGCAAAGCCGATCAATTTCAAGAAACGGATCATCAGTACCATACGATTTTGGAGCATGCCATCGTAAGCACAGTATCACCGACAGCTCTGTTTGCGGCTTCCGGCATGGAGGGTCGCTTATCCATATTACCGGAATATGGCAATTCCTCGACGGTTATATCGAACCCGAGTTCGGTAGCCGCTGCCGTGGGCATGACCAGCGGGGACAACGGGGATTCGGCTAAACAAGCCGCGTTAGCCGGGCAAAGCTGGACCTTTACCGATCCTTCTTCGTTTGGCATTGCCAACTAAATCCCTAATTCTTTCGGGAAAATCGGGATGGTAAATGTTTCAAATTGGGACGTATAGGGTAACTGGAAATTAGGTCTGAGGACGCTTTGATAAACAGAGGCTCATGGGCTAAGATGTCAAGTGTCACCAGAAAACGAATTTCTAGGAGGTTACATAAATGGCAGGACGCATTTTAATTACGCCAGAACAAGTTGAGCAAGTAGCAAACCAATTTAAACAGAGCGGTGATCAAAGTCAGCAAATCGTTAACAGCCTGACTCAATCGATCAACGGCATGGAAGGCCAATGGGATGGTATGACGAAGCAGCGCTTTTTCCAGGAATTCCAGGAAGCAAGCCGCTTGATGAACTCTTTCGTTCAAACGCTTGACAGCATCAGCAATGAGCTGAAAGCGATCGCTCAGAAATTCCGTATGGCTGACGAATCCCGTTAATATCCATTCGGAGACTTTTGCTTTATAATAGTTTAATAGGCAGAATAAACCGGGTGGTAGGCAACCCGGTTTTCTTGCAATTTTAGATGTTTAGAATATAACAATGTGGTTAATAGAGTTATATGGTTAGGTAACGGAGTTAAGAGAGGATGACGTTCATGACATTTCAGCCAAACCCGGGCGATGGGATTGTTGTAAATGGAACGGCTTATACAGTAGGGCAGCATCCCGCAGCGCCAGGCGTAGCCTATGCCCAAGCCGGGCGGCAGGGAATCGTCTACCAGTTGATTCCTGTCGATGGGGAGCTGCATGAAGCCAAAGCACTAAAGGTGTTTTTTCCTAAGTTCAGAATTCCGGCTATGGTATATCAATCCGAACATATGGGGAATTATCGCGAGATACCGGGTTTGCAGGTAAGCAGTCGAGAGGTGCTCACTCCCGAAAGAAACGGAGATTTGATAGCGGAATATCCGGATTTGCTCTACGCGGTCATTATGCCATGGATTCATGGATGTACTTGGTTTGACGTTATAAGCGATCAGCGTAATCTGGGACGTTCCGAGAGTCTGATGCTTGCCAAGGCATTGGCAGCCATCGGCTCGAGCATGGAGCAGCGCGGATTAGCCCATTGCGACTTGTCTGCGCCTAATGTCATGCTTCCGTTTTTTTCGGAAGTGAAGCTGCCGGAAGGCGCTGCCGCCGTTGAGCTTGTCGATGTGGAGCAGATGTACAGCCCCAAAATGGATCGACCTGATGTTTTGCTTGCTGGCTCTCCCGGGTATGCGGCTCATCGTACGGTGCACAGCGGGTTATGGAGTTCATATGCCGATCGTTTCGCAGGCGCTGTTATCATTGCGGAAATGCTGGGATGGAGCGATCCCGCTATCGTCAATCGGGCATGGGGCGAAAGCTATTTTGATCAGCATGAAATGCAGACCCCGTGCGAGCGTTATTTTTTATTGAAAAAATCGCTGGGTCAGCGTTGGGGTACACGGATTGCGGATCTGTTCGGCAGAACCTGGGACAGTCAGGATTTGAGCAGCTGCCCTACCTTTGGTGAGTGGCTGATTGCTTTATCATCCTTAAGTGAGGAAGAAGCAGTCGAGGAAGCGCAAGCTCCTGTAGCCGCTGCTGCTGCCCATGACGACGATGCGGACGGAGCCCGTTCGAAAACAGTCCAAGAGGTGCCGGCTGAAATTATGGCATCGCTTGGCATAGAGCCAGGCACCCGAGAGGTCAACGACAATGTGGTTGGACGGTTGTTTCATCAAGCGCGTGATCTGGAGGATGCGGGTAATCTTTCCGGCGCGTTGGAAATATTCCGCTCCGCGTATCATTTCGTGAAGAAGGACAGTCCGCTTGAAGTGGAGCTTGCCGCCGCTATACAGGGGCTCGAAGAGCAGCTGCGTCCGGCTGAAGAATCATCCAACAAAGGCATTAAGGCACTGTTGTTATCCCGTAAATTCATGCTCTCAGCCGCTGCGGCTATCGTCATACTGGCAGGTTCTGCGATTACAGTGAATCAGATTCTGGCGGAGAAGGCCGAGAGCCGCCAGTTGGATGCTCAGCGATTAGCCGAGCAGCAAGCGCAGGAGAAAGAAGAAGCTGCGCGTAAGCAAGAGGAAGAAGCACGTAGGCAGCAGGAAGAGGCTGCCCAGAAAGAGGCAGAGGCTAAGAAAGCGGAAGAGGATCGTAAGAAGGCTGAGGAGGCCAAGAAGGCTCAAGAAGCTGATCAGGCACTGAAGGAACAGGAGAAAGCCGAGCTTCAGGCGAAGTATGAGAAGCAGGCGAAGTATGAAGCTTATCTGGCATCACTTGAAGAGAAGAAAAAGAAGCAGGCATTGCAAGAGAAATATGATAATCAGGTCAAGTATGAGGCGTACTTAGCTCAGCAGGAAGAGAAGAAGAAAAGGCAGGCACAGGAAGAGGCTGCGGCTAAGGAAGCTGCCAAGGCGGAGGCGGAGCGCCAGGCGCGGGCCAGGGCTGCCCAACAAGCCCAAGCCGCGGCGCTTCAGAAACAGCGTTCCCAAAACGTTGTAGAACTGGTTGCCTTATATAATAAGGCGTATAATGCGCAGGTGGCCGGGAACAAAGACCGTGCTAAGAATGCCGCACGTGAATTCATACAGTTATTTAACAAGGATAAGGCCTATTATAAAACGGTTGGTAAAATGAGCAGCCGCCTTAGCAATCTGCAGAAATTCATAAGTGACGACAGCCACTGGATACCAAAACTGTAAGGAAGTAAACATGACGAAAATGCAGGGGTGAATGTTATTCACGATGAACTATACCATTCAAGCATCACAGCGCACGCCAGCGCTCATTATATATCTGATTGATATCAGTGCGTCCATGAACATGCTGATGGAGGACCGGAGGCGGATCGATGTCGTTTACGAGGCCTTGTCTCTGGCCATTCGGCAAATGGTATTTCGGTCCACGAAGGGCAATCGGCTGACACCTAGATACCGGATTGCCCTCCTTGCATACAGCGATGATGTCTATGATTTGTTAAACGGGATTAAGGGCATTGACGAAATAGCGGCGATCGGATCGCTTCCGGATTTAACGCCGAAGCGTTTCTCCGATTCGGCGAAAGCGTTCCTGCAGGCCGAGAAAATCCTGCAGTCGGAGATTCCGAACATGCAGGATTGCCCTGCCCCGCTTGTGTGCCATATGACGGATGGCGTGGCTACGGGAGAGGATCCGGAACCGATTGCCCGCCGCATCATGAACATGAGCGTTCCGGACGGCAATGTGCTCGTGGAAAACATATTCATATCCGATCATCTGATGAACCAGCCGATATCCGAACCGCGACGCTGGAAAGGGATTTTGGCCGATACTTCGCTTGAGGATGAACACGCGCGCAAACTTAAAATGATGTCTTCCGTTCTTCCCGAAAGTTATCGAGAAATGCTGGTTGAGGCGGATTATCAACTGAGCCCGGGAGCTTTGATGATGCTTCCAGGCACTTGTTCTGAGCTGGTGTCCATCGGGTTTCAGATGTCAGCTGCCACGCCGGTAAGGTAAGAGGGCCACAATGATGAAGCGATCATACGCAAGAAGCATGGAATCGTTGGGAATTCGTAAACGGAAGGCTCAAGCAGCATCGTTTTATTACGAGAGCAAGCAGACCGTGGAAGAACCGGTTACGAAGATTAAAGATTTGTTCACATGTCGTTATGCGTATGGCAGAGCGGCAGAATCTGTCATGCTCTCCGAGATGGGTCAGGATTTCATTGCTTTGAAGATGAATGAAGATGTGTGTCATTTCGTATTGTGCGATGGTGTCGGGATGAGTTATCGGGGCGATGTGGCCTCGCGTCTGCTAGGCCAGGGGTTAATGAATTGGCTGGAGACGGTTGAGGAATTGACGACCGCATCTCTTGAACGCAGACTGAAGGAGCTTACGCAGGAAGCTGATCGGGAAATGCGGACTCATTCCTTGAGTTCCGAAACGCCCAAGCTGCTTCGCGAAGTACTGGAAGAGAAGCAGCGCAAGGGAAGCGAAGCGATGTATATTTGCGGCCGCATAGAGCTCTTCTCGGGTTTTCGTCGCAAAGGAAGGTTGTGGCTCGCCTGGCAGGGGGACTCCAGGGTACGCTTGTGGCGCAAGGAAGACGAGATTACCTCGGTATTCGGAGATCGTTTCCGGACGTCCGAACGATGGTCTTCCCGCAGCGGTCCGATCGGAGGCAGTCCTCATGTGTTTTCGTGCAAATTAGACCCGGAGACCGAATATCGGCTTCAGTTATACAGCGATGGGCTCAACGATCTGGATCCTATGAAGGATCCGATTCCTGATGAGCAAGTACAAGTATTAATGAATGCTCGCCATACAGACGGTCTGGAAGATGACGCTTCGTTTTTGGAGATTGTATGGTAGGTTTCTCAGAATGTTAGGTTACGATAAACAATGGTCGGACCCAAAGGGTCCGGCTTTTTTGTGCAAAAAATTAGAAATGATGATTATAAAACAACTCCTTTTGGGTAATCTTGTGACAGATGAATGCATAACGGATTACGATAATAAGGAGCGTGTTGATGATGAATGAAGGACACGGACGTTTTCATGGGAGAACGGCGATCATTACCGGAGCCGGATCAGGCATAGGGAAGGCAGCCGCCATTCAGCTGGCGAAGGAAGGCGCAAATGTTGCTTTATTCGATCTGTTGGATGACCGAACGAATAAAGCGGAATCGGAGATCAACTCTATCCGCGAGGGTTCCGCCAGAGCCTTTGACGTAGATACTACAGATCCTGACCGGGTGGAGAAGGCGGTCCTCGAGACGGTGGAGATTTTTGGCGGTGTCGATATTGTATTCGCCAATGCAGGGATCAATGGCGTGATGACGCCAATTGATGAAATGAAGCTGGAGGAATGGACCAAGACGCTGAACGTAAATTTGAACGGGACGTTTCTGACGGTCAAATATGCGATTCCGCACCTCAAGAAAAGGGGGCAGGGCAGCATTATCATTACCAGCTCCGTCAATGGTACCCGAACCTTCTCCAACTTTGGGATGAGCGCATACAGCACAACCAAAGCGGGACAGGTGGCTTTTGCGAAGATGGCTGCGCTGGAACTGGCGAAATTCAAGATTAGGGTTAATGTCATCTGCCCCGGCGCGATATCCACCAACATTGATCAAAGCACGAAGAAGCAGGGAGATCTGGAAGAGATCGTGATTCCGGTTGAATATCCGGAAGGAAGCCAGCCGCTGTCTGACGGACCGGGTACCCCTGAAGAGGTCGCGGATTTGGTGGCGTTTCTCGCTTCCGATCAATCAAGACATATTACAGGGGCA
Source organism: Paenibacillus sp. MDMC362 (assembly GCF_003269305.1). Taxonomy (NCBI): domain Bacteria; kingdom Bacillati; phylum Bacillota; class Bacilli; order Caryophanales; family Paenibacillaceae; genus Paenibacillus; species Paenibacillus sp. MDMC362. The sequence goes on from NZ_QLYT01000024.1 coordinate 157,684, forward strand.
CAAATCTTCATAGATGGTGCCGAATCGCTGTTGTAAATGAGATCAGGAGACCTCTCGAGGGTTCCCTGCATTCAGAACTTGGAATATAAACTGCGCTGCTATATGATGAAGAGGACAAAGGAAAAAAGGAGGACGCTGTGTAATCATGAGCATCTTTTCCAGATTGGCTGAGCAGAAGATCGAGGAAGCGATCCGCAGCGGGGAGCTCGATCATTAATGCGTTCAGCTGTATGACTTGCTCGGAGCTGCCCGCAGCGACGGTGAGCAGGAGCAGCTTCAACGCAAGCTCAATGAAAAGCATCTAAGACTGCAATTGCTGATGGAACAGCGCGGGCTTAGCGGCAATAGCGCGTTTACGCAGTATGAGTCCAAGGTCAGGGAACTTTTAACTCCTGAGGAATAGCAGAACAGCGCCAGCCTTTCTTCTCTTTGCGAGAATGAAGCGCTGGCGCTGCTTGTTTATCTGGATAAGAAGATGTAGTACAATAACGCCTGCGAATTCCTTATTTCGATGAGTTGCACCTAGGATTCAAACAGCTGATTTTTGACATGATCCGTCATTTTGATCGGCACAGAAGATACTTTCGATAAGTCAAACACAGGAATTAAATCCGCAGGTCGAACGGATTCCGGATGATCCAGGAGACCGGCGGTCCAAGCCAGCCAACCGATGATGCGCTCGGGCATAATGCCCTGGCCGCGAAGAAAGGAGAGGCTGAGCCCGCGGGTCCTCTTGGCGAGCCTTCTGCCCTCCGCATCGACCATGAGGGGGGTGTGTGCAAACTGTGGCGGCTGGTAGCCTAACGCATGGTATAAGAGCAGCTGACGTGGCGTGGAGTCCAGTAGATCGGCTCCTCGGAGTACATGGGTGATGCCCATTAAAGCATCATCCACAACCACCGCAAGTTGATATGAGATGATATCGTCCGCCCTGCGAACCACAAAGTCTCCTCCGTCAGATAGTCGATGGGACTGCTCCCCGGCGATGCCGTCGACGAAGGTAACGATGTCTTGCGGTACCTTCATTCGCAGCGAAGGCTTCTTATGAAGCTTTCGAAGCGCCGCTTCCTCTCGAGTCAACTCTCTACAAGTTCCAGGATAACGTAGGCCTTCCGAAGCAATGCCGTGCGGAGCGCTGGCTGCGGCCGTAATATCGGCCCGACTGCAATAGCAGGGATACAGTTTATTGGATTCTTGCAGCTTGGTGATTTCCCGCTCATATAGCGTTTGGCGCGCCGCCTGATGATAGGGTCCGTAGGCTCCGGCAACACCGGGACCTTCATCCCAGTCCAAGCCGAGCCATTCCAGATCTCTCATTATCTCGACGGCAAGCTCCTGCCGGGAACGCTGGACATCGATATCTTCTATACGGAGTATATATTGTCCGTTCATACTCCTCATTTGCAGCCATCCAAGTAAAGCGGTCAACGCATTGCCGATGTGCATCTTTCCTGATGGCGTAGGGGCAAAGCGGCCGCGAAATGTGGCATGCTGCTCCATACATTTCACCTTCCGACTACATGAATCTTGATGTTGACATGGGAATGATATTCCTATTGTATCGTAATTATATCGAGACTTTCCAGCCTTGGCGAACAAGCAGCTCCCCTTGACGTACATCGGCTGTTTTATATAATTAAGGGATTATATTGATATTTGATAGGATAACGGAGATGTATCCATGACTGAATTACCGATTCACCGAGTACTTCCGCAATTGAAAATGGCTTTATCTGCTGGAACCCGTGCGGTTTTAATCGCTGAACCGGGTGCGGGCAAGACGACCCGGGTGCCCTTGGCATTACTGAATGAATCGTGGCTGGAAGACAAGCGGATCATCATGCTGGAACCCAGAAGAATTGCAGCTCGCTCGGCTGCGAGTTATATGGCATCCTCTTTGGGAGAGGCGGTTGGCGAGACGATCGGATATCGCGTCCGAATGGACAGCAAGATCGGTCAGAACACCCGGATCGAAGTTGTGACAGAAGGCATCATGACGCGTATGCTGCAGGATGATCCGGAACTAACCGGCATCGGTATGATTATATTCGACGAATTTCATGAACGAAATTTACAGGCTGATACGGGCCTGGCTTTTGCGATGGAATCCCAGTCGGTGCTGCGGGAAGATTTAAGGCTGCTCGTCATGTCTGCTACCCTAGAGGCTGAGCCAGTCGCGAAGCTTCTTGGCGACGCACCGGTCATCGTTAGCGAAGGTCGTGCTTTTCCAGTGTCTACTCACTATTTGCGTTCATTCTCTCTCGACGAGTTGCATAAAGGTGCGGCGAATGCCATTATGCGGGTGCTCTCCGAACAGGAAGGCGACATCCTTGTATTCTTGCCGGGTGCCCGCGAAATCAGGAGAACCGCTAATGAATTATTAAGAATAGGTTTAAGCCAAGATGTCGTCATTCGGGAGTTGTACAGCGCGCTTCCGGCAGACAGGCAGGACGAAGCGATCAGACGCGATTCGAAAGGCAGGCGCAAAATTGTGCTCTCCACAAGCATCGCTGAGAGCAGTATTACCATTGAAGGGATCAAGACGGTTGTTGACAGCGGTTATATGCGCACGGAGGTGTTCTCGCCCAGAACGGGACTGCCGCAAATGATTACGAGGCGGTTATCCAGGGCATCCGCGGATCAGAGAAGGGGAAGGGCCGGTCGCGTATCGGCTGGTGTATGTTATCGCTTATGGAGCGAGGAAGAGCATCGTCATCTGTCGGAAAGCACCATTCCGGCGATCCGTGAATCCGATTTAACGCCGCTGGCTTTGGAATTGGCGGTATGGGGGACGCGTGACCCGGAGGAGCTTGCCTGGCTTGATGCGCCGCCCCGGCAAGCTCTTGCGCAAGGACAAGCGTTATTGAAGCAGCTGTCGGCTCTGGACGATTCAGGCAGTATTACACAGCATGGCCGAGCGATGGCGCTTTTTGGGCTTCATCCGAGGCTCGCGCACATGCTGCTGAAAGCACAAGAAATAGGTGAAACATCGCTGGCTATCCGAATTGCTGTACTGCTTCAGGAGCGTGATATTATGAGCAGAGGTGAAGCCATCAAGGATCAGGATTTGCGCTCACGTGTGGAGCGGCTTCTCCTGTTTGAAAGACAAGGACAGCGATCGGCTGAACAAGACATGGCAAATGAAGCTGTGCTGCAGCGGATGAAACAAGAGATCAGGAAACTGCATACACAGCTGAATATCGCATATACGACATACGGGGATTTGAATCTCTGCGGCCTTTTGCTGTCGTTCGCCTACCCGGATCGGATCGCGAAGAACAGGGGAGGAACCGGTTTTTTGATGCGCAGCGGCAGAGGCGTGAAATTGGTGTCGGTCCAGCCTATGAGCCGCGCGCCGTATATTGTGGTCGCTGCCGTAGATGATCAAGGCGCGGACGGGAATATTCAGCTTGCTTCTGAAATGGATGAATTATGGCTCGACAAGTATTACCATGACGAGATGGAACAGCATAAAGAGGTCGTATGGGATTCTGCCTCTGGCAGCATCAGGGCGAGACAGAAGCTGATGCTTGGAGCGCTTGTTATCAAGGAACAAGCCTATTCGAATCCGGCAGGAGAGGAAATAGCGGAAGCCATGCTGCAAGGGATCAGGCTGGAGGGACTAGGATTGTTGCAGTGGAGCAAAGCGGCATTGCAGCTGAGAGAACGGCTGGCCTTCATGTTCCGGCATGATCCCGAGGGAAATTGGCCTGATGTCTCGGACGAAGGCTTGCTGAATCAGGCGGAGGAGTGGCTGCTCCCTTATTTGGAAGGGCTGCGGAATCGAAATGATATGAGACGTCTGGCTCCGGGAACGCTCTTGGAGCATATGCTAAGCTGGGAGCAAAAGCAGCAGCTTCAGAAGGAAGCGCCGACTCATATTAGGGTCCCGAGCGGGTCCTTGATCCCAGTTAACTACAATGACCCTGACCAACCGTTTCTGGCCGTTCGACTGCAGGAGGTGTTCGGACTTCAGGATACGCCGCGAATTGCTGGCGGACGGGTTGCGTTGACCTTACATTTGCTGTCGCCGGCACAAAGGCCCGTTCAGGTTACCTCCGATCTATCGAGTTTTTGGCACAACGCTTATTTCGAGGTGAAAAAAGACTTAAAGGGAAGATATCCTAAACATTATTGGCCTGATGATCCCATGGAGGCGACTGCTACCCATCGGACTCGGCCCAAAGCTTAACACAGCAGCGTCACGTTTAATTTCCCCCTCCGTCGGGTAATGTTAGTTATGAACGACCACCGATGAGGAGGGTTTATCATGGAGAAGAAAATTGTTGGAGTATTCCGCTCGGAACAGGAAGCAGCTCAAGCAATCGAGCAGCTTCAGCGGCATGGAATTCCGAACGATGCGATTTCCATTATAGCGAAGGATCAACGCGAAGCAGACATGATTGCCGAGCAGACGGGGACGATGGCGCCTGAAGGGGTAGCTGCAGGCGCAGCAACAGGCGGCATTCTTGGAGGTACGGCAGGTTTGCTGGCAGGACTCGGGGCTTTGGCTATACCCGGCATCGGCCCGATCCTTGCCGCAGGACCTATAGCGGCGACGCTTACCGGCGCAGCAGTCGGTGCGGGAGCCGGGGGGCTGGTCGGTGGCTTTATCGGCCTTGGCATCCCGGAAGATGAGGCAAAAGAATACGAATCCTATATAGAGCAAGGACGGATTCTGGTACTGGTTGATGCTGATCAAGAAAACACAGGCATCTACGATATATTCCGCGATTATGATTACAGAAACGAGGGCCGTGCGGGAGCGGTTGATCTGGAACGGGACGACACGCTTCCGCCGCGTGGCACTACGCTGCTGTAAGGAAAATAAAACCCGGTTCCCATCGGAACCGGGTTTTGTTATAGAGATCAACCGCATTCTGTCTTCTGTAAAGGGACAGGTGTTTTTCTTGATACATAGCCCAATAGAAAGCAATAATATTGCTTATAACATCAGAGTCAGTAAATAATTGGATTACCCGATCAGGGGCAGTGTCCCTTACAATGAGGTGTGCGCACGAAGTCAGACGAAGGGGGGAGCAGTATGCCCAAAGAAAGAATACCGGAAATCGAGCGCTTACGGGGAATTGCTTTTCTAGCCGTGGTCTTACAGCACTCCATCGCACATTATTCGGTCGCGCCGGGTATGACGACAGATGATGGTTTGATGATGGCAGTTCTTCTGATGGCAACGAAATTTGCTGTACCCGTCTTTATTTTTATTACAGGCATGGTGCTGTTTTATAACGATAAAGGTCAGCTGCAATACGGAAGGTTCATCAAGAGGCGTTTTGGCGACATCTACGTTCCGTTTGCTGTATGGACCTTGATTACTTTATTGATCAACCATAGGTTTAATCCTGCTCTCATTGAGGATTGGAAAAATCTTGGGGAAGTATGGCTAACCGGGAAATCGAGCTCGCATTTTTGGTATATTATTATGCTGTTTCAATTCTATCTGCTGTACCCGCTGTTCCGTTCCGCTATACTAGGAATCAAAGAAAGATGGGGTTGGCAGACGCAGCTTACGATATTGATTTTATCCGGACTATTGTACGTGGGTTTGACAGGAATGATTAACGATATTGGCCAATGGATGGGGAGCTTGAGTATCCCGGTCTGGAGTGAGCTGTTCACAACCTACGCAGATCGGAATGCACTTTATTATTTCTTCTATTTTGCGCTGGGGGCGGCAGCCGGTTTATACTATGACTCTTGGAAAAGGTGGCTTCAAAAGGCACGGCCGGTCATATGGCTGGTCTTCGCTTTCTTGTTCGGATGGATGCTTATGCAAGCCGTCCATGAAATCCGTTCTGCTGCGAATGGCGTGATTACGTTCTATTCCTTATCGCTGCTTCGCCCGATGATGGCACTTTTCCTGATTAGCTCTATATGGGTCATGTACGATGTGGCGGGCTGGATATGTCGTCATGCCGGGGCGGGCGCGAATGCGCTTCTGACCTCCATCGGGCTCTATTCGTATGGTGCTTACCTGATGCATCTATTGACACTGCGTATAAGCTATGCAGTCGATGAATCTTTGCTGATCAGCATGCACCCTCTGGTTCGAATCCTCTCTTCATGGATAATCAGCGTGGGCGTAGCTTATGGTGCCGCTCGCATGCTAGCCAAGCTGCCGTTCGGGAAATGGCTTGTCGGAATAGCGGGAGCAAGAAAAAGCCGCGGGGTTCGCCCATACGGCAAATCGCGACCAAGCACAGGCACATCCGCCGAAATGTGAAAAAATTAAACCCACCCTGAAGGGTGGGTTTTTTGTTTAAAACCAATCGAACGAGCCACACCAACAACCCATAAAACATCTGATGAAAAATCATACATAAAATAATTTCATCATATGAAAAATTCACAATAGAATAAAAATTAACATTATTGCTTCACGTTTATTCAACTAACAACCGACCACGTTTCAATCTACGCCTCCATGGTTTAAAAGAGGGGGATGCTTCCTATTGTGCAAACTGGGAAACTGTGGGTTATAATTAGGTATATTATGGGACAAGTAGCTCGTGAAGGAGGAGGCGTCCAGATGGCATTTATGATCGCCCAGCGTGCTTTTATCAAAGTATATCTCATTACCATGGTGGAACAGCAGCGCGGATATGGATATCAGATGCTGGAAGAACTGCGGCAAGAATTCAAGAGCCATGGGTACTCACCGCCGCAAAGCGAAATTTACCGGGCTCTGCATGAGTTGGTGCAGGAGGGTGTGTTATACCGTACCAAGCAGCTGAAAGGGAATGATCCGCGGGTCGATTTTCAAGAAATCGTTCTTTACCATTTTACTGATGGCGGTGCCGAGAAAGCTAAACTCTACAAAAAACAGGTTAAAACAGATTTGGATCGGTGTTTAGGGATCCTTCATAAAGCGGTAAACGATAATTTTTAAAAAATAATCGGAATGGAATGCAGCCAAAGGAGGAATGACCTCGTGAGCAAGAAACTGCGCTTTGGAATTATGAGTACTGCTCGGATTGCAAGAAATTCAATGATACCAGGCATATTGAAATCGGAACGTTGTGAGGTCGGGGCGGTTGCTAGCCGCAATGCAGAAAAAGCAAGTGAACTCGCCGAGCGATATCATATCGGGAAATTCTATGGCTCTTATGACGAGCTTCTGGAGGATCCCGACATTGATGCGGTATATATTCCGTTGCCGAATCACCTTCATAAACCTTGGACCATCAAAGCTGCACAGGCCGGCAAGCATATCTTATGCGAGAAGCCGGCAGCTCTGACCGAAGGGGATGTCCGTGAAATGGCTGAGGCTGCTAAAGCACACAACGTGCTTTTTGCGGAAGCCTTTATGTACCGATATCATCCGAAACACGCGCGGGTGCGCGAAATCATCGAGAGCGGCGAAATCGGGCAGCTTCGCGGGATTCACGGATCGTTCACCTTCAACAATGCGGATGATAAAAGCAATGTCCGTTACAGCAAGGATATGGGCGGAGGCTCAATCTATGACGTGGGATGCTATCCCATCTCGGCGGCGCGAATGATTTATGGGCAGGAGCCCAAGGCAGTAACGGCCCATGCTTTTTTCTCGGAGGAGCATGACGGCGTGGACATGATGGTCCACGGGATGGTGGAATTTGAGGATGGATTGGGGCTTACGTTTGAGTGTGGGATGTGGACCTATTCCAAATGCTCTTTAGAGATTGCTGGTACCGATGGCAGGATTGAGCTTCCTTCAGCTTTTGGATGGGAGAGGATGGAGGACATGGCCCAGATCTGCGTTCATACGGCCAAGGGCTCCCGCGAGGAAAAGGTAGGGATATACAACCACTTTGCACTGCAAGTGGATGCTATGGCAGCGGCCGTAATGGATGGCACGCCGCTGCCCTATGGTCCGGAAGATGCCATCAGCAACATCAGGGCCATTGAAGCATGTCTTCAAGCAGCCAAATCCTCATCGCGTGTAATCATGAAATAAAGAAGCAACGCTATCAAAATATAAGTTAGATCGAATAAATCGCCATGTTGGCGATTTATTTTTTTGCCTATTGCATTCCTCTTCGAAATCATTAAAATAAACTTAACAATAAAAATATTTTAACGTAAATATTATTTTAATGGGTTGAAAAAGTTTAATGTTATTATTCATTTAACGAAGAGGAGAAGGAAACCATGGAAAATGCCGCTGTTTTGAAAAAGCAAGGCTTTGGTCAGCTCTTGAAAATCCGCCCCTACCTGATTTATTTATCTGCCCAGGTCATTACCCGATTCGGGGATTCCCTGGATTCCATCGCTTACAGCTGGATGGTCTATATGCTCACAGGTTCTGAACTATTAATGGGTACGTTGTTCGCTTTTAACTTTCTGCCTGGATTGCTTTTCAGTTTGTTTACCGGAACCTATGTCGATCGCTGGCCGAAGAAACTGGTGCTTGCCTTAACCTATCTCAGCCGCGGCATTGTGGTTTCGCTAACGGCCTTTCTGTATGCTGTGGGGTCTCTTGAAGTCTGGCATTTGTTCCTGTTCACGTTTCTAAATTCCACCCTGGAATGTTTCTCCAGACCCGCCGAGACTTCCATCGTCCCCCGGTTGCTTCCCAAGGATAAACTGCTCGCAGGCAATTCCTTCTCAACTTCCGTAAGTCGGAGTGCTGAATTAATCGGTTTATCGATCGCTGGTGCTCTCATCGCTTTGGTCGGAATTTCGGGGACGATCCTGATCGATGCCGTAACGTTTCTCGTAGCCGCCACCATTATCGCTTTTATGCCGAATCCGGAGGCAGCCGAACAGGCTGAAGCCAAGGAAGCCTCCGCACGTCCTACGACAGAGATGACGAAAACGGTGTTCGGCGATATTAAAGAGGCTCTTCTTTTTGTGAAGCAGCATACGCTGCTCCTCATAACAACGGTGCTCGCCATGATCAATAATTTCTGTTTGGCACCCCTGAATGTACTGCAGCCGGTCTACGTTAAAGAGACCTTGGGTGCCGGAGCCGGAGGTCTGAGCGTACTGGGAACAGCCCTTCTGATCGGCATGATATGCAGCGGTCTATGGATTGGACGTTACGGGAAGAGTTTCAAAAAGAGCACGTTGATCATGTCAGGATCCATCCTGCTCGGAATCGGTTATTTTGCGTTAGGGATTCCAGGACATCTGCCGGCATGGCGCGTAGAGTCCGCAGCGGTCTGCATGTTCGTTGCCGGTTTTGCCGTCTCGATGTTGAATGCCCCCATTTCCACATATCTGATGGAAGTAACGCCGAGGCATATGCTCGGCAGAATAGGGGCCCTTATGACGGTTGCGTGCACGGCTGCCATTCCTGTGGGAAGTTTAATTACTGGAATTGTAGCGGAGCATCACTCCCCTCCCATCCTGTATTCGATCATGGGAATGATCATGATGGTGCCCGTGATATTCCTCATTCGAAAGAAGAGTTTCCGTGCCATTTAAATCCTTCGCGCTTTGTAATTTCGATATTCTCGGCCTATAATGATAAGAAGTGAAAAATAACATGAAGCTGAGGTGTACGGTGTGGAAACGAAGGAACTGACTACACTGGAAGAGATCAAAATATATTCAGATCCATATCGGCTCCAGATTTTGAATGTATTAAACAAGATGGACCGTCCGGCAACGGTAAAGGAAGTCGCGGACAAGATCGGGGATGTACCGGCTAAAGTTCATTATCATATGAAGAAGCTGGAGCGAATCGGACTGGTTAAGATCGTGTCCACGAAGGAGATCAACGGTATCATCGCTAAATATTATGAACCTTTTGTCGGTACGGTAAAGATCAAACGAGGAGCGGATTCTGACGAGCCGGTCATCAAGGAATTAATTCGATCCGAAACGAACAAATTATTATCCGAGTTGTTTGACCAGAATAGAGACCGTTTCTTCAAAAATATGAGTCAAGAGGGCGAAACGACCTCCATGTTGACCAATACAACCTTGTATATGAGCGAAGATGAAGCGCGGCAATTTTTTGTTGAGCTGGATAAAATGCTGACCCCTTATAAAAAGAAACGAGGGGAAGGTTATGACGAATATGAGTTTTTTGCTTCCAATGTTCGGACTCGTAAAGAATCTTGATCACGGAAAACAAGCTGGTACCTAACGTGCAGGTACCAGCTTTCCCTTCTATTTTGCTGGATCAGTTCATACATTCTTCTTATAATCGTCTTGTCCGGGTTTAATGGACATGCCGGGCGAAGTCGACGTTCCGTAGTCTTCAACGGCATCCCACGCGCCTGCGTCATCAAATTTGCCGTCGGCAGCTTGGCGGTTGACGCCAGCTCCGGAGGGGGGCGGTGTCATGATATCCTCCTCTACCGGCCGGTTGTCGTTGATATCTTTCCGCGGCGCATGTTCAAGACAATGGGCCGTATAAGGCAAAGCTTCCAGCCGCTCATACGGAATTTCCAGGCCGCACACGGCACAGGTTCCGTAATCGCCCTGGTCCATTCGCTGCAAGGCAGAATGGATTTGCTCCAGTTCATGCTCCAGCGCTCCCTGGATGGCCAGATCACGCTCGCGTTCGAAAACTTCAGTCCCTACATCTGCAGGATGGTTATCGGCTGCACTCAGCTCACCTGTAGAGTCCCGGAGAGAGTTATCCCTGTTGGTTTCATTGCGGGACTCCAATTGCTCTTCCAATCGTTCTTTATCACTTAGCAACCGCTGTTTAAGTTCGTTGTATTGTTGTTTCGTCATCGTTGTCATAGCAAATTCGCTCCTCTCTGAGTTGAGTACCTAATATAGCTTCTTATGTACAATCAATACCCGAAATGGATTGGTAACAATCACATGAACCATGGGAACGGCAGCCTCTCGTTTTTGGAACATTCTCCAAAAAAGCCCCGGAGTGTTTTAATCCCAGTGCTTAATATGATATAACCAAAGATAGAGAGAGAAAGCTAAACAAGTAGGGCTGTACCAATATTTGGAGGTAAATCATTATGGATGAACACATGAAACGCCGATTGGATAAACAGAAAAAGCTATTTCGGCAACTAGGCATTCAACTGGACGCTTTGTCTATCCATGAAAAGAATTTTTCGAATAAACTACGGGGTTATGATCAGGAGGAAGTGGATTCCTTTCTGGACGAAGTGATTCAAGATTATGAGCGGTTTTATGCCACCATCTCCGATCTTATGGATAAATGGCAGGAGCAGCAGATCACCATTCGCGATCTCAGGGCAGGCGTTAAGCCAGAAGCAGAACGTCCGGCGCTGAACCCGGAAGAGATTGAAGAAACGGTGGCGAAACTGGAAGCCGACCTGCGTACCCTTAAGAAGCAAATCCGCCCTGAACAAAGATTTTATATTGATTGATGTTATACGCTTCGAGCGAAATGATTACATAATAAGCGTCCTATAACAATAACCACACATGGCCGATCACCGGCTGCGTGTGGTTTTGTTGTTTGGATGCCCGGTTATGAGTAGCGGTGGGGCCGGCACAGGCCCGCCTGAAACGTCGCTCTGCGTCTTTTTGTGTAGCGGGACAGGTGTTATAAGCGCCTTCGAATGAGATTTCATGCTGATGCCATTGCATTGCAACGCTTCTGCTTCCATGAGCGTATTAGCCCAGACTGGCGCAATATCCATTTGGTGTGGGCGCTCGGAGTTATAGATCAACAGCAGGATCGTTCCAGGGATTAGCGCAGTTACCCAGTGGCACCAACCAATGGGGGCGTGAACCACTTGACCGGGTATTGCCTGATATACAAGATTCTGACGAGTATCCGGATCAATTAGGGAGTAACTGATTTCTCCGTGAATGACATAACACAATTCGTCCGTGTCCGGGTGGCTATGGGGAGAGAGTCCCTTGCCGCGTTCGAGATGGATTTCGGACATCATCATGCCTTGCAGAAGGGGCAGCTCCAGTGACGACACATTCGCAACTCCGAGGCCCGCTAAACGCTCTGCCTGTTTCCTGGGATGATATACATGCCTCGTCAATGCAGTATCCCCGCTAGCGCTCTTAAGGTCATCATATGAAGCACTCTCCTTTTTTAAGAATGAGAACGAAGGATGTTGTACAAGCGTGGTCCTCTATAATATATGCCTAAACGTTTATAAATCTGACTGCCTACGACTAAAGAATCATTGATGGCTTCAAAACTGGTTTTGCTTGTAAACCATTTTCATAACAATTACTATGAGGATAGGAGCAGACTTAGACTGATAGATGACAAGGGAGGTTAGCCATATGTCTAACAACCTGAAATTCAACATCCGCAGCAAGATCGTAGTCGGATATTTAATGATATTATTATGTCTTGGAGCTTTTCTCTGGATCGTATCAGACCGCATCTCTTCCCTGCAGCAAGAGGCGGATTTTATAGAGAAGCACGATATCGAAGTACATAATCTGACACACGAAATCGAGAAGAATTTACTTGAAATGGAAACCGGTCAGAGGGGGTATGTCATAACGGGGGATGATACCTACCTGGAGCCTTTCAATCAAGCGCTGTCGTCTTGGCAGATTAACTACAACAAGCTGTACAAGCTTGTTAGCGATAATTCGGAGCAAGCCAATCACCTTGAAGATATTAAGGAGAATATCAAGGAGTGGATTACCAACGCCGGTCAGCCTGCTGTCCAATTGAAGCAGCTCGGACAGGATGAGGAGGCTCTTCATTTCTTTATTAACGATCCCGGCCAGCAAGCCATGAACTCGATTCATGAGCTGTTCCTCTCGTTTCGAAGCAAGGAACGAGAATTGACAACCAGCAGAATTGAAGAGATGAAGGATAGCAATACCCATTTATTGTATACGATGTATCTCCTGTGGGCGGGAGCTGCGCTGATTACCATATGTGCAGCTTTGGTGATATCGAAGAGCATCGTAAGGCCGATCAGGCAAGTGACTCATATCATCTCCGATATTGTCAAAGGAGGGAACCTTTCCCAGCGCATTCACGTGCGGTCCAATGATGAGGTCCGCCAGTTGGCGGACACAACCAACGAACTTCTTGCACAGGTCGGCAGGCAGAACTGGGCCAAGGATCATATCTCGGTTATGTCGACGCTTCTCCAATCATCCGATCGCGTGGAGACGGCCGTACAGTTTTTCATTCATAAGCTGGCTTTGATCATGAAGCTGCCGTACGGTGCCGTTTTTATAAACCGGGGCGGAACGGAACTGGTAAAGGCAGCTGCTTTTGCCGATCCGGACGGTGAGCCTTGGAATAAGGTCCGAGATCGTTTTTTGCCAGGAGAAGGTTTGGTGGGACAATGCATGCTGGAGCAGCGCATGATTATTCTCGACGATTTACCGCCTAACTATGTGCGGATTGAATCGGGGCTGGGCGATGCTGAGCCTACCACGCTGCTGCTGGCGCCCGTTATGTTTGAAGGGCAAGTTCTGGGTGTAATTGAATTGGCCAAGTTTAAACCGTTCGATGAGCTGGAAATTCAGCTCATCGAACAACTGAATTTTCAGCTTGGGGTAACATTGAACTCGATTCAAAGCAAGATGGAAATCCAGCAGTTGTATCATGAATCCCAAACGCTGAATGAGGAGCTTCAGAGTCAGACCGAAGAACTGCAGGCGCAGACCGAGGAGCTGCAAACCCATTCTGCGGAAATGTATATGCTGAACGAACGATTAGGAGCACAGAAGGAAGCCGCATTAATCGCAGCCAGCGAATTGGAAAAATACGCGAAGGAGCTTGAGAAGAGCTCGAAGTACAAGTCTCAATTCCTGGCCAATATGTCCCATGAGCTGAGGACACCTCTGAACAGCATGTTGATTCTTTCCCAGATTTTAGCTGAGAACAAGCAAGGGAACCTGACCGAGGAAGAGCAGCATTACGCTTCTGTCATTCATAATTCAGGCAGTGAATTGCTGAATTTAATCAATGATATTCTCGATCTGTCCAAGGTTGAGGCCGGTAAGATGCAGATCGAAATGGACTTGGTAAATTTGACGGAGCTTCCAGAACTGATGGAAGGCTATTTCTCTAAAAGCGCGGAATCCAAAAATCTGGAATTTGAAATTGAGATGGCCGACGACTTGCCTGACATGATATACAGCGATGGAATGCGGCTTCACCAAATTCTGCGTAATCTGCTCTCGAATGCAATTAAGTTTACGGAGAGCGGCAGTGTTAAACTGCGGGTGAAGAAGATGAACTCCATTGTAACCTCGGATTTTGTGATCAGTGGCGACGTCATTGCATTTTCTGTTGAGGATACTGGCATCGGGATTGCTGCAGAGCATCTTCAACCGATCTTCGAAGCGTTCCAGCAAGGCGAAGAGACTACAGCCAGGAGATTTGGGGGGACTGGTCTCGGCTTATCCATATCGCTGCATTTGGCGAAGCTGCTTGGCGGGTATATAACCGTGGAGAGCGAGGAAGGAATCGGGAGCACGTTTGTTTTATATTTACCGCTGCTAACGGAATATGGCACCAATGAAAGTTTGTTTATGCTCCCTGAAGTGGCTGCTACCTCAAGCAACGCCAGTTGGAGTGATCTCCCAATGGAGGCATTCGACATGGAAGTAACCAGCCGATTGGAACACAAAACCGTATTGCTCGTGGATGATGATATTCGGAACGTATACGGTTTGACCAATGTGCTGGAGAAACTCCAGATGACCGTGCATACTGCCCAGAACGGGTTCGAATGCTTGGAGCTGTTATACAAGCATCAAACCATCGATGCGGTGCTGCTGGATATGGTCATGCCGGAAATGGACGGAATCGAAACGATGAAGCGGATACGCGAGAACCCGGAATGGGCGGAACTCCCCATTATCGTGATGAGCTCCAACACCATGAGGGATACGGATCAGTTTATTGCAGACGGTGCGAATGGATATCTGCACAAGCCCATTCATATCCAAGAAGTAATCCATTCGTTACAACAATGGATTGGGGCTTGAGGAGATTTTTTTACCCGTTGCGGTAGCTTAGCATGTTGTCGAAATGTCGTATGTTGACGAATGCAAGCCAATTGTTTTATGATGGATTCATAGCGGAACATAAGACGGCGTGTTACCTTAACAGGGCATGAGCCAAGAAGAGACAGCTTTCACATGGGGTCTTTTCTTGGCTTTTTTAATTTTTGGGGGAATCGGTATACAGCATTTCTTCGTACATGAATCCTTCGCCGTTTCTCTGATTAAACTTAAAGGAAAGGGGGAAGTTAATGAGCGGGATCGAGTTGTTTACAGTCGTACGTGTCATTGGTAACAATGTCGTGATGGTCACAGGCGGCAAGAAAGAATCGGAATACGTCATCCTGGGCAAAGGGATTGGCTTTGGCGCCAAAGCAGGCGGAACGATCACTTCGGACGATAAGCGGATTGAGAAGCTCTTCAGGCTGGAGGATCGGGAGCAGTGGAGTCAAGCTCACCATCTGCTGGAAGAATTTGATCCACTGGTGATGGAGATCACCGATCAGATACTCAATCTCATTGGACAAGAATATCCGGGCACATTAAATGATAAAGTGTACCTGGCGCTTCCAAGCCATATCCAATTTACGATATACAGAATCCGCAAAGGCATGGATATTATTAATCCTTTCCTTGAAGAAACCCGGATCAGCTTCCCAAAAGAATATGATATCGCATCCAAAGCAGCGGAATTGATCGGTAAGACCTTCGATATTGAAGTTCCGGAGGATGAGATCGGCTTCTTGACCTACCATGTATATTCCGCGGTCAGCCATGTACCCGTAGGCCATCTGGTGAAGGCATCGAATGTGGTGGGAAACCTGGTAAGGTATATTGAGGAGGAGCGGCAGGTCGCTTTTGACCGTGGAAGCATGGATTATGTCCGTCTTCTGATGCATTTGAGGTTCTCGGTAGACCGTATGCTGAATCAAGAAATCCAAGTGGATAATCCGTTCGCGGACCAGATCCGCTCCAAGTTCACGAATGAATATGATCTGGCTACGCGTCTCGCAGGCATGATGGAGAAAGAACTCGGCAAGAAAGTACCTGAAGCTGAGGTTTGCTTTCTAGCGATGCATCTATATCGGCTCTTCACAGGCCGGCTACAACAAAAGAATCAACCCAGGGAGGAATCTTAACATGTTTGATCGTTGGAAAAAGAAAAAAACAGCTACTGCTATTCAACTCACAGCACCATTGTCGGGTAAAGCTGTGCCTTTATCGCAAGTACCGGATGAGGCATTTGCTGCGGGTCATATGGGCAAAGGCATAGCCATCGAGCCTGCCGAGGGCAAGTTAATTGCGCCTTTTGACGGGACGGTTGCGCATGTCATCAAATCCAAGCATGCGGTGATGCTGGAGGATCCGGCGACCGGTCTGCAGTATTTGTTCCATATCGGGATTAATACAGTCGGTTTGAAAGGCGAAGGTTTCACAAGCCATGTTCAAGCAGGCGATCAGGTGAAGTCGGGTCAGACGCTCATCGAATTCGACATGGCCGTAATCCAAGCCGCAGGTTATCCGACGATTACCCCGATCATCGTGACCAATGCGGATGAGGTGGCTTCCAAGGTTGACGGTCAGACCGGCAGTGTCGTGGCCGGCCAGGATCCTGTCATGACCATTGAATTGAAATAGTTCAATTCTATAGGCGAATGATTTAAATATTCGTTATTGACAAAACAGGAAGTCGTGAATTAAGATAACAACATCAAATGAATACGTTTTAAGGCGTGTTACCATAGAGATGGGCATGAGCCAAGAAGAATCGGACTATAACTTTTATAGTCACCGTTCTTCTTGGCTTTTTTTGTTGGATATCGAATCATGATGGCATCTATGCCGCCTTAAAATGATGAATATATGTACGACCAAGGAGGAGGATTTTCTGAGGCTTTTTGTTCCTTGATTGTAAGGGAATAAATGGTTGTTCATTCGACGCATTATGTAAACGTTTTCAGTAAAAAGCTAAATTATTGAAGTTGAAAGGATGATTGACATGCTGGCTAAATTGCAAAAGCTGGGTAAGTCCCTTATGCTGCCGGTGGCCACCTTGCCTGCTGCAGGGATCTTGCAGGGGCTTGGAATGATCGACTATCAAAAAGATATACCTTTGGGTGCCCTAGGCACTTTTCTAAATCAATATGTAACGCCGTTCATGACCTCTGGTGCTCTTGCTATATTGGATAATCTGCCGTTTATCTTTGCGATCGGCGTTGCAATCGGGTTCGCCGGAGACGCCGTTGCGGCTCTATCTGCTCTTATTGGGTACATGGTGCTTACAAGAGTGCTGGAACAAGTACCGCTGCAAATGCCGTTTATACCGGATGACGTGAAGCTGAACATGGGCGTTCTTGGCGGTCTCTTTGTCGGTATGTGGTCCGCATATCTGTATAATAAATTTCACAAGATTAAAATGCCGGATTGGCTGGGCTTCTTTGCGGGTAAACGATTCGTTCCGATTATCACGGCAGCTTCCACGATGGTTCTTGCCGTTCTGATCGGTATGATTTGGAGCCCAATCCAAGATGGTATTTCCGTCTTTGGCAACTGGGTTGTCGGCCTTGGAGGCATTGGATCGTTCATATTTGGTACGGCCAACCGCTTGCTGATTCCTCTGGGTCTTCACCACGTATTAAACTCCATCGCATGGTTTCAGATCGGCGATTACACGAATACCGCGGGCGAAGTCGTTCACGGTGACCTATGGCGTTTCTTTGCTGGAGACCCGACGGCTGGTATGTTCATGTCCGGTTTCTTCCCGATCATGATGTTTGCGATGCCGGCTGCGGCGCTGGCCTTTATGCATACCGCCAAGCCGTCCAAACGGAAGCTTGTCGGCTCCATCTTTATCGGTTCGGCAGTAGCATCGTTCCTGACGGGAATCACCGAACCGCTTGAATTCGCGTTCATGTTCATTGCACCTGTATTGTATGTGGTGCATGCGATTTTAACAGGGCTTTCCGGATTGATCATGTATGTCCTGGATGTGCATTTGGGCTTCTCGTTCTCGGCGGGCCTGATCGACTACCTGGTGAATCTGAAGCTGTCTACCAATGCTTGGCTCCTTCTCCCGGTTGGATTGGCTTTCGGTGTCGTTTACTATGTGCTGTTCAGAATCCTCATTGTGAAGCTGAACTTGAAAACGCCTGGACGCGAGGACGATGACGACGTGGATACGATTTCTGACGATGCTGATACAGATGCCTCGTCCCCATCCGGATCAGCATCCAATGAGTCCAAGGCGGCCAAGGTTCTGCAAAACATCGGTGGGGAAAATAACATTGTCAGCGTCGATGCTTGTATCACACGCCTCCGTCTGGTTGTTAAGGACGAGAAGGCCGTGAAGGATTCGGAGCTCAAAAAGTTAGGAGCATCCGGTGTCATGCGTCTGGGTCAAGGCGCGGTTCAGATCGTATTCGGACCGCAGGCGGAATCCATTAAGGACGACATCAAGGAAATTATGAAGAAATAAAGAAACAATAAAAGGAAGCAGGCCGATAAAGGCCTGCTTCTTTTTGTTTTCCACATTTCAGGTACATGTAGCAGTTCTAAGACCCGCGTTCATCGGTTCAAGCTTTTGCGCTGGCCCCAATATCGGAGGTTGACGTCAACTTCAAGCTCAAGAGGCGTTTCATCATTGATTTCCTTTTTCTGTTCCACTAGTTTCTTCCAGAGCTTCGGATCCGTTCGGTACAATTGGAGACATAACTCATACGGATCCGCTTGTATCAATGCTGCTTTATGGAAGGTATTATGCATTTCTTTTCGCAGGGTCTCTTCTGTTAAGCGCTTCATTTCATTAATTCCAATCTTCTTGTAGATTGTCTGTACCGTCCCGGTTACGTTAAGCTTGATTCGATATGAAGCATTATCGGGTCGGCGGATAACTTCAATCGAAGAGTGCGGGTTCTCCAGTCTTATACTCCCGATGGCTTCGCCGTCCGCCTTAACGATGACGGCAGCGTGAGTATTAGCCGATGCTAACCAGCGGGTCCCCAGCAAATCGGAACGTTTGAGCCAGCCCATCAATTCCTTGTTCTTGATCAGAAATCCGCCGTTGACTTCCAGAATCGGATGCTGCTTCAGATTTTCCGACCAGTTCTGCGTTGAAATATGAAGGGAAGGCAGTATAACGGTGGCGGCTTTTTCCCGGTAGAGACGAATAAAGTTCACGAATTGAATGGGACGAATAAACGAGAATTGGACATAGCTTTCCCTGGGTTCATGAAGGAGCGAATGCAGGGGGGAGAGTTGAAAGAACGGAGACACCGTAAAGAGATCCTCCATCTTATCCTTGGTGCCGTAAAGCCATTTCGTATACCGGATTTCCTGCGAACGGTTGGTCAGGTCGAACACTTGGGATAACTGCTTAGGTTGTAATACGGATTCCGTAAGCACCAAGGCCGTGACATGGCCCCAAGAGACCCGCTGCTGACTCGATGTATACAAATCAATAAGGGCCTCAGTCAATGTGGTGCCGGTTCCTCGACCGACCCAAATTGGCGCTTTTTCAGTTGGCTTGCTGCTTTCTTGCTTGGCAATCGTGGCAAAGTCGAGCATCTGCACATAGATGATATACTTATTGTCCTTGTAATCGATACCCAAAGCGGTGATATAGTTGATATCCTGTACTTCTTTGTGATCCCAGCAGCCGGAGAGCAGCAAAGACAGCATACTCAGGAGCATCAATACCCTTTTCATAGCGCGCCACCCTTTTTCCGTTTTCCCGGAAATCGCATGAGGTTTCCAATGATTTTGGAAATGGAGAACGGGGAGAAGGGGGCAAGGTACGGCTGTCCGAAGGGATTATGGTTGGCTGCATACTGAACGATTAAGAAAAGCGATATGAAGAAGCCGAATAACCCGAACATCGAGGAAAGGGTTAGGACAAAAAAACGAAGGATCGTCTGCGTGACAACAAAATCCTGGTTGGAGTGGGTGGAGCCCGCAACAAAGGAAAGGGCACCAATCACCGTCATCGTCGGGGAAAAGAAACCGCCCCGAATGGCTGCGTCGCCGATGATGATACCGGATACAACCGTAATGGTTGACGCGATAGGAGAGGGCATCTGCATGCCGGCTTCCCGCAGCAGGCTGAGCAGAAACAGGATGATGAGCATCTCAAACCCCGTTGGAATAGGAAGCCCGAGCCTGGTGTTTGCCACGGTTGCCAGCAGCGGAAAGGGGATTTGATCCTGATGAAAGGACAACAGCGTTATATAAAATCCTGGAAGGAAAATGGAAATTGTGAAGCCGACCATTCTCAGAATTCTCCAGGGCATGACGAAATAAAACGGCATTTGCGGATCCTCTGCGGCAAACAGGAGCTGCATGAAGCTGGCGGGCGCAATCAATAGTACGGGGCTTCCCTGCATAATAATGATTAGCCGGCCGCGAGTTAAAGAATCGTAAGCTAGATCCGTCCTCCCCGTATAATCGAACATGGGGAGCACCGTGAAGCGATACGGCGATAAATGCTCGGCAAGCTCGCCGATGCCCACGGGAGGGTCCCCGGAGAAATCATTCAGTTTATCTACGACTGCCTTGACAGTTTCCGGAATCACCTTGTCCTTTAAGTACATGATGCCGACAGAGGTTTTACTCTTGTCGCCCAGCTTAAAGGAGGAATAGACAAGGCCGGGAGATTTCAGCCGTTTGCGAATAAGCGATACATTGATATCCAAATTCTCGACAAACCCGTCCCGAGGCCCTTTGACTGAGGTTTCCGTGGCACTTTCTTCCGGCGTCCGGCCGATGGTTTTGCCGGCACTGTACGAATAGAGCTTATTGTCTTTGGGAAAATACAAGGCAACGTAGCCTGAATAAACAATATCATCGATGGACTCCAAATTAGCTTCGGATACATCAAGAGTAAGATAGTATTCAAGGCTGGATGGATCAAAAGGATTCTTTTGAGAAACGGAAGTATTCCATTCCTTGCTGATGACAGGCAAAAAGACCTCGGACATCATATTTGAATCGCACATTAACGGACTGTAAACCAGGATTGCCCATGGCAATAAATCGCCTTCCTCACCCGGATAAGACGTAATGTAGACGTCATCGGAATCGGTATAACGGTCTCGAAGTTGTTGTTCTGTCAAGGTCATGATTGAGGTTCTCCTTTCGCTGAAGTGGATATCTGTTGTTGCTGTTGTTGCTCGGGCTTGCGGATCAGGAAGAACATCAGCAGGCTTAAGATGGTGATATAGATCGCGGACACGGGCAAAAAATAGTCGGCCATCGCATAATACATTTTGAGATTGCTGATCGGGGAAGCGCACAAAATAATGAGCAGCGTGGAAACGGCTAATATGCCGACACTTTGTTTGGACTTGGGAAGCAGGGTTTCGCAGAGCATAAAAATCGAAACCGATATCGAGATGTAAGCACCGCTAAGCCACTGAAAAATGGATAAAAAATCGACATGCTCCACGAATTTGCCTAACTTAACGAGACGCCACTGTTCATAGGCAGGATACCGCTGAAGCTTCATTTCTTCCGGACCAAATTCGGCAAGGCCACCGACGGTGGGTCCGAACGTCAGGAATATGAGGACGATATGGATGAGTAGGATCGTAAGAAAACGAGGCTTCTTCTGAAGATGGGGGCGCAAGAATAATATCAATATAAACTGGGATAGACCTCCGAACATAACGGGGATCCCGCTTATCACCGGCAGGAAGCCGTCCTCCAGCACGGGCAGCAGATAGTTATAGTTTTTTACTTTAACGTTGGATAAGGATACGAAAATACCCAGCAATACAACAAAAGGAAGCAATATGCCGGCGGATACGCCGATGGTCTTAATGCCGTGATTCACAGTGACAAGACATAACACCATGAGTATCAATGCCGTTGCAATGACGGGAGTTTGGATCATAAAGGAGGACTTTGTCCAATCGATAACTTCCTTCAATGTATAGAAGGCAAAGGCGAAAAAATACAAACCTGACATACTCATCATCAGCAAGCGGAACCCTCGGCCGCTGCTTTCGTCTAACGCCTGCTTAATGGAACGATTGCCGATCTTATTGATGATCCCGTAAATTAGCAGAACCCAGGGCAAGAATAATACGGCGGACACCAGAATGGTGATCCAGGCATCCCGTCCGGATTTCTCCAGAAGCACAGGTATGATCATGACGTGATTGGTCAAGCCGGCCGTAAGCATCATAATCATAAACGCCTGATTCGTTGGAATACCGCGAACTCCTGACATGTGTGATCCCCCAATTCAGCTTTCTTCCCGTTTATGGTTCACGGAGAACAACCAAAATATGCGAGAGAACCCAGCAAGAGGTTAGGACATGGCCTTCTGTTTTTCCTAAAAGGTATTTTTAGGTCAGCCGCCTTGTACATAAAGCGCGGACGTTTCCTTCATAATAAGGAAAGTTTTGAACGAACCCATAATAATATTCTGGAGGATTGAGCCGTGAACAAAGGGGCGAAGACGGAGGCAGGGAACTTGAGATGGTGGCAGCTATCGCTGCTGGGGGTTGCATCAACGATCGGCACAGGGTACTTTCTCGGATCTGCATTAGGCATCCGGCTGGGAGGACCGGCTTTTCTTCTATCGATTATATTGGCGGCGACAGCCACCTTCTTCGTATTTGATGTTTTGTCGCGGATGACGGCCGATGACCCGCAGAAGGGCTCGTTCCGAACCTATGCCAAAAAAGCCTACGGCCGATGGGCAGGCTTCTCGACAGGGTGGATGTACTGGTGCTCCGAAGTGTTGATCATGGGGAGTCAGATGACGGCGCTTGCGATTTTCTCGCGATTTTGGTTTCCCGGCGTTCCCATGTGGATTTTTGCGTCAGGTTATGCCGTATTGGGATTGTTTGTCATATGGATCGGGAACAAAGGATTTGATCGGCTGGAGAATGTATTGGCTGTGATAAAGGTCGCCGCGATTGTCATGTTTCTCGTCATTGCTGCCGCCGCCTTGATGGGGTGGTTAAAAGGAGGAACGAAGCTGCACGTTCCTGGCAGCCTGAACGCAGTTTTTCCGGCAGGCGGCATGGGCATGTGGTCGTCCCTGATTTTTGCATTTTATGCCTTTGGCGGAATTGAAGTCATGGGGGTCATGGCGATTCGCTTGAAGAATCCGAAGGAAGCACCCAAAGCGGGTAGAGTGATGATCCTGCTGCTATCCATCGTATACGTTCTTTCTATTGGCATGGCGGTGGTCATGGTGGCCTGGAATCAATTCTCCACGACGAAAAGTCCATTTGTTGTCGCGCTAAGCTCTTACCAGCTTCCATTTATCCCCCATATCTTTAATGCTGTATTGATTATAGCCGGTTTCTCGACCATGGTTGCCTCGCTGTATGCCGTGACCACGATGCTCGTTACGTTATCCGAAGATAAGGACGCTCCCAGGCTTTTTTCCAGGAAAAAGTTTAAACGGGATACGCCCATCTATGCACTATCCCTCACAGCTATCGGATTGATTGTATCCATTGTGTTGTCTTTGCTCATGCCAGGCA
Organism: Paenibacillus sp. MDMC362; assembly: GCF_003269305.1. Lineage (NCBI taxonomy): Bacteria > Bacillati > Bacillota > Bacilli > Caryophanales > Paenibacillaceae > Paenibacillus > Paenibacillus sp. MDMC362. The sequence continues at coordinate 181,074 of NZ_QLYT01000024.1, forward strand.
AGATTTATGAATATTTAACGACCGGTGCAGGACTTATGCTGCTCTATAATTGGTTCTTCATCCTCATATCCGCTGGCCGGCTCATAGAGCTTACGGTTTGGGGCAAAATCAAACGATATATCGGGATGCTTTTGATTGCGGCTGCCGTCAGTGGAACCGCACTGCACCCCACGAGCCGCCCGGGGCTCTGGATCAGCCTCGGATTTATTCTGGTAATCGGCCTGGTCGTGCTAATCATGCGCTCCGTGTGGAAGAAATCCGGGCAAGGCCGCGCGAGAGAGGCGGACAAGCCCAAGTTCCGCCCCAAGCCGGCCCGTTAGAATATGAGCGGATATAGCAGGGCGAGGGCCCGGATTCCAAAATAAACGCCGAAGACGATCAACGAGAGTCCGGAAATAATGGAGACCAGGGAGAGGGCTCTATTGCTTAAATATCGGCGGAATACACTGCCGAGTGCAGCCATGAACAAATCCCATATCACGACTCCTGCGATCACGGCCACGCTGTAAAGAAACAGATTTCCGGATCCCTCGTCCGCCGCAGTTTTGACGAGAATGGAGCCGTAGATACCGAGCCAGAACAGAATCGTCATCGGATTGGATACGGACATGAGAAATCCGGAGAGCATGCTTCTCCATAATGAATCTTCATTACTCTCTTGGCTGATCGTCACTTTATTAGCGTTCAGGATGCTTTCCAGCCCGGAATAGATAAGAACAAAGGCACCGAACAGCCACAGAAAGGTCTGCATGAATGGCGTACTCAGAAAGTGAACAACGCCCAGGTAGACCAGAATCATATAAAGGATGTCCGCCAGGACCGCACCGACGCCGAATAACCATGCATGCCAAAAACCTTTCTTGATCCCTTTGTCGAGCTGCGCTGCATTGACCGGGCCTACGGGGGCTGATAGAGAAAGTCCCAGAATCATGTAGCTAATAAAAATACTCATTGACTTCCACCTCTCGTAAAGAACATGGATAAGTAAAAAAGCTTGTACTTTCATGCTCATACATTGTATTCAGCACATGGACAAACTAAAACTTGTGATTGGAATTTTTTTCTGTCAGATAACAGACCAACAAACCGCGCAGCTCACTCTGCGCGGTTTTGTTTGGGTTCAATTATTTGGTAGGATATAGATTAGCGTTAGAAAGCAGATATCTCAGCATTACATAACATGAAGAGGGGGGCCATCAGATGAGTCATCCATTTCGGATTACGGTATTGTCAGACACCCATATGCCAAGAAAAGCGAAAGAGCTCCCAGCCTCGCTGCTTGAAGAAATAAGGCATTCGGATCTTATCCTTCATGCCGGTGACTGGTCCAATTGGGAGCTCTATGAACAGCTTAGTCAATATGCCACGGTGGAAGGTGTAGCCGGAAACGTGGACGATGAGCGGATCATAGAACGTTTAGGTTACAAGAAGCTGGTCGAAATCGAAGGGAAACGCATCGGTATTGTGCATGGGCACGGACAAGGAGGAACAACGCCGTCCCGCGCAAGGAAGGCTTTTGCGGACACGGAGGTGGATTGTATCTTGTTCGGTCACTCCCATATCCCGTTTAAAGAACATGTGCATGGGGTGCTGCTCTTCAATCCCGGTTCCGCCACCGATAAAAGGCGGCAGCCCCGGTACTCCTATGGAAGGATGTTCATCGAGAACGGAATGCTGGAGGCGCATCATGTTTTTTACGATCAGAAGTAAGCGAATATGAAGGCATTGGTAATATCACTAAGGGGCTGCCCTGCTTTTGAAATATCCCGTTTGGGGTTAATTAATAGAAGTCCCCGATATGGTAAATCATGTGGATGAGAGGATAGTTATGTTAAAGGAAGAAAAGCATGAGCAAGTGATTCAGGTGGGCCTGTCTGGATGGGGGGATCATGACAAGCTGTATGATGAAGGGGCGAGGCCTTCGGACAGGCTGGAAATGTACAGCCGGCATTTTCCCATCGTGGAGATGGACAATTCGTTTTATGCCATACCGTCTCCGGAACAAATGAATAAGTGGGCAGCAGCCGTCCCGGACCACTTCGGTTTTATTGTAAAAGCCTATCAAGGCATGACAGGTCATGCACGCGACCAGCGCAAGGACAGATATCCTAGCGTCAAAACGATGTTTGATCATTTGCTCACGTCAGTTGAGGAGCTGCGGGCTGCGGACAAATTAAGGACTGTTCTTTTTCAATACCCGCCCTGGTTCGGATGCGAACGCAAACACGTGGACATTCTGAAGCGTACGCGGGAGTGGATGAAGGATGTGCCGGTAGCCCTGGAATTTCGGCATCAGAGCTGGTATGCGCCGGAGTTCCGGGAGAAGACGCTTGAGTTTATGCGAAGCGAGGGCTGGATTCACAGCATTGCCGACGAGCCGCAAGCAGGCATAGGATCCGTACCGGTCGTGCTTGAGACAACGAGTACAGAGGCTGTGATGATCCGGATGCATGGACGTAACGCCGAAGGGTGGCACTCCAGCGGTCAGCCCAATTGGCGCGAGGTGCGGTATTTATACCGTTACAGCTTAGAGGAATTGGAGCAGTGGAAGGTTTGGATCGGGCAATTGCTTGAGAAGTCGAAGCAGTGCTGGATCATATTCAATAACAACTCGGGAGGCGATGCTTCCGATAACGCCAAACAGCTTCTCGGGCTGATGGGGATGAATACCGGACCTGCACCTCTGCGGCAGATGGACTTGCTGGAGGTGGATATTTTTTCTGATTAATGACTTTAATTGGAACCCTATACTAAGAATTGGATGGTTCGTGGACAATTCGTCAATAAATTGACGCAAATTCATCTGTTTCTGAGATCATTATTATATATAAAGGGTATTTTCGGTATTGAGGCCAAGTGTATTATAATGTAATCGTAAGAAAACGTTTATTTAATGTAAAATGCAGCATGTAAAATGTAAAATTAGAAATTCCGTCCTTGAGCAATCAAAATAATCTGACGGAGGGAGTCAGCGATGAAGACCCTTGACAGAATGACAGATGGACCTTGGCAGAAATATCACGGTCCGAACTTGGGGTACATTCAAGATCAGTATGAGAAGTTTTTGCAAGACCCGCAATCTGTGGAGCCAGGATACCGTGAGCTGTTCGCCAGCTGGGGACCACCTCCATCTTTGGAAAACAATGAAAAGAAAGCGGATTCGCAGGGACAAGGTGTTAGCTACGACCCGCAATTACTGAAAAAAGGGGTAGCTGCCGGCAAACTGGTATGGAACATCAGAACCTACGGTCATCTGGCCGCCGACATTGATCCGATTGGAATTGGAAACGAAGCTGATACGCGTCTGCTTCAACCAGAAAGCTACCAACTCAGCCAAGCGGATTTGGCAGCCCTGCCTGCAGAGATCGTCTGGGAGGAGGCTCCTAGCGATATCAAGAATGGCTTAGAGGCAATCCAGCGGCTGTTACAACTATATACAGGCTCCATTGCCTATGAATTTAGCCATGTTCACGATGAAGAAGAACGCAAATGGCTCAACCAGCAGGCCGAATCCGGACGTTATTTGTCCGCCCTGAGCGTAGAAGAGCGCAAGGGGCTTTTGAAAAAGCTGCTTGAGGCCGAGCAATTCGAGGAATTCCTGCACCGCACGTTCGTAGGTGCGAAACGCTTCTCGGTTGAGGGCAACGAAGCACTCGTACCGCTGCTAGACGAGATCGTTCGCCAAATGGCCGAAGTGGATGTCAATTCCATTCTCGTGGGGATGGCACACCGCGGTCGTTTGAACGTCCTCGCTCATGTACTGGGCAAGGATTACAGCAAGATTTTCTCGGAGTTCATGCACTCACCGAATAAACATCTCGTTCCATCCGAAGGCTCCATGGGCATTAACTATGGCTGGACAGGTGACGTGAAGTATCATTTGGGCGCGGACCGTTATCTGAAGAAGGATGAAGCACGGCAGGTTCGGATTACACTTGCAAACAACCCGAGTCACCTGGAATATGTCAATCCGGTGGTAGAGGGCTTTGCTCGTGCTGCTCAGGAGGATCGCAGCGAAGCGGGTTATCCGAAGCAGGATGTAAACAAAGCGCTGAGCATTCAAATTCATGGTGATTCCGCGTTCCCTGGCGAAGGGATTGTGCCGGAAACCTTGAACTTTAATAAACTGCCGGCATTCCGCACGGGCGGATCGATTCACATTATCGTGAATAACCGTATCGGATTTACGACAGAAGGCAAGGATTCCAGATCCACTCATTATGCGAGTGATTTGGCAAAAGGATATGAGATTCCGATTATCCACGTGAACGCTGACGATCCGGAAGCGTGTATCGCGGTTGCTCGTCTAGCTAGCGATTATCGCAACAAATTCAAGAAGAGCATTCTGATTGATCTTGTCGGTTACCGGAAATATGGCCATAACGAAACCGATGATCCGGAAACAACCCAGCCGCTGATCTACCAGAAGGTGAAGAACCACCCAACCGTCAGCACGATTTATATGAAGAAACTGGTGGATGGAAACATTCTGACCCAAGAACAAGTGGACGGTCTGAAGAATAGCGTCCTGGAGGTCCTGAAGAATTCTTACGAGAGCGTGAAGTCGAAGGATCCTGTTGATCAGATCCTGCTAGGACTGAACGCTACTGACGGTAAATCCAAGACGGAAGTAGCTACGAATGTGTCTGCAGAAGTGCTGCGCGGGATTAATCGCGAGCTCCTACAGTGGCCGCAAGGCTTTACGGTATATCCGAAGCTTCAACGTATTCTCGAGCGCCGCAGCAATTCGCTCGACGAGGGCGAGAAGGTGGACTGGGGCCATGCCGAAACGCTGGCTTTCGCTACGATTCTTGCCGACGGCAAGCCGATCCGGATTACGGGACAGGATGCCGAACGTGCAACGTTTGCCCATCGTAACCTCGTGCTTCACGATGCGGTTACTGGGGAGACCTTCTGCCCGCTGCACCGGTTGCCGCAAGCTAAGGCTTCGTTCGCGATCCATAACAGCCCGTTGACCGAAGCGGCCGTCGTTGGATTCGAATATGGCTACAATGTGTACTCTCCTGAGACTTTGGTGATCTGGGAGGCGCAGTATGGTGATTTCGTTAACTGTGCCCAGGTTATCATTGACCAGTTCATCACGGCCGGCCGCTCCAAGTGGAGACAGAAGTCCAGCTTGGTCATGCTGCTCCCTCACGGGTATGAAGGAAATGGTCCTGAGCACTCCAGTGCAAGACTGGAACGCTTCCTCCAGCTGAGTGGAGAAGACAACTGGACGGTTGCGAATCTGACTTCCGCTGCTCAGTATTTCCATCTGCTGCGCAAACAGGCTTCCTTGACCGAAACCGAAGATGCCAGACCGCTGGTGATTATGGCACCGAAGAGCTTGATTCGTAATCCGCGCGTGGCATCGCCTGTGAACGCGTTCAGTGAGGGCGGTTTCCAGAAAGTGATGGAACAGCCGGGTCTTGGCCAATCACCGAAGAAGGTGGAGCGCCTTGTTCTGTGCTCGGGTAAAGTTGCCATCGATTTGGAGGACGCGCTGGATAAGCAGAAGGATCAGGATCAGTCTTGGATTCATATTCTTCGTGTGGAACAGCTGTATCCGTTCCCTAAAGAAGAAATTTCCCGTGTGTTGCAGAAGTATCCGAACCTGAAAGAGATTCTGTGGGTTCAGGAAGAACCTCAGAACATGGGTAGCTGGAGCTTCATGGAACCAAGAATTCGCGAAATTGCACCTAAAGGCACAGAGGTCCGTTACAGCGGACGTCCTGAGCGTTCGAGCCCTGCTAGCGGCTATCAGGATGTTCATGCTTATGAGCAACAGACCATCATTTCTTTTGCCCTTAATCGTAAAACTATAAATCAAGAGATCTCATTGGGGAGGTAGCGGCTGTGAGCGAAATTACTGTACCAGCTATGGGCGAATCCATCACCGAAGGAACGATATTCAAATGGCACGTTAAAGAAGGGGATAGCGTTAACATCGGTGATGTGCTGCTCGAGTTAGAAACGGATAAGGTTAATCTTGAAATTAGCGCGGAGTCTGAAGGCGTTGTGGAAAAAATCCTTCGTCAAGAAGGGGAGAATGTAACGATTGGTGAAGTCATCGGTCAAATTTCTCCACAGGAAGGCGTTACAAGCGCACCGGCAGCGAAGGCGGCTGAAGCTCCTGCATCCGTGCAAACGGAGGCTGCTCCGGCACCCGCAGCAGAAGCACCGAAGCCGCAAGCTCCGGTACCGGCTCAGAACGAGGAAGGAGCGGGTCTGACTGCATCGCCATCCGCACGCAAACTGGCTCGTGAACGCGGGATTGATCTGGACCAGGTACAGGGCCGCGACCCAATCGGTCGGATTTACCATGATGATGTGAAGAATCATAATGAAGCCAAACAGCCTGCTGCACCAAGCAAGCCCGCAGCTTCCACTGCTGCACCGGCAGCACAAGCTCCGACCGCTGAGTATGGCAAGCCGGTAGAACGCACCCGCATGTCCCGTCGTCGTCAAACGATTGCAAATCGTTTGGTTGAAGCGCAGCATACGGCTGCCATGCTGACTACCTTCAATGAAGTGGATATGACAGCGATCCTGGATGTGCGCAAGCGTCGTAAGCAAGCTTTTCAAGAGAAGCATGACGTAGGCCTAGGTTTCATGTCCTTCTTCACCAAAGCGGTTGTAGGTGCGTTGAAGAGGTTCCCGCATCTGAATGCCGAGATCGATGGCGACGATATTGTTGTGAAGAAATTCTACGATATCGGAATCGCGGTGTCCGCGAAAGAAGGACTTGTTGTTCCGGTCGTGCGCGATGCAGATCGTCTTGGCTTTGCCGAGATTGAGAAGGAAATCGGCAATCTGGCTGCGAAAGCTCGTAATAATGCGCTGTCCTTGTCTGAGCTTCAAGGCGGTACATTTACGATTACGAATGGCGGCGTCTTCGGCTCGCTGTTGTCTACGCCGATCCTGAATACGCCTCAGGTGGGTATCCTCGGGATGCACAAAATCCAGCTTCGCCCGGTAGCGATTGATGCTGAGCGTATGGAGAATCGTCCTATGATGTACATCGCATTGTCTTATGATCATCGGATCGTTGATGGTTCCGAAGCGGTTCGCTTCCTGGTAACGGTTAAAGAGCTCCTTGAAGATCCAGAGTCGCTGCTCCTGGAAGGCTAATTATCCAAGCTTTGCGACACAATCATAATAAGAAGGCCGCATGGACATTGCCATGCGGCCTTCTTATATAAGCGATTATGATTTTGATTTATCGTTATCGTTCGGATCGGGGAGATCCCGAGGGTTCCAATTTTCCGCCTGAGGCTCCACATCCTGATGTTTCTTTACCTTGTCTCTTTGCTCCTGAGAGTCATTCTCCGCATTCTGCTGATTGCGTACTTCCTCGCTGTTCGGTTGTTTCATGGGAATACCTCCTTCAAATCGATATAATACATACATACCCGGTACGACAAAAGACAAACAGGCATCAGACCTTAAGTCATTTGATTTTCATTGGGGTTGAAGTTAACATGGTAACTGAAAGTACATTACATAAATCATGATCATTATAGATAATCGAGAGGAGAGATAGGCATTATGACGAATCCATCACAGCGTACGCTGCTGTTTACAGGTGCGTATGCGGAAGATAACCAAAGCGGAGTATGCGTATATGAATTTAACGAGGATAGCGGTAAATTGAAGCTGCTTGATGAGGTGTCCGGCATTAAGAATCCGACCTTCTTGAACGTGGACCCGGAAGCTGGACGTATATATGCCATCGGCGAAATTTCAGGGGATGGCGGTAAGGCTGGCGAGGTCATTAGCTTTGAGATTGACCCTATTGCCGGCAAGCTGACCGAACGCAGCCGTGTTCGCAGTGTGAGCAGCTCTACTTGCCATATCCAGCGTGATGAAGCGGGTAAGTATCTGATTGTTTCGAGTTATCATGGAGGCTTGGTAGGTCTTCATCCGATCGGTAAGGATGGACAAGCCGGTGAACTGTTGGATCAGAAGAGACATGCCGATCTCGTGACTGTGCGGGAAGATCAGCAATCCAGAGCGCATTCGGCGTTTTACAGTCCGGATGGTCAATACGTGTTCGTACAGGACTTGGGACTGGACAAAATTCTTGCTTACACGGTAAATGAGGATGCCCAAGAATTAAGCTTTCATGGCGAAACCCAGCTGGAAGCGGGCGTAGGCCCCCGCCATCTGGCGTTCCACCCAAGCGGGGCTTATGCGTATGTCATCAACGAGCTGAATTCCAGTGTCACGGTGCTGCGCTATATCCAAGACGAAGGTCGTTTGGAGGTGCTGGAGACGATATCGACACTGCCTGCTGATTTTGACGGGGAGAGTTACTGTGCTGAAATCGCCGTATCCGAGGATGGCAAAACGGTATACGGATCTAACCGCGGACATGACAGCATTGTTGTATTCAACGTGCATGAAGATACCGGTCGCTTAAGCCCGGTTCAATATATTTCGACGGAAGGCGGGCACCCGCGTCATTTTACACTCATGCCTGGGGGCAAATTCCTGATTGTTGCTAATAGAGACGGAAATAACCTGGTATTGTTTAACGTGAATCCGGAAGATGGCAAACTTGCCTTTACAGGATATACGGTTTCGCAATCCAAGCCGGTATGCGTAAAACCAGCGGTATTCCAGCTTTAGGTTCGAAAGAACAAGTAATCGCATAGCGAATGAACGTAGAGATCGTTCGTACGGCTCGAGTGGTAAGCTGTTTACCGTAAAGAGCCGGGGAGCGATTTCTTTTTTACGGACTGGAGAGTTTTTAACAGAGAGGGGATTGATACGCACAGGCATCATAACAGCTTGAGGCACCAAGATTCAGACACGGACTCGTTGGTTATCTATAATCAGGAAAACTTAAACGAGGAGGTTGTGGCAATGTCAACAAATCAACGTTTGGATGGTAAGGTAGCCATCGTTACCGGTGCTGGTTCCGGAATCGGCCAGGCCGCAGCCCTTCTTTTGGCGGAGCAAGGAGCTAAACTGCTGTTGATCGATATTGATCGTGAACGCGTGGAGAAGGTTAAACAAACGATTGAACAAGCCGGGGGCGAAGCGCTAACCGGCAACTGCGATATTTCCAAGGCGCAATCGTTGAAGGATTGCTATAGCCAGGCTGCCGAGAAGTGGGGAAAGATTGATATCGTGTTTGCCAACGCCGGGATCAACGGGACCAAGGCCCCGATCGAGATCATGGAGCTGGATGAATGGGATGCTACGATCAATACTAATCTAAGAGGAACGTTTGCCACCGTTAAATATGCGATTCCCTATTTGAAGGAGCATGGAGGCAGTATCATCATTACGAGCTCCATTAACGGTAACCGGGTGTTTACCGGCTTTGGCTTCTCAGCCTACAGCACCACGAAGGCCGGGCAGGTGGCTTTCATGAAGATGGCGGCTCTGGAGCTTGCACGTTATAAAATCCGGGTGAACGCCATTTGCCCCGGCGCGATTGCCACCAACATTGATGAGAGCACCATTGCGAAGCCTGAGCTGGACGAGGTGACGATCCCAATTGAATATCCGGAAGGTGACCAGCCCTTGGCGGATGGACCGGGACAGCCCTCACAGGTTGCCCAGCTTGTAGCATTTCTTGCATCCGATGATGCTTCCCATATTACCGGCACTGAAATCTACATTGATGGGGCGGAATCCCTCATTCATTGACATCTACAAAGACCGATTTGACAAAACCGGACGTTTTCCTCATAATGAATGAACGTATTGTCATATTGAATAGTGGTGATGAAGATGGGGATGGGGATTGTTGTTGTGGAAATATGCGACAGCAACTTGATGAGTGCTTTGGAACTTGAGCATCTTGAGGAATTGTATCCCGAAATCGCTGTCCTGCGGGCTGATTGCATGAATCTTTGCGGTCTATGCAAGCTGCGGCCATATGCACTGGTGAATGGTAAACGTGTATTCGCGGCAACGACGGAAGAATGCGTCGAGAAGATCAAAGCTGCTATCGAAGCTGAACTGGCTGTTTTCCATGATATTTAATACGTCTGAATGTAGACGAGATCGTATAGTAAAAGGGCAAGGTGCGAGTGATTCGCACCTTGCCCTTTCGTTTGGTTATAGCATTTATGGCTGGCTTGGCTCAGGAAGCATTGTGGCTTGCAGCAACAATCTCTTCACACTCCGCAGAGCAGCAGCTATGATGAAGCTCCTCACACTCTTCGCAGCATACATGCTGCAGGTGACAAGCGTCGTTATCGCAATTGATATACCGATCTTCAGGCTTTCCGCAATGGTGGCATTTACCAACGATGACATCCTCGTCCGTTTGATTGATCGGCACGGCAATACGCTCATCAAATACATAACATTTCCCGTCGAACAGACGGCCTTGGACTTCAGGGTCTTTACCGTAGGTGACAATGCCGCCCTCAAGCTGGGCAACGTCTTTGAAGCCTTCCTTAAGCATGAAGCCGGTCAGCTTCTCACAGCGAATGCCCCCTGTGCAGTAAGTCAGGATGGTTTTATCCTTGTGCTCGCTCAGGTTCTCGCGAATCCACTCCGGAAACTCACGGAACGATTGCACCTCTGGACGTATCGCATTGCGGAAGTGGCCGATATCGTATTCGTAGTCATTCCGCCCGTCGATGACGATGACATCATCACGCTGCAAGTGTTCAAAGAATTCCTGAGGCGACAAGCGTTTTCCGCTAATCTCGTTAGGGTCGAGCTCATCCTCCACCCGGAAGGTAACGAGTTCTTCGCGGTGACGGACAAACATCTTTTTGAATGCATGCCCTTCGGAAGGGTCAATCTTAAATACCATGTCCGCAAATAGCGGGTTGGCGTGCATATCCTGCATATATTGCTCAGTTTGTTCAATCGTGCCGGATACCGTGCCATTGATGCCTTCGGAGGCAACCAGAATCCGTCCTTTGAGTCCGAGATCTTTGCAGTATTGCAGATGCTCGTCTTTGAACGCTTCAGGGTCCGGGATTTGAACAAATTTATAATAGAGAAGGATCTGATAGTTCTGTTGCTCTGACATGATTTAATCACCTGTTCTTTTATATATTCAGCCATACGTGTACCTATAGAATTGTAGTGAATTCACTTCACATAGTCAACTTAAATGTATAGAAAGTTTGCCATGATATGTGAATTTAAGGGGTTTCACGATTGCAGGAAAGCGGTTATGATGAAGGGGTGAGCTTGAGAACACTTTCAATTATTGGAGGCGTTGAACAGCATGGTACATATCGAACAGAATGCACTCGTATTGTTTCAGGGCGACAGTATTACCGATTGCGGTCGAAATTACGAGGAGTCGGACAGTTTGGGGAACGGATATGCGCTGATGGCTGCTGCCCGGCTAAGCATGGAGCTGCCTTTGAAAAGGCTGCGATTTGTAAACCGCGGAATCAGCGGTAACAGGGTCGTCGATCTGCGGGGGCGCTGGGAGGAAGATTGCATTGACCTGGATCCGACATGGGTATCCATCCTGGTCGGTATTAATGAGACTGGCAGGAAGTATAACCGTGGTGAAGCAACGTCCGTGGAAGCCTACTATGAAGGGTATCGTGAGCTGCTTATCCAAACCCGCGAGTTAACCGGCGCGAACTTTATTCTCATGGAGCCGTTCTTGCTGCCTGTTACGGAAGCGAAGAAGGAATGGCGGGAGGATCTGGATCCTAAAATTCAGGCCGTTCGCGAATTATCGCGAGAATTTGAGACGCTGTACGTTCCGCTCGACGGCATTTTTGCTGCAGCCAGCTCCAAGATAGAGATGAGTTATTGGGCAGCTGACGGTGTTCATCCTTCACCGGCAGGTCATGCGCTCATGGCCGAAGCGTGGTTAGCGACGATGCATGGCCGATCGATTTTGTAGACATTGATTTTTTTTCTACTATATAAATAATACTTCATTTGGCTGACATCCCCGGAAGCATGTGACATCCGGGGATGTTCTTTATGTAAACCATCATACGCTTTATAAAATCTTGATTGACGAAAACAATTGGGTACATATAAAATGTTCATAATAGACCGTTGTTCAATTGGAACGACCTATTTTTTGACTTTAATGCTTTCGTCGATGAAAGCGGGGAAGCGTTGTCGCTTTATGTAGAAAATTATGGTTTAGAACAAAGCGGTTAACCAATGAGAGGGGAATCATGATGAAGAGAAAAATGTGGTTATCACTAACACTCTCCGCACTGCTGGTTACGGCGGTAGGATGCGGGGACAAGCCGGAAGACGGCGGTACGACTCAAACGGGAAGCGGCGGAGAAGCGGAGAAGAAATCCTATAGCATCGCTATTTCGCAGATCGTAGAACATCCATCTTTGGATGCAACGCGGGAAGGCATTCTGGCAGCTCTGAAGGACGCTGGAATCTCGGAGGATGACGAAACGCTGAAAATTGATTACAACAATGCGCAAGGCGATCCGGCGAACAACCTGTCGATCGGACAGAAGTTGAAGGATACGAAGTCGGATCTGGTGGTCGCTATCGCAACCCCGTCCGCACAGGCCGTGGCTGAGAACGTAAAGGAGAAGCCGGTGCTGTTCGCAGCGGTGACGGATCCGGTTGACGCGAAGCTGGTGAGCGACCTGCAGAAGCCGGGTGGCAACGTGACCGGGGCATCGGATACTAATCCGGAGGCAGCTAAACAGCTGATGGATTTCATCAGCACTAACTTCCCGGACGTGAAGAAAATCGGCCTAGTCATTAATGAAGGGGAAGCCAATGCAGTGGTAATGGCAAAGACGGCTGAAGAGGCGCTTGCCGAGCACGGCATCGAGCTGGTTAAGGCAGCTGTCACAAACACTTCGGAAGTGAAGCAGGCCGCAGAGTCGTTAGTCGGCAAGGTAGATGCTTACTATATCACGTTGGATAATGTCGTAGTCAGCGGCGTTGACGCGATTATTCAAACGGCACAAAAGAATAAAATTCCGTTCTTCTCCAGCGACCGCGATACGGTGGAGAAGGGGGCTTTTGCAACCGTCGGATTTAAGTATTACGACCACGGCTATCAAGTTGGACAAATGGCTGTAGAGATCCTGAAAAACGGCAAGAATCCGGCGGACATGGAAGTGACGAAGCCGGATAAGCTGGATCTGATTCTGAACACGAAGGTTGCGGCTGACTATGGTATTGATGTGACCGACGCCATGAAACAGGAAGTCAAGGACCCGGACAACAACATCATCGAGTAACGGTAAGGCGCGGAGATAACAGCCCGCGCCTTACTTCTTAATCCTTAAGGAGGTCAATGACATGCTGGATTTCGTGATGAGGCTGGATGGTCCGATTGAATTGGGGCTGTTGTATGCGCTGATGGCACTTGGCGTATATATTACGTTCCGGATTCTGGATTTTCCGGATCTGACGGTAGATGGAAGTTTTACGACAGGCGCCGCAATTGCGGCGATTCTGATTACCAACGGTGTGAATCCATGGCTTGCCACGCTAGCGGCATTTGCCGGAGGCATGTTAGCCGGTATCTGCACAGGCCTGCTGCATACCAAGGGTAAAATCAACGGTTTGCTATCGGGTATTATTATGATGATAGCGCTGTATTCGATCAATATGAGGATCATGGGCAAGCCTAATATTTCGTTGAGCCAGGAAGAGAATATCTTCGGATCGATGGATCCGATCTATATAATGTTGGTGATCGTAATTATCGGAAAACTGCTGCTGGATGCATTCTTCCGTACGGATCTTGGTCTTGCGCTGCGCGCGACAGGAGATAACAAGCGGATGATCCGCAGCTTTGGTGCCAACACGGACACCACAACCATTTTGGGGCTTAGCATTTCAAACGGTCTGGTCGCCTTATCCGGGGCCGTGGTTGCTCAGCAGTCCAGTTTTGCCGACATCAGTTCGGGTATCGGAATGATTGTTATCGGTCTGGCATCCGTTATTATTGGCGAAGCCGTGCTGGGGACCGGTTCGGTATTCCGGACGACGCTGGCTGTAGTCTGCGGTTCGATTATTTATCGGATTGTTGTTGCTGCTGCTTATGAGATCCCATGGCTCGAAGCGTCGGATTTAAAATTGATCACAGCGATCATTGTCATTATTGCTCTCGTGGTTCCGACCATCAATCGGGCAATGAAGCAGCGTTCACAGGCACGGAGGCGCTCAACCGAACTGTTAGCTACGCAAGGAAAGACCAAAGGAGGTGCGCTCTGATGCTGGAAATGAACCGTGTGTCCAAGCTGTTCAATCCGGGAACCTTGGACGAGAAGATTGCCTTGATGGATATCAATCTTCACTTGAAGCCGGGGGATTTCGTAACGGTTATCGGAAGTAATGGTGCAGGCAAATCCACGCTGATGAATATTATTTCCGGGGTAATGAAGCCCGATGCGGGCGAAGTACGCATTGACGGCACTTCAATTGGCCATCTGCCGGAATATCGTCGCAGCCGCTGGATCGGCCGGGTATTTCAGGATCCGATGGCGGGGACAGCGCCGCATATGACCATTGAAGAGAATCTTGCGATGGCTCATCGCCGCGGCCAGTCCCGCGGGCTGAGCATCGGCGTCACAGCCTCCAAGCGCGCAGGCTTCCGCAAGCATTTAGAGCGGCTTGGCATTGGTCTCGAGGATCGGCTCCGAGCCAAAGTAGGGATGCTGTCCGGAGGGGAACGTCAAGCGCTAAGCTTGCTGATGGCGACCTTCACGCAGCCGCAAATCCTGCTCCTGGATGAACATACGGCAGCGCTTGATCCGGCGCGTGCGGAGCTGATCACCCGAATAACCGATGACATCGTACGCGACATGAAGCTGACCACGCTCATGGTCACACATAACATGGAGCAAGCCATCCGTCTTGGCAATCGCCTCATCATGATGGACAAAGGGCGTATCATTCTGGATGTGAACGAAGAGCGCAAGAAATCTTTGACGGTGGAGCAGCTGCTCGGGGAATTTGAGCAGATTAGCGGCCATAAGCTGTCCGATGATCGTTTGGTTCTTGGGTAAGCATCTTGCGGGAATCATCGTTACGAATATAACGCTAAGCCTTCAATCTTGACAGGCTTAGCGTTTTTTTTCGTAATTTTTCCCTGGCCAGTTATCTACCGAGGCCGATTAATAATATGACGGGTTTCAGTTCCATCGCTTTTTGCAAGGATTCCTGATAACGTGTTAATGTTGGGAGAGCTACATCTTTAATCGGGAATAACATCAAGAGAGTACTTTGAAAATGCCTGACGACCGCTAAGCTTGAGCTAGCGGACATTTGAAAATAGGAGGCTTATTCCTTCATGGTCGTTCGTAAAGATGATCTGCAGATGATAATATTATTAGTGGAAGATGATAAAACAATTGCGTCCGGGCTGGAATATTCGCTGCAGCAAGATCGCTTTTCTACCGTTCTTTGCTATGATGTTGAATCTGCAAAAAAAGTGCTCACTGAAGATATAGATCAATTCGCTCTATGCTTATTTGATTTATCGCTTCCGGATGGAAGCGGTTATGAATTGTGCAAAATGGTGAAAGACCGACGAGATATTCCGGTCATCTTTTTAACGGCGATCGACGATGAGGTCAATGTCGTGATGGGGCTTGACATGGGAGCGGATGATTATATTACAAAGCCTTTTCGTATTCGCGAGCTTCTCTCGCGGATCAAGTCCGTCCTGCGGAGATACCATAAGTCGCCACAGACCCAAGGGATCATTAACCTGAACCAGGTTCGCATGAATACGCTGGAAGGAAAAGTGTATAAAAACGGCGCCGAAATTTCATTGACCGCTTTGGAGTATCGCTTATTGTTGATTTTTGGTAACCATATTGGGCAGGTTCTATCAAGAAATCAGCTTTTGGAGCAGATTTGGGACGTGGCAGGCGACTTCGTGAACGACAATACGCTAACGGTATATATCAAAAGGCTACGGGAAAAGCTGGAGGATGATCCACAGCATCCCACGATGATCAAAACGGTACGCGGTTTAGGATATAAGGTTGGTGATTAGATGCTGCGTAATCGAGAGATTCGGATTTTATTGTTGATCATGGGTTCCATCAGTTTAGCGGGGGGCGTTGCGGCTGCTTTTATTTCGTCTGTAGCCGCGGCGCTTGTTTTCATCATGTCTATTTTACTTATGGGAAGCAGTCTGCTATTCACGAGATGGAGATACCGCGAACTTGAAAAGCTGTCCGTCTATTTGCGTGAAATTAGCAGCGGTAATTATTCACTTGACGCTCGCGATAATCAAGAAGGTGAGCTTAGCATTTTAAGGAATGATATTTATAAAGTAACGCTTATGCTATCAGAGCAGAGGTCGCTTCTACAGCGAGACAAAACGGGGCTAACGGATGCCATTTCCGATATCTCGCATCAGCTTAAAACGCCGCTTACCTCCATGACGGTGATGGCGGATTTATTAAGCAAACCCGACCTGCCCCCAGCGAAAAGAACGGAGTTCACTCGCAATATCCGTATTCAGCTTGAACGAATCGATTGGCTTGTTTCTTCCTTATTAAAGCTATCGAAAATAGAGGAAAAGACAATCCAGTTCAAAAAAGATCAGGTACTCGTTAATAAGCTTATACAAAAGGCATTAGAACCGGTGTTGATTCCGTTGGAAATCAAGGACCAAACGGTAACCATCAAGGGTGATGACAACGTCTCTTTTGTCGGTGATTTCAAATGGACGGCCGAAGCGCTCATCAATATATTGAAAAACGGCGTCGAGCACACGCATGAAGGCGGACGCATAGCCGTTTCTTTTTCCGAAAATGCGCTATTTACGGAAATTATCATTGCCGATAACGGAAAGGGAATTCCAAGAGAAGATTTACCGTATATATTTAAACGTTTTTATAAAGGGAAAAATGCGAGCGAGGGGAGCATCGGTATTGGTCTTGCGATGGCTTACAGCATCATTGCGAGCCAGAACGGAGTGATCGATGTGACAAGCAGCCGCGACAAGGGTACGCAGTTTCGAATTAAGTTCTATAAACAAGTGATTTAATCGTAAGTGACTGAATTGTCACCTTCATCGTCACTGAAAAGTCATTTTGGACAGATAAAATGATATTCAACAGATGAACGATGGAGGTACGACCATGCATTTGAAGCAACACCGCCAGATTATTTTTGCTATCACGATTTTCTACACCCTGTTTATACTTTATTTTTTGTTTTTCGCCTTCGGCAGAGTAGGTAAGGTTGATCAAATCTCCGAGTCCACCTTTATATTTTTGCCTGACAGTTTTTTTAGGTTGCCAAGACTATTAGATCTTCTACATCCTACGCTGATGGATTTTGTGGGTTTCGGGAACATCGCCGCTTTCATTCCTTTTGGCATATTGTTTCCGTTGTTATATCGGACTAGCTTTGTTCGCTTAATGACCTTGTTCATCCTATCCATTCTCGTGCTGGAGACGATTCAGGCGCTAACATTCCTCGGCAGCTTCGACATGAACGATGTCATACAGAACTCATTGGGGGCAGCCATAGGCTTCGGGGCGTACAAACTTGGCTTTCGCACGAACAATAACTGGAAAAATATTGTTTATGCCGGTTTTTCTGGTTTAATCCTCATGCTCGGGGTGTGGGGTGTCTTCGGGATCGTTGACCAAGTGTTCACCAAAGAGATGGGCCCCTTTGTAGCGATAAACGATTTAAGGAATAGTACGGGGAATCTTTCATCGGGAACCAAAGTGAACACTCTTAAGATAAGCGGTCAAGACGTGGAACCCCAATATAATGTGTACAGCATCGAAGGCAAAAACAAGGAAACGTACACGTATACGTTTGGCAACAAGAAGGAGGTGTACCTCTTTTTGAATTATGGGATTCCCGATCAGGAGGATTCCCGAGGCAGCATTAGGGTTACCGCCGATGGACATGAGTTCTTGACTGTATCTGTAGAAGCCGGACGCCATGAGCCGGATATGAGCTCCATTTATCTCCCTCAGGCTAATGAGCTTACGATAACCATTGAGGGAAATGTAACCCTGTGGGATGTTGGATATAAAGAGATGGTATATAGCTGGAATTGAACATGAAGGAGCGCCCATGCTTCCGAAGTGAGTTTTGTACGAAGTCGGTTCAAGAAGTAACGCCCACAAAACTTTTAGGAGATATGGCAATGGAAATTTTAAAAATCGAGCATTTGTCTAAAATATACGGCATAGGCGAATCTGCGGTAAAGGCGCTTGACGATATTTCATTTTCGGTTCAAAAAGGCGAATTCGTCGCGATTATCGGCCCGTCCGGATCGGGGAAATCGACGCTGCTGCATATGCTGGGCGGTGTGGATCAGCCGACTAGCGGCAAAGTCCTCGTAGAGGGTACGGACATGTATAACTTGGACGAAACGCAGCTGGCCATCTTCAGGCGGAGACAAATCGGACTGATCTACCAGTTTTTTAATCTGATTCCCGTCCTGACGGTGGAAGAGAATATTACGCTCCCGCTCTTGCTTGATAACCAAAAGGTAGATCAGAAGCAGTTGGATGGTCTGGTGAAGACTCTGAATCTGCAGCATCGTTTAAACCATCTGCCCAATCAATTATCAGGCGGACAACAGCAAAGGGTGTCGATCGGAAGAGCGGTCATTAGTAATCCTGCTATTATGCTGGCGGACGAACCCACCGGGAATTTGGACAGCAAGAATAGCAGCGAGATCATCGACTTATTACAAATGTTGAATAAAACCTATCGCCAGACATTGATCGTGATCACGCATGACGAACGAATCGCTTTGCAAGCGGACAGGGTCATTTCGATTGAGGACGGAAGAATGGCCAAAGACGAGGTGATTCGCCCTTGAATATTGTCAGTAAACTCACCGTCAGACATTTGAGGCAAAACAAGAGACGAACGCTTGTAACCATTCTGGGTGTCATGTTGTCAGTTGCCATGGTGACGGCTGTTGCAACGCTTGGTTTTTCTTACTTGGATTTAATGAAAAGGCAAACCATCGCGGATGAAGGGGAATGGCATGTCCTATACCAAGATGTCAACAAGGAACAGCTTGCAGCGATAAAAAACGATGACGCAACCAAGACCCTTGTAATCACCAAGGATATTGGCTATGCCCCATTAGAAGGGGGACAAAATACAAATAAGCCGTATTTGTTCATCAAGGCGTACGATGCACAGGGTTTAGCGCAATTTCCAATTGAATTGAGCAAGGGGCGTCTGCCGCAAACGGACAAGGAAGTTGTGATTTCTGAAGCCGTTGCGACAAACGCCAAGGTGAAATATGAAATTGGGGATCGTCTTACCCTTCGCATCGGCAAACGATTCGAGGTAGGGAACGATCAACCGCTGGATCAAACCGAATCGCTGCGCATGGTAGATAACGAAAAGAACGAAACGCTGCAAAATATAACGACAAGGGATTACACGGTGGTAGGCTTCATCAAGCATCCCGTATGGGAACCGGCGTGGGCCCCGGGGTATACGACCATTAGCTATGTCGATGAAAACCTCATGGGGGCAAACGATCGAGTCCATGCGGCGGTGGTCTTGCAAAAAGTCAATCAGTCCTTGTTCGCACATGCAGAAAACCTGGCAGATAACAACGATATTGAAACGGTCCAATATCATCACGATTTGCTTCATTATTATGGCGTCTCCAAAAGCGAAGCTTCGAACATCACGATGTTCTCATTATCGGTGATCCTGATCGCGGTTATTATGATCGGCTCGGTTTCGCTCATCTATAATGCTTTTGCGATTTCCGTCTCGGAACGTTCCCGCCATTTAGGGATGCTTGCAAGCGTGGGGGCTACAAAAAGGCAGAAGAGAAATTCGGTGTTTTTTGAAGGTGTCATTATTGGCTTGATCAGCATTCCCGTTGGAATCCTATGCGGTCTTGCCGGGATCGGCATTACTTTTCAGTTTATTAACGCTACAATTCAAGGGGCTTTAGGCATTACTGAAAAGCTAACGGTAATCGTCACGCCGTTATCGCTTTTGATTACCTGCGCTGTTTCGATGTTGACGATTTTCATTTCGACGTATTACCCAGCCGTCAAAGCATCCCGGATTTCCGCCATGGATGCGATTCGTCAAACTACCGATGTGAAACTTACGGGCAAAAGCGTGGAAACGCCGAAATGGATTCGAAGGCTCTTCGGAATCGAAGCGGAGATCGGATTGAAAAACTTGAAACGGAACAAGCGGAGATACCATGCCACCGTATTTTCGCTCGTGATCAGCATCGTTTTGTTTTTAACGATATCATTTTTTACCGGTAATCTGAAACAAACCTTGGCTATGTCGCAGGAAGGCGTCAACTATGATATCGAACTATCTTATGGCAATGAAAAAAGAATAGACGATCGGTTGGTTCAATCCATTGCATCCCTTTCGGATGTGTCGGAATACAGCGTAATTCATGAGTTGTACAGGAACGCTTGGATCGAAGAAGCGTCCATCGCCGATGAATTGCATGAGGCGGTCAAGAAGGACAGGAGTATACTGAAGGACGGAAAATATCCTTATGATATTAAAATCGCTGCATT
Organism: Paenibacillus sp. MDMC362; assembly: GCF_003269305.1. Taxonomy (NCBI): domain Bacteria; kingdom Bacillati; phylum Bacillota; class Bacilli; order Caryophanales; family Paenibacillaceae; genus Paenibacillus; species Paenibacillus sp. MDMC362. The sequence continues at coordinate 201,530 of NZ_QLYT01000024.1, forward strand.
AAACGATTCGAACCTGCGGGCTTATGCCAAAGCAGTCGGCGCAGATTACGAGTCACTGACGGATCCGAATCATCCCGCCGCCATCGTGATCGATACGATCGACTATAAAGATATGGATACGGGAAAATACGTCCAAACGAAGGTAATTCATGCGAGTGTCGGGCAAAGTCTCGATTTGACAACGATCCATGAGGAAACGGAGCAAGAGACGGATGTAAGCAAAGTGTACATTACGGCGTTGACATATCGATCTCCGATGGGAATGAACCTAGTCGGAACGGGCGGGTTAAATATCGTTGTCTCGGAACAGGTCCTGAATCAACTGGCAGTCGAAAAGAGCGGGGAGTTCGTTCAAACCTTTCTCTATCTGAAAAGTACGGACCCGCTGAAAACGCAGCAGGAAATCGAAGAAATGAAAGAGCCTAATTTGCATGTGTACAATGTATACCAATCCAGAAAACAAGAAGAACAGATGATTCTATTGATGTCGGTCTTTTCTTATGGCTTTATCGTATTAATTTCCGTGATTTCGATTGCGAATATTTTTAATACGATCTCAACGAGCATCTCCCTTCGAAAGCGGGAATTTGCGATGCTGAAATCCGTTGGAATGACGCCAAAAGGGTTTGCGAAAATGATGAACTACGAAAGTGTTGTTTATGGGGCCAAATCACTGCTGTTCGGGCTTCCTATCAGCTTCATCGTGATGTATGTGATCTATAGGGCATTTGCGAATAAATTTAACTACGGATTCGTCCTTCCCTGGATGAGTATTCTGTCTGTCATTGCCGCCGTATTTGTCATTGTTGGTTCCGCCATGCTATATTCCAGCGCGAAAGTAAAAAAGGAAAACATTATCGACGCGTTAAAGCAGGAGAGTATATAAGAATGACCGGCTCTGACTTGAAACTGCAAGGAAAGACAGTGTCAACCATCATTAGAATAAAGTCATAAGGGAGACCTCGTCTTGGGGATTGATGCAATCTATACGAATCTACGTATTTTAATGCTGCTGGTCATATTAATTATCGGGATCGAATTCTATGAAAAAGCTTTTTCTTGGTGCCTTGTTCATCGGATATGTTGTATTTGTTCTTGAGCTAACCATGCTCGGGCGCGGCCATTCTCATTTCTTGCAGATGAATCTCCGTCCATTCATCGATTATATCGAAGCGTGGAACAAATATTCCTTACGTGATCTTCAGAACGGCATATTTAATATCATCATGTTTATCCCTATGGGAATATTGCTGCCCTTCATCAGCCGGAAATGTAAAGCGTTTAAGTGGCTTCTTCTAGTCGTGGTAGGTTCTACGCTTTTTATTGAAACCTATCAGACGCTGTCAGGTGCAGGGCTGTTTGAGCTTGCTGATATTATGAACAACACGCTTGGTGGTATTTTTGGATATCAGTTATACAGACTTGCAGCTTCCATTATTGATAACAAGAGAGTAAAAATGAAAAGTCTGCTGGGAAACCTGGCGATACCCCATATACAAGAAAATCACTCAGCGGGATGGTGTAGAAGCCCTGCTGCAGCAGAAGTTAGGATTATCTGTGTTGAAGGTTAAGGATCGAGGCGGCGATCGTGAGGTTCTAATGGAAGACAAATCAGGAACGCCATATACATTCTATCAATCCCAAGAGGGGAACGTCGTTAACCGAGAACAATTATATACCAGAGCAGGCTTCATTCGCTGACATAGAACCGCTGCTCCCCAAAGCCAAAACCATGATGGCCGATCTTGGCTTACTCCCCCAAGAGGCTGATGTTACAGCGTTGGAGGACGGAGAATTTCAATGGTCCCTCCCGGATCAAGCGGGGTTAACCGAAAGTTACTGGACTGGCGAACTGTTACTCGGTCTTAAACAAGATGGCAGTATCTATTCGATAAATAATGGGCTCCAAGGAAACCAATTGATTAAGGAAGTAGATATCCTGTCTCCTGCAGAGGTATATGAGCGTATCAAGGATGGAGAATTTCCTCGTTATATACGACACGAAGGGCTTCTATCAGCCTGTATACAGAGTACATGGTGTATTTAATGGGGATTCGAATTGGTTCACCTTAATTCAGGCAAGAAGGAGCTAGGAGAGTAAATAGTAGGTAACCGGCCCAGGCATGGTTGAAGTCAGGGGCTGTTATGGTGTAGTCCAACTTTCAAAGCGCTTCCGAAAATTTCGGAGCGCTTTTTCTCATCGTAGTGATCCATATGACGATATATAAATAGTAAAGAAAAGTGCTGAATTTGGCATTTTTAAATTGTACTGGGTATTTTTTGTAAAAAAATGACGTAAATAAGTATTGACCACTGGAATATTAATCAAGTATGATTGCTGTATAGAGAAATATACTAATATTTGGGTTCGATCTAAGAGGGTGGTGTTAGATTGCAAAGGACAGCCACGATTCGCGAACAAATGGAAGAGTTTCTACATAAGCACGAAATGACGATTAATCGGTTTGCTGAGATATCGGGGGTCAATAGCGGCACACTCAGCAACATTCTGAATGGGAATCGCCCGATTTCCATGCAGCAGTTGGACCGGATTACGTTAGGTATGGGTCTGGAAGAGGGTTTTTTTTACGAGCTGTATATAGATGAATGCATCTTTCATGCTACGCCGGATTGGCGTCGGCTGGGTCCGTTTCTTCACCGATGCGCGGAGCTGGGGAAGCTGAATTGTCTGGACAAGGCTGTCCGGATGACGATGGATAATATCTCTTATTCCCCCTTACTCTTTGAAACGGCAGAGCTTTTTTTCAAAGAGGGAAAACATGAGGCGGCTGTACTGCTGTATAAAAGTGTGGCGGAGAGTGAACGATTTCAGCATTCGGAGCGGTTGGCCCTTTGTCAGTATCGGTTGTTTGTATTAGAACTCACAGATGATCAGGATGCAAACTTGCAGGCTGCCGTTTATTTTGAGCCGTTTGTGGATCGTTTAGATGAAATGTATCAGTTGGATGCATTAAGACAATTGATCAATATAAATGTATCGCTAAATCGATGGGATAAAGTTGAAGAATTAGCTAAAAAAATGGGTAGTAAAGCAAAGATTCAGTATCAGAATGATGTGAAAATGTATGATCTAGAGGCAGGAGAGGTGAAACCTTTAATATTCTATATTTTGTACGCTCAATTAATTCAAGCAAATGTTTGTCGAGAAAGAGGAAATTATGAGCAAGGATTATACTATGTATCATTATATATGAATCCTGACTGGGTTACGGAGCCTTCTATAGATGAAATTCGGGTTATCAATCAGTTTAAGGACTGGGGAGAGGCTAACAAATATCTCTACCAGCTTATGGTTGGACAAGTTGAGGTTTTAACTGATTACGTAGAATACATTTCGACTAGAGAGAATGAAATTTTCACTGCACTGTGTAATATAATGATCGCTGCCAATCGTTTTGACTTGAACGTAGAACAAATATTGGAACGTTTTGAGGTGTATTTAATACTTAAAGATCAATCAAGTAATATAGGCACCATTAATCGACAAGTTAATACTGAAAGATATACCCGACTTTTGTCTGAATTAGGAATATATTATTTGAATTCAAAAAATTACGACAAAGGTTTACAATTTATATTGGAAAGTTTAGACAGATCTATTACAATAAATAGTAACAGGGGTATGCTAAGATGTATGGGATTATTTGAACAGTTTCGCGATTTTTCTTCGTATGAATGTCAGAAACGCTATAAAACTTTAGTAAGTGAGGTGCAGGATTTAAATGAAAAGAAAATTGGCTTGTCTACTAGCTACATTTAGTATTGTAATGCTAATAACATTACCCGTTATTTCAAACAATGCGGATCTGTTAGATCCGACACATCGGGCAACATTATCACATGATCATGGTGTCGGAAGCTAATAAGTTAGGATACAGTGATAATACTGGTACTAAAGATATCTTAAAGAAGATAGTTCCTGAAAAACGAGGGACTATCTTCTTTTTATTAATGAATTTTTTGAATTATAAAAAAGAGCAATTCATTATCACTATTGACCAAACGAATGTAAAATAATAGCATGTAATTATTTACTATACTAATACTTGGTTTTCCATCTGGGGGTGTTGTTACTTGGAGACGACAGCCACGATTCGCGGAGAAATAGTTAGATATTTGCAGAATCATCATATGACGATCAACCAATTTGCCAGGTTATCGGGCATTAACAGCGGGACACTTAGTAATATCCTGAATGGGAATCGTCCCATGTCCATGCACCAGTTAGACCGGATAACCGAAGGGATGGGTCTGGAAGAGGGGCATTTCTACGAACTTTACATAACGGAAAGCATTTTTCATACGACTCCGGATTGGCGAAGGCTTGGACCTTTTCTTGAGCGATGTGCAGAACTGGATAAATTGGATTGTTTGCATAGAGCTGCACGAATGACGATGGAAAACATTAACTACGCACCGATGCTTTTTGATATGGCGGAGACCTTATTCAACGAGGAGAAGCGTGAAGCCGCAGCTTTGTTATACGAGTGCGTTGCCGAGTGCGAAAAATTTCAGTATTCCGAACGGTTAGCTCTTTGCCAGTATCGACTATTCTTAATCAGGTTAGGTGAGAACCAAGAGGAAAATTTACAAGCAGCTGTATACTTTGAGCCTTATATTGATAGGTTAGATGAAATCTATCAATTGGATGCGTTAGTTAAGCTTATTAATTTAAATATATCTTTGCAGCGAATGGATAAAATCGAAGCTCTAGCCAAAAGAATGGAACATCAAGCCAGAATTCATTATCAGCAAAATAGAGATACGTTTGAATCGCTTGAATTTCCAAAGAGACCTCTTCTTTTTTATTTACTATATTCGTACCTAATTCAGGCATTTGTGTATCAAGAACGAGGTGATTACGATCATGCTCTCCACTATGTATCATTGTATGATAAACCAGATTGGGTAATAAATCCGAGCCAAGAGGAATCTCTGATTTTGGAGCAGTTCAGCGAATGGGCTGAGGCTAATCGATATATGTATGGTTTAATGAGTGGGCAGCCAGGTTCTCTGAATCAGTATGTAGATTATGTTGAATCAAGAAATGATGAGATCTTTCTAGCTCTATGCAATATCATGGTCGCAGCCAATCGTTATCAACTTCAGGTTGATCCAATTTTGGAACGCTTTAAAGAGCATCTGCATTATAGATCGCAGCAAAATCAACTTGGAAAGGTTAGCGATCAGGTCACATTAAACCGATACACCCGCCTCCTCGCCGAGTTAGGGATATACTATTTAAATGCTAAACAGTATGATCGGGGGTTATCCTATATCCTGGACAGCCTCGAGTATTCGATCAGAACCAAAAGTGATAACGGGATGCTGCGGTGCATGGGAATCTTTGAGCAGTTCCGTCAGTACGCATCCGAAGAAATACAGAAACGTTATAATGAATTCATTCGTGATGTCCAAAAATTATCCGTGTACGCTTGGAGCCCGCTTGTGTAGGGCTCTATACGTGCGTCTACAGGTTAATGTACAACGCTGAATAGGCGACAGACTGGCCCTATAAGCTGCCATGAAGCTTCCCGAGGCTATAGCCTAATATCCGGGTTTGTGATAAACTCGGATAAGTTTATTTTTACATATCGCTTGAAAGTAAGGAGTTCATGTCATGACATCAAGAACATCAATAGATCAAAACACAACTTCCGCCGGGCGCACATGGATGATGTTTGCAGGTATTATCCTGATTGCCATTAACCTGAGAGCGGCGATTACATCGGTTGGCCCGCTGATCGGGATCATTCGCGACGATACGGGAATCTCGAACACGTTGGCGGGTATGCTCACTACGCTGCCGCTATTAGCCTTTGCTTTATTGTCGCCAATGGCACCGGCCATGGCTAAAAAATGGGGGCTGGAGACTACTCTTTTACTAAGTATGGTGGTGCTGACATTCGGCATCGGCATCCGCTCGATATCATCCCCTTATACGCTGTTAATCGGTACCGCATTTCTCGGAATGGCTATAGCCGTTGGGAACGTGCTGCTTCCAAGTCTGGTCAAGCGGGATTTCCCGCGGCATATCGGATTGATGACGGGGACGTACTCTGCCTCGATGAACCTGCTCGCCGCGATCGCATCCGGGATCAGCGTTCCGCTGGCTACCCAAGCTGGTCTTGGTTGGCAAGGGTCCCTATTAATCTGGGGTTCGTTATCCGTCTTGGCTCTCATCGTATGGATCATCCAGCGCCGGAGCTCCGGAAGAACCGCTGAGGTCAGTTCGGCTGCTACCAAACATCAGAGTGTGCTGAGGTCACCGCTTGCTTGGTACATTACTTTATTCATGGGTCTTCAATCGTTTACGTTCTACGTGAACATCTCATGGCTGCCCGAGATTCTAAGAAGCCAAGGCATGGATTATAGTGCCGCGGGGTGGATGCTCTCGATTCTTCAATTTGTCAGCCTGCCATTCTCCTTCATTATTCCTGTTCTGGCTGGCAGGAATCCCAATCAGCGCATGCTGGTGACGATCTCTGCCTTGTCTATGCTGACCGGATACGCAGGCTTATTTTCTGGTCTGACTTCATTAAATCTGCTATGGGTGATGCTGGTAGGTATTTCAGGCGGGGCCAATTTCAGTTTATCCTTGATGTTCTTTACCCTTCGTACAAGATCGGCTCAAGAAGCTGCGGCTTTATCCGGTATGGCCCAGTCGCTGGGTTATTTATTGGCTGCAGTAGGTCCGCTGCTCATCGGTTTCCTGCATGATGCGACAGGCGGATGGAAGGTGCCTCTGGCGGTATTATCCGCCATTGTCGTTGTATTGTTCATTTTTGGTTTTGGCGCTGCGAAACCAGGGTATCTCTCCGTGCCGAACAAAACGAAGCCGGAGGCTTAACGTTATACAAGTCACATTATAGTGACTCATACATTGAATAGGAACAGAAAGCGATCCATGGACATAAGTTCAGCTGGGTCGTTCTTTTTTTAGTACATGTACCGGAATTTCACACGATATCACTCAAAAATTCTTTAGATTTTACATAGCGTTTACATAAATGGGTAGATTGATCATGAGAGTTTGGTATACTCTGAAATTTGATAAAGGTGACCTGTATACTTAACGGTTAACGGGTTTACGATTTCTATTACAAGACACCAAGCAAATGGGGAGCGATGAATATTGAATCCGGAGACAGACAAAGAACAAGTTCAAGCTCAAGTTGGCAATAGGCAGCCCTCTGGCAGGTGGCGTGCCCTCGGCGAAACCTGGTGGACCGCGCTGCAGCTGGGGCTCACATCGTTTGGCGGACCGATCGCACATCTTGGATACTTCCACCAGACTTATGTGCGCCGCAAGCAATGGTTGGACGAAAAAAGCTATGCGGATCTGGTGGCCCTGGCCCAATTTCTTCCCGGACCCGCCAGCAGCCAGGTGGGTATTGGTGTTGGGATGATGCGAGCGGGCATCTGGGGCGGCATCGTCGCCTGGCTTGGTTTCACATTGCCGTCCGTGCTCATGCTTATGATCTTCGCCTATTTGATGCAAACCTTCGATCCCGGCTCGGCAGGCTGGATTCAAGGACTTAAAATTGTCGCAGTGGCCATCGTTGCGCAGGCGGTTCTGGGTATGGCAGGAAAGCTGGCCTCAGGCCCTGTAAGGGCGGCTATAGCGTTAATAGCCATGGCAGTCGTTCTGCTGTGGCAGAGTCCCATTTCTCAAGTGACGGTCATCGCTCTTGCCGGCCTATCGGGACTGTGGTTGTTCAAGCGTCAAGCGAACGAAGAGGCAGTACCCGAGATCAAGATGCCGATCGGACGGAGAGCCGGACTCTTTTGCTTGGGCCTGTTTGTTGTGTTATTAGTGGGTCTGCCGCTTCTTAACGGGCTGACCGATAACGGTTGGGTAGCCATGGTGGACAGCTTCTACCGAGCCGGATCGCTAGTATTCGGCGGAGGGCACGTCGTTCTCCCGCTGCTGGAGAATGAGACGGTGCTGAACGGCTGGATGTCTAAAGAGGATTTCCTGACGGGTTACGGAGCCACACAGGCTGTACCCGGTCCGTTATTTACTTTTGCCGCTTACCTCGGGGTCTTGATTCAGGGGATTCCTGGAGGTATCGTGGCTACACTGGCTATCTTTTTGCCTGGATTTCTGCTTATCGTAGGGGCCATGCCTTTCTGGAACAGCATCCGCAGAAACCCTAAGCTGCAAGGTTTGCTGACAGGCATGAATGCGGCAGTGGTCGGGATTCTATTGGCTGCTCTATACCATCCCATATGGACATCCTCCATCCACAGTCCGCTTGAATTTGTGATCGGCGCGGGGCTGTTCGGGATGCTGATGTTCTGGAAGAGCCCTCCGTGGCTTGTTGTGATTGCCGGTGCATTAGCCGGACAGCTTCTCCTGTAATTCATTGATTTGGACCTCGGCGCTGTGTGCCGGGGTCTATTTGATTTTTCAGGAGTAAATCACGGCAGATTGGTTAAATAATTAGGGTGTACCTCTCTTCTTGAAGTATATCTTGAAGCAAAGAGTTCTTGCGCTTAATTCGATATAGAAATGAGTGGATAAACCTACATGTTGGATACCGAAGTGAAGGATTGCATTATCATTGGCGGCGGAATTGCAGGTCTGCAGGCGGCTATACAGCTGGGGCGGTATTCTGCCTATGATGTCCTGGTGATCGACCGGGGAACGGGGCGGTCCACCATCTGCAAGAGTTACCGCAATATCCTTGGATGGCCAGATGGGGTCTCTGGTGAAGAGCTCAGGGGGCGGGGGCGTCAGCAGGCGGAGTCTGTCGGCGTTACGTTTGCAGACGATGATATCCGGAAGGCGGAGCGGGATGAGTCGGAGTATTTTGTGTTAACTGGTAAAGACGGAGTTCGTTACAGGGCCAAAACCCTGCTGCTCGCAACAGGCGTGATGGACCGTTTTCCCCAGCTGCCAGGCCTGATGTCCACGCTGGGCACATCCGTCTTTGTATGCCCTGATTGCGATGGTTATGAAATTCAGGATCGCAAGACCGTCGTGATGGGATCAGGTGATCCCGGTGCCAGTATGGCTGTGCTGCTATCGGAGCGAACCCAGGATATCATCTACATCAATCATGAGGGGGAGCCGGCTTCTTCCGAGCATATGTCCCAATTGGCGGAGCTCGGGATTCCGTATATAGAGAAAAAGGTGTCGGAAATTCATGAGGAAGGCGGCATCCTATCGGCCGTTGTGTTGGAGGATGGGAGCATCGTGCCTGCGGAGCGGGGGTTCCTATCTTTTGGCGGGAATATGATCCATTCCGAATTGGCCGAGCAGTTGGGGGCAGAGCTGGAGCACAACCGTCATGTCAAGACCGATCCAAGGTCCAAAATGACGAGTGTCGAGTCACTTTGGGCCGCGGGTGACCTGGGCGTCCATTCCGAATTAACCACCGTGGCGATGGGGGAAGGCGCAACGGCTGCGATCTGGATTAACAAGACTCTGAAGAAGATGACTAGCGGAGCCGTTACATGAGGATGTTATAGAAATAGATCAGAACAATCCGAAAATCTCGGTACGAACCAGTCGATGCAGTAATATTTAAAAAACCCGCCTGTTCAATTACGGCAAGTAGTGAGAATGGCCGTGGATCAAGGCGGGTTTTGTTGTCTTCTGAGAAAATACGCCGATCGGCGTTTACAGACCGAAGCGGGTGATATGATCTTCGAGGTTATACTTTTGCAGTAATTCGGTTTGCTTGGGACCGATCAGATCAAAATGCGGGTACGGCAGACGGTAATGGATATATTCCGGATTAAGTCCGTTTGATACACACCAGACCTCCAGGCGCTGGATGTTCGAGCAGCCTACTTTGGTTACGGTATGGAACTCCGGAAACCGCTTGTCGTACCAATAATGGGTCAAAAAAGCGATGTCTCCTTGTGCAACCTTCTGCTTCCATTGCTGCAATTCCTGTCTCGAGATGCCGAATGCCATGTTTGTCTCATCCTTATAAGTGTATTCATGCTTCTCATTATATCAGCATATACTTGACTGCACCTACTTGTTTTCCTAGGATGGCGCTGCCATATACAAGCGTTACATTTTACCGTTGATCGGATGGATATCGAAGAGGGGGATACGATATGATACTGGAATCAGCGATACTTTATATCAAACCGGGGCTGGCAAGCGAGTTTGAAAGTGCCTTTCGGGAAGCTTCCGGCGTTCTGTTATCGAAAAAGGGATATGTAAGCCATGAGCTTAACAAGTGCGTGGAGAACCGGGATGAATATATATTCCTTGTCCGCTGGAGCGGCATTAAGGATCACCTGATCGGCTTCCGCGGGCATCCGGACTATAAGCTGTGGAATGCGTCTCTGGAGCCGTTCTATGCCCGGCCGCCTGAGGTTAAGCATTATATCGATATCCGGATCGATCGTCGCGAGCAGGCTGAAGCGGAGTTGACCAAACTATTGATTCCAGAAAGCAGGACGGATTCGACTTCTTCCCAGGAAGAAAGGACGGCAGAATAATCAGACTTCTAAATATCGGATGATCTGTCCATAGGGTGCATTCTCGGAAGCTGTCCTTGGACAGCTTCTTGCCGTATTTGAAAGGACGGGGGAGCCGACTATAAGGCAATTGATCTTATTTTGTCCCGAATAACAGGAATTAGGGGATGACATGACGAACTTTGTTGTAAAGTTAAACTACATAAGGAGTGGTTACAATTACTATAGATTATCATGGCGTTCGCCGTCTTGCCGACGACATTCGAGCAAACGTTTCCAAAGTTATGGTAGGTAAAGAGCAGCTGATTGACAGACTATTCATTGCCATGGTCACTTCTGGTCATGTGCTGTTGGAGGATGTGCCGGGTACAGGCAAGACATTGCTGGCCAAATCCATCTCGAAGTCGATTGATTGCACGTTTAAGAGAGTACAGTTCACGCCGGATTTGCTGCCGTCGGATCTGAGCGGCATCTACTTCTATAATCAACAATCCGCGACGTTTGAATTCCGTCCGGGTCCTCTGTTCACGAATATCCTTCTAGCCGATGAAATCAACCGGGCGACGCCTCGCACGCAGTCCAGTTTATTGGAGTGCATGGAGGAACGCCAGATCAGCATTGACGGAGTAACCCATCAGCTGCAAGAGCCTTTTTTGGTGATCGCGACGCAAAATCCGCTGGAACAGCAAGGAACGTTTCCGCTGCCGGAGGCGCAGCTGGACCGCTTTCTGTTCAAACTGAATATGGGATACCCTACCTCAGAGGAAAGCGTGAATATTCTGAAGCGATTTAAAGATGATCAACCCTTGGAGTCTCTAATGGCGATTGCAACGTCTGAGCGGATCGTACAAGCCAGGCATATCGTCAGCAAAGTACATGTCAGTGATGTGATGTTATCCTATATCGTTGCGCTTTCCGAGCATTCAAGACGGGATGAGGCGGTTGCCTCCGGCGTAAGCCCAAGGGGCTGCCAAGCCTTATTGAAGGCGGTGCAAGTACAAGCCGTCCTGAAGGGCAGGGAGTTTGTCACCCCTGATGATGTGAAGGAATTGGCTGTGCCGACATGGGCGCATCGGCTGAAGCTTCGAGGGACGCTCCACAGCCGCGGCGGTGCGGCCGCAGCGGAAGAAGTGATCGAACGGCTGCTGCAGCAGGTTCCCGTACCGACAGAAGAAGGCATTTCGTCGTAGGGCGGATGGCGATGGGAGCCTATTGGATATTGTTAATCGCCGCAGTGGTCATCGTTGTGCAGGGCAAGATTTTCAAACGGACGGCACTCAAAAAGCTGAACTACAGCCGTTCCTTCAAGGTGTCTACTTGCTATGAGGGAGATTCCGTGGAACTGATCGAAATCATTGAGAACCGCAAAGCGCTGCCTGTACCCTGGTTAAGGGTAGAATCCCAATTCCGCTCGGGCCTGGCATTTGATAATCAATTGAACCTGGATATCAGTGAGGGGCAATTCAATCAGAACCACAAGAGCTTCTTCAGTCTTCTGCCATGGACCAAGATCCTTCGCAGACATCGGATTTCCGCTAAGCGCAGAGGTCTGTACAAGCTGGGTACGGTATCGATGACGACGGGGGATCTGGTCGGAATGGAGTCGATTGTCCAGAGCAAGACGTTGTCCGGTGGCATTATCGTGTACCCGATGCCGATGGATGTGTCGGACATGGCCCTCCCGGTCCAGACCTGGATGGGCGAAATGCTGGTGCGAAGATGGATCTTGGAGGATCCTTTCCTGATATCGGGCGTACGCGAATATCGGGACGGCGATCCGCTGAAGGATATTCAATGGAAAGCGACCGCACGGACGGGCATCTTGCAGGTCCACAGGCGGGATACCACAGCGGACAGCCGACTCTTGATCTATCTGAATATAGAGGATCATGAGCAGATGTGGAGCAAAGCGACGCGGCCCGAGCCGATCGAGTATGGCATCCGACTGGCAGCGGGCATTACAGCTCATTTATTATCGCAGGGCATGGAGATCGGAATGGGAACAAACGGAACGCTTGGCGAGGATTCAACCGATGAAGCATTCGTCCCGGTTGCAGGCGGCATGACACAGCAGCATCTGATATTCGAAATGCTGGCGAGACTGGAGCTGACCCGAAAGGCTTCTTTTCATGATTACCTGGCCTCTGAACTGTCCCGGCATGAAGAGGCTAGAGAAATCCTCATTCTAAGCACTTACGTCAGTCCCAGGCTGGAAGAGATGTTTCAGCGTTTTCGGGACCATGGGCACACGATTCAGGTATTTCCTCTCGGTGAAGCGCCGTCTCCTGCGAAGGAGGTGTCTGCATGACCTCTCGAGACACTGGATTTATTAAAACGTTCTTGCAGGGATTCGTGGAATGCGTGCTCTATTTTCCGGTACTCTTTATTCCGGCGTTCTATCTGCTGCCTGAATCGCACCGATGGGTATGGCCTGCCCTAGTATTAGGCGGGTACTTACTTGGCTACACAGGTGCGCGATGGTTCAAGCTGGATCGACAGTTTAAGGCAACCTTATGGGCGTGCCTGGTTTCCATTACGGCAGCCATCGCCTTTGTAGGCGTAGATATCACCCTTGCTTATTTCATCCCCCTTATATTTATTGCCAGTTATCGCGGCAGCCGAATGGAGCAGGCAAGCTGGAATCTGATGTTTCCCGGGACGTATTTCTTAATAGGATTGATTTTGTTCGGGGTCAGCAGTTTTATATTCAGTTTTATGGATTCATTCCAGGGTGGTATATCCTCTCTGACCTGGATGGGGGCAGCGGCGTTAGGATTAACCCTGTTGCTTGTCAATCGGCAGTTGGTGTTGGATGAAACACTGCCAGGCAACGATCAGCCCGTGTTGGAACGCCGGGTTCTGCGTTACAATCGCTGGTTTATCCTCGTATTGCTGCTTCTGGTTGCGGTGGTCGCCTTCTTGCCGCAGCTGCAGCAATGGGTCTCTGATATGGCCAGAGGGATCGCTGCATGGATTTCCGGATGGTTCGGCTCCGGTGCCGAGCAGACTCCGGAACCGCCTTCGTCGTCGGAGCCTCCTCCCGAAATGTCGTTCCTCGATGAGGAAACCAAGCCGCCGAGCCCATGGATGAAAGTGTTGGAGCAAGTGCTGATCTATGGTGTGTTCACCGTGATCGGGATCGGAATGATATATGTTTTGTTCAGGTTTGGGAAAGTACTGCCTAAGCTGTATAGAAGATTCTCCGCATGGATGAACAGGATGATGAACAGACAGAACGTTCAGCCCTCGCTAGGCTATGAGGATGAAGTGGAGAATATTGAACATGATCCGGCATCCCAACGACTAAAACGGATGTTGTCCGGTATTCGTATCGGCGGAAAGTTTCGGGCGGGGGAAGGATCGGAGCATTTGAATGAAAAAATTCGCCGAATGTATCGGATGATACTTTCCCGAAGTATCAGGGAAGGCTATAATTGGAAAGCATCGCTAACGCCGCGGGAAACCGAAAGCGATCTTAAGGAATGGAACGGACGGAAGGATCGGATTCCACAATCCTTGATTGAGCTTTACGAGGAAGCCCGATATGGTAACCGTACCATTACGGAAGAAGAAGTTGAACGGATACAATTGGATAGGAAGCATACATGAGGAGTGAACATCTTGTCGGTACAAAAAGAAAGCAACGCTGTTATTCACTACGGTGATCCCGCGGTCACCGGGGGAGTCTCCGTCTTTGATAAGGAATTTGACAAGCTATTTTATTATGATGGAACGGATCTGGGTCTAACCTACCAACCTGAAGAGTCCACGTTTCGACTATGGGCACCGACGGCTAGCGAGGCATACGTTCTGCTGTATCCGGATTGGCAGGCAGCAGAAGCCCGGCGTTTCGCGATGACTCGCGATGTGAAGGGAACTTGGCTGCTGAAAGTAGGAGAGAATCTTCAAGGCATGTTCTATACCTACCAGGTCCTTATCGGGGATCAATGGAACGAAGCTGTCGACCCCTATGCAGCTGCCGTAGGCGTCAATGGGGATCGTGCTTACATCTTGGACATGGCCTCGACCGATCCTGAGCACTGGACAGAAGACAAGCCGCCGCTTCATAGTCCTCTTGATGCCGTGATCTATGAACTGCATGTTCGTGATTACACTATTCATCCGGACAGCGGAGTGAAACATAAAGGCAAGTTTAAAGGTCTGGCGGAGGCAGGTACCCGAGGTCCCGGGGGGATTCGTACAGGGCTTGACCATATTGTTGAGCTTGGGGCTACGCATGTAGAGCTGCTCCCGATCTATGATTTTGCGACGGAAAGCGTGGATGAAACCAGGCTTCATGAGCCGCAGTACAATTGGGGATACGACCCGAAGAACTACAATGCTCCCGAGGGCTCGTATTCTACGGATCCATATGTACCGGAGGTTCGGATTCGTGAATTGAAGGAGTTGATTCAGACATTCCACGATCAAGGGCTACGGGTCATCATGGATGTGGTGTATAACCATGTATATGACGGGTATCTGATCAATTTCACGAAGCTGGTCCCCGGATATTACCTGCGTTATACGAAGGACGGCAAATTTTCGAACGGATCCGGGTGCGGTAACGATACGGCATCCGAGCGTCCGATGATGCGGAAATTCATTGTGGAATCCGTTCTGCATTGGGTGAAGGAGTACCGGGTTGACGGTTTCCGATTTGACTTGATGGGATTGCTGGATGTGGAGACGATGAATGAAATCCGGACGCGCTTGGACGCGATTGATCCGTCGATCATCACCATCGGCGAAGGCTGGGTCATGAATACCGAGCTGGATGAGAAGAAGCGGGCGAATCAGCTGCAGGCAGACGTGTTGCCGCGTGTCGCTCACTTTAACGACGGATTCCGCGATGCCGTCAAAGGCGATATTTTTCATTTTGAATATAAAGGCTTTGTGAGCGGCGGCAGTGGATTACTTCATAAAGTGAAGCAAGGCATCGTGGGCGGCATCCCGTATTCCCAAGATATTAAGGCGTTTGCTTCCGAGCCGGATCAGTGCGTGAATTATGTGGAGTGTCACGATAACCATACCCTATGGGACAAAATCATGCTGTCGACCAAAGGGGAAAGTGATGCGACACGTCGCGATATGCACCGGCTGTCATCGGCCATGATCCTAACCAGTCAAGGAATCCCTTTCCTGCACGCCGGTCAAGAGTATTACCGCTCCAAGAACGGAGTGGAGAACAGCTATAATGCTGGTGATGAAGTGAATCGGCTGGACTGGGGTATGGCATCGGAGCACCAGGATGGAGTGAAATACATTCAACGGCTCGTTCAGCTCCGGAAGAATCATCCGGCATTCAGATTGAGGGATGCCGCGTCGATTCGTAAGCATCTTCGGTTTGAACCATGTCCTGAGCATGCTGTCGCTTTCACGCTTCGTGATCATGCGGGCGGCGATCCAGAGAAACATATCTATGTGCTCTATTATGCCGGACGGAAAGAGTCCTCCCTTGCTTTGCCTGAGCTGGGCGAATGGAAGATTCTGCTTGGCGAAGAGCATATTACGCGTTTAACCCGGGATTCCCTTGTTGTAGAAGGGATCGGTGCGGTTATCTTATCCTGTTAAATCTATACCGGCAGCGAATATTACCAAGAAATGAATAATGCCTGATTCTATGATCATCTGATATGCTGATGGTATCAGATGATAGAATAGAATCGAGGCGTCCCTTTGAAGAAATATTTCCTGTCACTTTGTTTGCTGCTGTCATTTTCATCGCTTTTTGGCCATCTACAGGCATCCGCGGCTCAAGCTCCTAGTCCGACCGATTTTCACGATATCTCGGCAAGCTTTGCCAAAGACGCGATCCAGCGTCTGGCCAAGAGAGGTATCGTAAGCGGGGATGGCACAGGAGCTTTTTTGCCGCGAAATCCGGTTACCCGGGCTGAATTTATTGCCATGATTGCCAGAATGCTCAAGATGGAGCCTGTCTCAAATGATTTGTCCGCGTTTCGGGATGTTTCCAAATCCGCATGGTATTATGGCTGGGTTCACGCGGGACTTAATTTATCCATTGTTGAGGGGAACGGTTACCGGTTCTACCCGAATGCTTCCATAACTAGGCAAGAGGCTGCCGTGATGGTGATTCGTGCGATGAAAGAAAATGGATACTATAACGGAAATACGATCAACTACTATAGGGATTCCGCTTCCATCGCGGAATGGGCTTGGAATGCGGTTGGTAAAGCGACGGATACAGGCTGGCTGCAGGGAAGCAAGGGACAGTTCAGACCACAGGACGCAATCACCCGGGAAGAGACGGCAATGCTGCTGGACCGGGTCTTGCAGTCAGGAAATGTGATGACCCAGATTAACCTTCAAACTCCTGCAAATGTTCATATGGGCTGGTTGTATAATGGTACGACTCAGCAATACATCACCTATGCCAAACGGGCCGGCTTGAATGTTCTGGTACCGCGCTGGTACTACATGGAGGCAAGCGGCAAGGTGACGGATCATACCGACAAGGAGCTGTTGAATTGGGCTCATAACAACAGTCGGCAGGTGTGGGCTATGGTGGGGAACCGCGGGAATGCGGAAGGAACTCACCAAGTACTGAGCAGCGCACAGTCCCGGAAGTCTGTCGTTGACCGTATTGCGGCGAATGTATCCCGGTATCGATTGGACGGAATCAATATTGATTTTGAGAACGTCATGCCGCAGGATCGACAGAATCTGACGGCCTTTATCACGCAATTATCCATCGAGATGAGGCGGCTCGGAGCCAAGTTATCCATCGATGTTTCACCTGATCTGAATACGGATTGGACGGCTGCATTCGATTACGCAACCCTTGGCACACAAGTGGACTATATGGTGCTCATGAGTTATGACCAGCACTGGGGCGGTTCACCCAAAGCGGGCTCCGTTTCCTCGCTCCCTTGGAGCGAATCCGGGCTGAGCAAGCTGCTGACCCAAGTTCCGGCGAAGAAGAGCATCATCGCGTATCCGCTATACACGAGAGATTGGAAGATTGCATCGTCGGTATCCTCACAGGACATCAGTTTGGCTGAGCAAGGACATCGCATTCGCCTGAACAAGGCTTCATTCACTTGGAATGAGAGCGTGGCTCAGTATGAAGCAGCTTATAACAGCGGCGGCATTCCGCATCGCATATGGACCGAGGAATCCCGTTCTTTATCCATGAAACATCTCATGGCCGCCAAATATCAGATAGCCGGTTATGCCTACTGGTATCCGGGCGCCGAGACGACGGACGTATGGCAGGCCATTCATAACGCGGAGCGTTATGCATCTTATTCATTCCGGATCTAAACATCAGACATGTTGGATTTAAGACCAGCCTCGAAGCGTGAGGTTGGTCTTTTTTTGCTTGTAAAAGGGTCATTCCGTGATACAATAGTTGAAATTTAGATAGAATATATTTCCTGAAGGAGTGATCACATGACCGTTCATGCCGAGGAACGTTTGAAGCAGCTGGGTATCAGCCTGCCTAAAGCAGGCTCGCCGGCAGCCAAGTATGCCAACTATGTCATCGTTAACGGGATGATGTATGTTTCAGGAAAGGGGCCCTCAGGACAGCCGAGAGGGAAGCTCGGGGAGCATTACACAACAGAGGAGGGGTATGAATATGCCCGTCTGACCGGGATTGAAGTTCTGGCCGTATTAAGGGAAGGGCTGGGATCACTTGATAAAGTGAAGCGCGTGGTCAAGGTGCAAGGCTTCGTTAACGCAACAACCGACTATGAGGAGCATCATAAGGTGCTGAATGGATTCTCGGACTTGATGCTTGAGGTGTTCGGGGATCAAGGAATTCACGCCAGATCCGTATTCGGAGCCGTATCCTTACGGGACCAGCTACCCGTCATTGTGGATTCGATCTTTCAAGTGGAGGAATAGGCATGGGACTCGTATTAAGGGAGCTGCAGGTGCAGGAGGATGGGAGCCTGCTGTTCATGGTCCAGGAAATCGGCCAGGGCGGGAACGGCTTCGTTAATGGCCTAAATAGCGGGAGCATGGAAGAGTTCGCTTCCAAGGTTCAGCGCAATTACGAAATGGCAAGAGGCATCAATCTGCCGGAGCAGCATGTTCCCCAGACGATATATTGGTTATACGTTAACGACAAGCCCATAGGATATGGTAAGCTGAGACATCGCTTGAATGACAATCTGTTAGAGCTAGGGGGACATATCGGGTATGTCATCCGGCCGTCGGAGCGCAGGAAAGGATATGGCAAGCGGCTGCTGGCGGAGTTGGTCAAGAAAGCCAATGAGAAGAACATAAGCCGGGTCCTTCTGACCTGCGATGAAGCCAATCTGGCTTCCCGCAGCATCATTGAATCGAATCACGGTGAGTTAAGCTCAATTACGAACGGGACCTGTAAATACTGGATTGAAACGGCTGCTGGGCACAACTAGGCGGAAGAAATGAATCAACATTGCTTGGAGAGTAAGTAGAAGGAGAGGAGCGCTCCTCAACTTCTACTTATTTCTTCAACCAGTCGAACATTCGGTTGATCGCCGCTGCATGCTGCGGCGGCGGGAAATGATGCCCAAGCCCTTCGTACAGATGGGCTTCCGGCTGGTGCCCCTGTTCTTGGAGCTTGTCCAGCATCCGGTAACTATGCTCCACCAGGACTTGCTCGTCCCGCGTCCCATGGACAAGCAGGACGGGACATCGGATACGGTCCGCATAATGGATCGGTGATCGAAGAAGATACTGCTCAGGTACTTTGGCAGGCGTTCCGCCAATGACGCGTTTCATCATTCTGCGCAGATCTATCCGTTCTTCGTAGGTTTGTGCCAGATCGGAGACGCCGCTCCAGAGAATCATTTTGGATATATGTGGTGACAGAGCGGCTGCGACGGCAGCATTGATCGCACCGCGGGAAAATCCCAACAAATGAATGCGACGGTTATCTATCCAGGAAATGCTCGATAGCCATTCGATTGCGGAGATCACATCCATCGTATCGGCACCGCCAAATTCATCCCTGCCCTCGCTGCCTTCATTCCCGCGATAGGCCGGAGCAAACACGGCATATCCTTGCGCAGCGAATTCTTCAACCCACTTCAACCTTACAGCGCCAACCCGTCCAATGCCGCCGCGGCAATACAGGACCAAAGGAAGCTTAGGCTCAGTTACTGGCTTAGGCGGTTCGTGTGAAACATGATCCGCATTCAAGGAGCACGCGAGCGTACCTGTTATTGTAACGTCGGGCATAGCGTCGACTGCTACAGACATCTCATGGCTGCGCGTGTGGGGCAGTTGCGGCGGCAGACCCAGATATCCCTTCACATGCAATCCTTCTGAGACATAGTCAATATGATAGATCATCGATGTGCTTCCTCCCGTGCTTGTATCATCATGTTGTATCGATTAAGGGCGCTATTTTCTGATAGTTGGAATCAAGTAAGTATAGTATGTTCTTTCCGTTGAAATCAAGAATAGGATGTAAGAAATTACAATTTGCCAAATAGCTAAATATCTGATAAAGTATTATCTCGGGCATATCCATTGCTCATTGTCATGGCGGTCGTGGCGAAGGGGTTAACGCACCGGATTGTGGCTCCGGCATTCGTGGGTTCAAGTCCCATCGATCGCCCTCAAAGTAAGTATACATAATGAGAAGGAGAGCCGTGAGGCTCTCTTTTTTCGTGGTTATAACCAAGCAGATATAGATGCCAGGTCCTTCGTAAGATGATATAATGATGTGGAAATCGAGGTGAATGAACATGGCAAAAAAGAAACGAACGTCTCCCATGCCGCGAACCGAAGCTGCCGATAAACCCGCAACGTTAAAGGATATGCTGGACCCTCAAGTTCTGGCAAAGTTGAAGGCAACAACCGAATCCTTGAAAGCCAATGAAGCCGAGCGGCTTGAGCAGGAAAGGCAGGAACGGGAAGCAGTGCGCAAGGCAGAACAGAAGCGGCGCGACAATGATTTTGAATATTTGCTGGAACACAGCGAGATGGATTGGAAAAAATATAAGTGACAGGCAGCGGTATGCTGTCTGTTTTTTTATTTTTGAAATCAGACAGTAAACGTCGAAGCACGAGCCTTCCTGATATCGGTAACCGCGGTCTGTCTTCTGTGATCGTACGCCGGGACTAGGAGATATTGTTCGTGTAACGCAGGAACTTTCAACTTACTTGGATCGGTTGTATAATAATGGAACCTATACATTGGACATACATACGGAGGAAGATGAAAGGATATGGAGCATAGGCAGACTTTAATGATCGGGATTGGCGGAGGTTCGGGCAGCGGCAAGACAACGCTAAGTCTTAAGCTCAAGGAGAGGTTAAGCGAGTACCGGGTGGCGATCTTCCATATGGATAAATATTATAAGTCCGTTAGACCCTTGGCCAAGGCGCCCTTCACCAATCAAATATTTGAGGATTTTAACCATCCGGATGCCGTCGATATCGAGCGTCTGACCGAGGATTATAATCACGCCGTTCATAATGGCAAGTACGATATAATCATCATTGAAGGCTTTCTATTGTATCAATTCGAATCCCTTAGGAACTCGCTTCATTTGAAGCTGTTCGTAGATTGCCCCGCGGATGAAAGAATGCTTCGCAGAAACCGGTGGTTTATAGAAAAGGGGCATAGCGAGGAAAGTGTGCTTCAGGAATATTTGCAGCTTGTAAGATACAGGCATGATGAATATGTTGAGCCTACCCGCTGGCATGCGGATCTGGTGATCAATAGTTCCCTGAAGGGAAATCAAGGCTTTAAGGTTGTGACGGATTGGGTTCTTGCCAGATTAGAGGAGAACAATCCCGCTTAGATAACCGGCGTGTTTGTACTCGGTACCCTGAACATTCTTGCAGACCTTTCCATATTCATGCGAAGTGTTGATGTCATGCTGAAAGCGGGTTACAATAAGTAAGTTAGCATTAATGCTCGCTAGGAGGCGAAAAGAATGAAAGTGGAAATATGGTCGGATTTTATGTGTCCGTTCTGTTATATTGGTAAACGCCGTTTCGAATCGGCTTTGGAGCAATTCCCTAATAAAGATCAAGTTGAAGTGGTTTACCGCAGCTTTGAGCTTGATCCCGGTGCATCGTATAAAGCCGGGGTTTCCATGGACGAGATATTGGCATCCAAATACGGCATGAGTATCGAACAGGCCAAGGCTGCGAACGCCAACGTGACCCAGCAAGCGGCAAGCGTCGGGCTTACGTATCACATGGATCGCGTCATCCCGGCCAATTCATTTGATGCTCACCGCCTGGTTCATTTTGCATCCGGGCATGGTAAAATGAAAGAAATGACGGAGCGGTTGTTCCGTGCACACTTTACAGACGGCGAGAATCTTGGTGATAAGAATCGGTTGGCCGATCTGGCGGCTGAAGTCGGTCTGGACCGCGATTTGGCTGCGGCCGCGCTCGAGAGTGACGATTTCCAATCCGAGGTAAGGGCAGACGAAGCAGCTGCAGCAAATTTGGGAATTCGGGGAGTGCCATTCTTCGTGCTCGGAGGCAAATACGCCGTGTCCGGTGCGCAGCCACTGGAAGTATTCACGGACGCTTTGGATAAGGCTTATCGTGAAGCGAATCCGCTAGTGATGGTGAATGATTCCGACAGCAGCGACGGCATATGCGCCGACGGATCTTGCGATCTGCCGGGCAGCGCGAAATAAAACATACACAGCAAGTAAGAGCCCGAAGCATCAGTAAGCGATCTTCGGGCTCTATTTATTCAGTTAGAATCACTAGTTATAATACATAGGAGGCAATATGCGGCATCTTCCATCTGAGGAACTTATCCAACGAATTCAAGATTCAGAAAACGATTATATGTTGGATCGAATGAAAGCAATCGAAGGTCGGACCGGAAATCCCGAAGGGGTCGAAATGAAGCGCTTCGGCCATGCGCTGTGCTTGTACAGCAAGACGATGCCTTGGCTTTCTTTTAACACGGTGAAAGGACTGCGTTCAGAGGATCTATATAACTTGGATGATATCATCGACTTTTATCAATCGAGGGAGCGCAAATTCCAGTTCGAAATCGTGCCCGGCTTGGTAAATCAGGAATTCCTGGCAGCGCTTGCCGAACGCGGATTCTATCAATCTGCTTTTCATAATTCCATGTATATGAACCCGCAGGAGCTGAAGGAGGTGCCGGATACCGGAAATGTGATCAGAACAATAGACAAAGATGAATTTGAGGATTATGCTAAAGTTCATTGCCGTGGAACAGGATTGCCTGATCAAGGAATTCCATCTGTAGCCTCGAATAACCGTGTATTGTATTCACGA
Organism: Paenibacillus sp. MDMC362; assembly: GCF_003269305.1. Classification (NCBI taxonomy): domain Bacteria; kingdom Bacillati; phylum Bacillota; class Bacilli; order Caryophanales; family Paenibacillaceae; genus Paenibacillus; species Paenibacillus sp. MDMC362. Next base: position 224,237 of record NZ_QLYT01000024.1, read on the forward strand.
CCGGGATGGAGCTTTTATATGGCTTATGTTGAAGATGAGCCGGCCGCAGCTGGCGTCATGTATGTAAATCAAGCGACAGCGTCACTAACATTTGCGGCGACACTCCCGGAGTACCGCAGACAAGGATTGCAGCTGGAGCTGCTTCGCAGAAGAATACAGGAGGCGAAGCTTGCAGGGTGCGATCTTGTTGTCTCGCAATGCGCTTTCTTATCGCAGAGCCATCGTAACATGGAGTCGGTCGGCATGAGGCTGGGCTATGTTCGGACGACGTGGACCGAGCGCTGACCTGAAAGTTAAGAGGAGTAAGGCAGGTGGAGCAGCCATGCAAGAAAACTTGGATTTTCTTAACTTGGAATACTTACGTCTGGGCTCCGATAAACAGAAGCAAGCAGCCATGGTTATAGACGAGCTTAGACTATGGGATCATCTGAAACCCTATAACCCGATATTGGTGGGCACGATTCCTATCGGGATTGACATCGAATCAAGCGATCTCGATATCATATGCCATGTGACGGATTTTGCCTGCTTTGAACGAGAGCTCAAGACGCGTTATAGCGAAGATGTTACGAAGTTCACGTGCTCATCCCGTACCGTCAACAACGTGGATCGATCGGTAGCGCGATTTCGGTACAAAGGATGGGAATTCGAGGTTTTTGCACAGCCATTACCTTCAACGAGTCAGAATGGTTACCGTCATATGATTGTCGAATACAAGCTGTTGAAGCGGCTCGGTGAAACTGCAAGACAAGGGATTATCGAGCTGAAGAGGTCGGGTTATAAGACGGAGCCTGCCTTTGCGAAGCTGTTGCGTATCACGGGCGATCCTTATGAGGAGCTGCTCCAGATATATCATTGGCCGGAGGATCGACTTGACGCCTATATTAAATCTTATATGGACAAGGAGAATGGATATGAGTGACAAACAGCAGCTGCTGAATGAGTATTCCGCGTGGATCGGCAAAGTGAGAGAGTTTGCGGTACTGGAAGAGGGATTCTGGAGCACTCCGATTGCAGAGGGGAAATGGACCGTACGTGATGTGGTGTGCCATATCATGCGGTGGGATGAGTATTTTTACAATGAAGCCATTTCCAAAATTTCCACAGGGGATGTTTTGACCGTCCGTCATATAGATTATGACACTTTCAATGAAGAGTCGAGGCAATATGCCAAGACGTTATCAACGGAAGCGCTGGTGGATCAGACGATAGCCGCAAGGGAGAAACTGATTCGAGCGATCGAAGCCTTGCCTGAAACGGCATATGAGATGCGGTATACGGACGGGGACGGGCATCCCTTTGAGGTGGCGCAATTTATGCGGGATTTCGTCTGGCACGACAACCACCATCTGGCTCAGCTGAATCAGGTGCTTCAGGTCGGCTAGTCGGCAAACTTAGCAGAAATGGGTGAAGTCATTGATTGGCTACTTGGACATCATGTCTTACTTTACAGAGAGCAACCTGGAATGGTTATTGGAGCAATTTAGAGCATTAGGCCCGCTGCCGGGCATCCTTCTGACGTTCCTGAAATCCTTCATTCCACCGATGCCCACCATCGTGATCGTGGGTGTGAATGCGGCTGTGTATGGGCTTTGGGCAGGGTTTCTTTACTCCTGGATCGGTATGGTGGCAGGGTGTTTAACGACCTTTCTCATCGTGCGCAAAATATCCGGTACGCCCCTGATCGAACGCTGGGCAAAGAAACCTAAAGTTCAGCGTGGTATGCGCTGGATTCAGCGCAACGGTTTCAGTTACGTTTTCCTGCTTGGCATACTTCCCGTTGGGCCGTTTGTCGCCGTCAATGTGGCCGCCGGGCTGGCCAGAATGAACCTGATGTCCTATCTGATGGCTGTCACCTTGGGCAAGGGCATTATGGTGTTCTGTGTCTCTTACATCGGTGCCAACCTGTCCGATTTTATTGCGGAACCTTATAAATTGTTCGGTGTCCTTGCCTTTATCGTGCTGTCCTTATGGGTCAGCCGGAAGCTGGATTCATACTTTATAAAAAAACAATCGGTACACGATCAACAAGCAAAGCTCGAGTCCAGTTGAATAGCATGATTGAAAAGGAGCAAGCGTAATGACCAAATTGGCCTCATCCATTCTCGAAATCATACGTATGATGATCATTATGCTGATCTTTGTCATGGTTCTGGACAGTATAGAACATCAAATACTGAAGAGCTGGATACCTTGGAATGGACTATACTCGCTGTTCCTGTTCGCGGGTAATGTATTGTGGTTTCTTGTACTCTACCGGAATCGCCTGCAGTTCAGCGGCTGGTATCGTTCAGCCGAGACCCAGCACAAGCTGTCTAGAAATACGACGAGGATTGTCATGGCGCTGGGCATGTTCCTAATCGGAGCGCCCATAATGATCACGTGGTTCATTTGAAATAGGTCAATCCATTGGTCATAGGCTAAAACGTTTGGATGTAAAAGGGCAGTTCCACAGGTGTATCGACCTTTGGAACTGCCCTTGTTTGATGATTACAGTCTTTTTCGTTTATACAGCGTCACGAAGAGACAAGAGAGAAGCAGCAGCATGATTGATACGCCGGCGTACAAGGCCTCCTTGGCACTTCCTTGTTCCTCGGCAGCCCCGATTGACCCATCGCCCGGCCGGCCCATTCCCCGGCCTCCCTGCATTTGACCGCCAAACTCGCCGCCGACTCCGTTCCCCATCTCCCCCTGAGGGAAATCCGGCATCTGGCTTTGACCATTCTGGCCGGGGTCCTGAGGCATGGTTGGTTGATTGTCATCGGAAGGGAGCAAATCCGACGATTGTGTTTGATCCTCCTTACTGTCCTCTGCGGTACTTTTCTCCGCATTACTTGTCGGCTCTGTTTTATCGGCTGGAGCAGCATCAATCGCTGTTAATTCGTTGGAACTGCTCGTGCTCGATCCGACAGCCGATACGACGGACAAGGAAGGTTCATCCCCTTCAAGCACGGTGTCACGATCTCCTTCACCTTTACCGGAGGTAACGTCGGCGCTGCTTCCCGACGCTTTGCCAGAAGAATCAGGAGCAGCACTGTCGTTGTTGGCCGGCGTGTTCCCGCCAGAGATGCCTCCGGCCGGGGTATCGTCAGGGGGAGGTGATCCGGCTCCATTCGTCTCGCCGCCAGGTCGCATGCCGCGACCACCGCCGGGACCCATACCGCCTCCGCTGCCGCTTCCATCGCCAGCGGAGGGGAGCGTTCCATCCAGCTGCTGCTGGATGTTATCCATTGTTTCTTGAACGAATGAGGTGAGTGTCGGGATGGATTGCTCGTACTCCTCATAGGAATAGAAAGGTCTTGGGTCTTGTTTTACGTGCTCGGAAATTAAGTCTTGTAATTGCGCAACTCGTTCATTGAATGTTTCCTGCTGCATGTAGCCCTCGAGCATCTCCGACAGGATGGCATGATAGCGTTCCTTATATTCGTCAACCTCGAGCAGCTTGGCAATCAGGGGCCGTTCCGCCAAAGCTCCCTGGGTTGGCTCGTCAATGAGGATGCCGGAGCCTCCAAGTCCCCCGAATGCCATATTATAATCCCAAGGCAGGACAGAGAAAATACCGCTGTTCTCATATAAATAATAGTTCTGTTTGTTCGATCCCAGATAACTGTCCATATTGGAGGCAACCACGTTCAAGGCAACATACTTGAGCACATTATCGACATCCAGTACCTTCTCATAATCGGTGCCGTTATTAAGCTCATCCAGCATGTCGATCAATATATCGTCATTGGATGATTTGGATTTCATGACAAGCCCGGTGTAGGAATCGGGATCATTGCCAAGCCACGTCAGATCGCTGCCTGCCCCGGTCATCTCTGCCTTGTACAGCGCGCCGTAGGAATTATCGAAATGACGCTGCAGATAGGAGTCGCCAATCTGTTCAATCGCGAGGTAGAACCCCCATAATTCATCGTTAACATATACATTGACGTAGGAAAAGCCGGGCGTCGGCAGTCCTACGGAATCCGCCAGCTCGTAGGTCAGAAATTCCCGCATATACGAAGCGTCGCTGTAGTTGTTGTTCAGATTGATTTTGCTGATTCCATTCAAGGTCTGATTCAGGTATTCGTCAAAGGATATTTTGAAGCTGTAGCGGTCGGAGTCCGAATTGACCACGCTGCGCAGGCTCAAGTTGCCTTTGCTGCGAATGCCGACATGATCAAATTGCATGCCGTTGTAATTGACGGATGCTTCTTTATATTCTTCAGCGCTGGCGTTGTCCAGCATATCCTGAAAATCAGCTTCGTCAATCGTGATTTTTACATCAATAACCTTATCCTTCGGAAAAACCGTCGAATCCATTTGCTCCTGCTGAGCATCGCTCTCGGTGCTGCTTACCGTCCCGGCAGCCGTGGGTGTCCATTGGCAGCCTGAGATTAGTAGGATTATGGCCATCACGAGGAACAGTTGGACCGTCATTCTTTTTTTAATCATCTCTGACCACCGCCTGACTTAGGATACATAGTCGCCACTGTAACTGATCAGAACCGCGTTATGAACACCTGGCAGCTGGGACAGCTTGTTCACGAACTGGCCTTCGGCGTCGCGCAGCCTTACTTCCAGTGTCAGCTCGATGCTTCCTGGGGCCACGGTTTTTTGCTTCAGATTATAACGCTTCACGGCTTGACTCATTTGTTCTTTTACGGCCTGCTCACTCTGTTCATTATCGCAATGAATCACGAGCAGATAAGGCGTATCCACCGTTGCTTTTTTAATGAAGAAGAACAGGATCAGACCGACTACGATGGAGCCGATGGCAGCCAGTGTGTAGAAACCGGCTCCGGTTACGATCCCGGCAACAGCGGCCCAGAACAGGAAGATCAGATCGGTTGGGTCCTTGATGGGCGTACGGAAACGGACAATGGAGAGTGCGCCGACCATACCGAGCGACAGCACGAGATTGGAGTTAATGGCTATGATGACAACGGCCGTGATCATGGTCATCCCGATCAGAGATACATTAAAGCTTTTGGAATACAGCACGCCGCTGAAGACCCTTTTATAGAGCAGATAAATGAACAACCCGATCACAAAGGCAACGGCCAGCGTAATCAGAATTTTGGCGATGCTGATATCGGATACGAAGTTTTCCATCACGGATTTTTTGACGATATCCGAAAAATTGGTGGTGTTCGTGTTGCTTGAAGTCGATGCGGTGTTCATGAATTATTGATCCTCCCATGTGTTATATTTCAGAAATTTACGGCACATCACGTATTTGGAGGCCGATTGACGGCTCAGTCCTTCCAGCTGCAGCGCGATTTTGATGTAATCCGGGATGTATTCGTCATATTTGACCTCGAGTATAATCAGATTCTCATCGATCGCCCGGACGGGCAGCAGATTCCGATTGAACAAATCCGTGGAGTGCAGGCCGGTTCGAAGCTCCTTGTCAAACGTAATCCGGACATTTCCGTTGGCGCAGACATACGGCTCGCGGACGTAATCGACAATGACCTTGGGCCGCAGCAGCTTATGCTTCATCTCGTGATACAGCTCCATCATCAATGGCTTGTCCGGCTGATAGAGACATTCGTATTGACCGGCCATGATCTGATCGGCCATCTCCCTTGTGAGGGGCTCCTTCAGCTTGGCAATGTAATCCCGGAATTTGATTTTTTTCTCAAAATGAATGGTGTTGTCGGTTACGTTGTAGATACGGATGCGGTATTTCACCCGGTCCCGAACCCCAGCCAGCTTCTCGTATAAGGCTTTGTTGTTGATATCGTCAAAGTACAAGCTTCGAATGTGATATTCCCCGCCGGGGCCTGCATGCTGATCGTAGGTCACCAGATTTTTTAATCGTTGGCGGATGATTCGGTACTGGTGAATATTCACAAAAAATTTAAGCTCGTTCCGGTATTTCAATTGGGTTGCCATGATTCCACCTCGTTTCTCTCTATCATTCGTGTGCTTGATTGCTTACGAAATCTATCCTATCAATCGTTCCTGATATCTTTCTTAAATGCGGCTGAATGTAAACTGAATGTTTTCGTTATGTAAAAATCGAAGTGTCGAAGCAAGACAAAATTCATGGTTCGCTGGATCCGACTTGTTCGTGGAGGCAAGCTAAGAGGTCCCGCTGCTGTATCAATTGTGGTAGGATGAAACTATATTCGCGAAGAGAATGGACGATGCGTCATGATATATTATGTGGTAGCGCTTTGGAGCGCGGCGGCTGTGCTGCTGTTCAATCAGCCTCGGAGCGAGGTGAACCGCTGGGCGGCTTTCTTTCTGTGGAGCGCGGGAATCGGCGGCTTGACAGATTTGCTTGTGCCTGCGGGTTTTATCGCTGCGCGGTACGAGCCGTGGATTCAATTTCTCAACCATACGTTGACACCGTACGGCGTGTTAATATTTTGCATGGTGTATACCCGCAGGCCCGAGGATCATAAGCGAATGCGCGATTTCAAAATAGGCTTGTTTCTGCCGGTGCTCGCGATGTTGGCCCAGGTGCTTTTGACGGAAGCTTACCGAATTCATTATGGGTGGTTATTCGTATGGACGGTTCCCTATTATGTGGCCGCGTGTGCCTTGCTAATTCGCGCGTTGTCGCACGAGATGAACCCGCAAAAACGCAAAGGCATGTGGATCACCACCTGGATTATGGTGCCTACCTTGCTCGGCGTGATGCTGCTGATTAATGTGGGAAATCTGATCTCGCCCGGTTATGATTCGTTCCGGTACGTGTCCCTGTTCATTCTGTATTCGCTGGGCGTTGCCGTCATCTGTACCTTTGTGTACGGCGTCCTGGGTGTACGCCTGAAGTTCGAGCGCGATCCGCTGGATCGCACAATGCAAGCCGTCAGCTCGGGGACATCGATGCTGAATCATACCATTAAGAACGAGATCGGGAAGATTGCGATGAGCACGGAAAACGTAAAGCGGCTGCTGCCACAAGACAACGGCGTTGCCATCGAACAGCTTGAAGTCATAGCGAATTCATCGGAGCATCTGCTTGCCATGGTGGGGCGCATGCAGCAGCAGATGAAGGCGTTTAAGCTGATGGAACAGCCAGTCCGCGTGGATCAGCTGCTTGCTGAACTGCAGCTCCGCGAACAGGATCTGCTGCGCAGGCATGGGGTCGGATTGAACGTAATCTGCCGGCAGCGACCGTGGCTGCTCGCGGATACCGTCCATTTGAAAGAAGCGATCAGCAATCTCATTCACAACAGCGTGGAGGCGATGCCTGAGGGCGGGCTGATTACGATAACGATAACGGCGGACCGCAAAGGGGCGGCGATTACCGTTAAAGATAACGGGACCGGCATTCCAAGAGCGCAGCAGGAGCTTGTATTTGAACCTTTTTACAGTACCAAGGGCCACAAGAAAGATAACTTCGGGCTTGGTTTGTCCTATGTCTATAACGTGATGAAGAGAAGCGGTGGTTCCGTAAGTCTGGAGAGCCGCGAATCGGTCGGTACGGAGATTTCGTTATATTTTCCGCGCAGTAAAATCATTCGATTATCCGGGAGGGAAGAAGCTTGAACCGCATACAAATCTTCTTGGTAGAGGATGATCCGGATTGGGTTAAATCGATGACCGTTTTTCTGAATGCCCAGGAAGACATGATCGTTGTCGGCACGGCCGAGTCGCCCGAACAAGCGATTGCGATGGCGCAAATCCTCTCCTTTGACATCGTGCTGATGGATATTCAGCTGACTGCAGGCCGACTTGACGGGATATACACGGCCGCCGAAATTCTTGAGCGTAAACCGCAAGCCAAGGTCATCATGCTGACCTCGCTGGGTGACGAGCTGGTGATCATGCAATCCTTTACGGCTGGAGCCGTCAATTATATTGAGAAGCCGAGGTTTAAGGAGCTTCCGGCAGCGATCCGAAGCGCCGTGCTTCATCCGGGATCGATGGAGGTGCTGCTCAAGGAATTTGCCCGCCTCAAGCGCGAAGAGCAGCTTCGCGGCTTAACGCCTGCGGAGCGTGAGGTGTTTGATCTGTTGGATGAAGGGTACACCCATTCCCAGATGGAGCAGAAACTGTTCAAAACCGAGAGCACGCTCAAAAACCAGATCAATAAAATTTTGAAAAAGCTCGGGGTAAGAAGCAGCAAAGAAGCCGTGGAGAAGGTCCGCCGGAAAGGCATTGTAAAAGAGAACGACAACTAGCACCGGTGCGGATTAAGACTGGATCATATCGAAGGATCGGAAGAGGTACTACGAAACGTAGTACCTCTTCTTGATATGTTCTACAAAAGTGAGGTCTAACGGCGAGTCTCCGGCCGCTGTAAAATGACTTGTAGATAGAGAGGTGTCCGGCTTAAGAAACTAGAGGACATCCCGAGGGGAGCTAAAGCGCATGAAGAGAAATCCGATCTATGTAGAACTCGATATCCAGACGGATATGGATAAGCTGTGGACGTTGACGCAAAAGCCTGAGCTGCATCAACAGTGGGATCTGCGATTTTCCGAGATTCATTATGTACCGGAGGCTGATTCGGATATTCAGCGGTTTTTATATAAAACCCGCATTGGGTTCGGACTGGAAGTGACAGGGGCGGGAGCCACAAAAACGGCTGTACAACCGAAGACGGGGAAACGGATCTCGGTGCTGCGATTCGGCTCGGATCAGCGCAGCTCCCTCATTCGGGAGGGAAGCGGCTATTGGAAGTATGCGGACAAGGGGAGCGGGGGCATACGTTTCTCTACCCAATACGATTACAAAACGCGGTTCGGCCTGGCGGGCGCCTGGTTTGACCGTTTGTTGTTCCGGCCTTTATTCGGCCTGGCGACGGCTTGGAGCTTTGATGTGCTGCGATTGTGGGCAGAGAAGGATATTCCGCCCTCGGCAACGATCCGGAAGGCATTCATCCATGCCTTAAGCGTGATGATGCTGGTCGTTCTATGGTGTTATGAGGGGCTGGTACCGAAGCTGTTGTTCCCCGAAGCCGGGGAGCTTGATCTGTTGAGGCAGTCGGGCTTGGCTGGAGAGCAGGAGGGGTTGGTGTTAACCTTCCTCGGCATTGCCGAGATCGGCGTCGGCTTATTGACGCTGCTCTTTCACAAGAGTCGGTATTGGTACAGGCTGCAAATTATCTTGCTTGCGATCTTGATGCTTGGAGCATGGATAACGGATCCTCAGTTAATGAAAGCCCCGTTCAATCCGTTAACGCTTAGTGGAGCCATGATGGGGTTTTGCTTGATGGCTTCGCTGTCCGCTGCAGATTTACCAAGCGCCTACCGCCCGGCACGAAAACCAGTCCCCGGGGATAAATCCCGCAAAGGAGGGGAGAAACGTGACCTCGATCTATGAAAAAGCGCTCGGCTCGCAATTTCAAATGCTCCATCCCAAAATTCGGGAGCGGTTCGGATTTGACAGCAAAGATCATATCGCTTCGATTGGCGAAGGCGTCATGGAAGAGATCTGGTACGCGCCTTGGGCTGCACTGCCTCTCTATATAGGCACGATGCGGCATATTATGTTTCCGAATCGAGGGAAAGGAATCCCGTTTCGGATTGAGAACTATGCTTATCGTGACGAATGGGGAAGAGAAACGGTGACGTGGTGCCGCAGCTTTGATTTTGCGGGTACTCAGCGGCGGTTTGATGCCACGATGATCTATAGCGCACAGCGCAGCCGTATCGTGGATTATTTAGGGAATAAACAGCACCTGGCGGTCGATCTCCGGATAGCCGCGGGGGAGAGCGGCGGCATTTGCATACAATCGGGGGAGCAGAGATTTTATGAGGGGCTTTTGCAGTTTCGATTTCCCCGGTGGTTCACCGGAACAGCCGATGTAAACGAATGGTATGATGACGGGAATCAACGATACCGGATATCCGTTGAGGTGCGCAATCCGATCTTGGGGCCTGTCTTCCGGTATAAGGGAAGCTTCCAGGCCCGCACCATTGCTGTTGCCGATGGAGCCGTTCCGCTCCATGTAAAACCTCTGCGAGTTGAGGCTAGAGAGTAGCGGCGGTATCGGAAGAGGAGAGGCTGCTGCTCTTGCGCTCACGGAACATTCGGTAGTATAGAAACGAAGATACAACATAAAGCGTTCCGGTAATGCAAAATGTGATCGCATATCCCCAATAGCTGCCGTAAGTGGTGACGAGTTTGGATTGTACGGGTCCCATGGTGGCCCAGCCCAACATGAAGGCCGTTTGCGTAACCGAATTGGCGATTCCTCTTCGGTGATCCGGTACGCGGTCGATCAGAATCGAGGATTGTATCGGATTGGCGGCATTCATCAAGGCTTGGCGGAACAGGAAGCCGACCGATGCAATGAGAAGTACGTTCGTGAATCCGGTTAACAGCAGGAAGGGCAAGGATAGAACTTGAAAGAGCACCACGGCCTTAACGGCTCCCACCCGATTCACCAGCGTAGGTCCGATCAGCATCGATACAATGGTCATGACTTGTCCAAGTGATATCAGAATGCCGACGGCCGATAAAGATACCGAGAAGCGGTTGGTAAAGTACAAATTCAAATAAGGCACGACAAGCCCCGAGCCCAGGCCGATTAACAATTGGGCAAGCGCGAACTGCCCGATGACTTTGTAATCCCCCAAACCGGGGGCGTTTACTGCTCTTCCTGCCTGAGCCGGTTGATGATCAGGAAGCGGTGCATCCAGTGCCCGTATGTCTTCGGCCTTCTGATCGGCTGTGAACAAGAGCGGGATGAATGCCGCCAAGGTAGCCAGGCCGCCTATGAATAGCACGGTTTTCAAGCTGCCGATCTTGTTCATACCAACGGCCTGCAGGGCATCCGCCAAGAATCCGCCTCCCATGCTGCCGAGCACTTGAGAAGCAAGGACAAGCGAGGCGTGGATGCTGAAGATCCGCATGCGAGCCGATTTCGCCGTGTTTTCCGCTAGAAAGGGGATAGCCAGCACCTGAAAAAAGGATGCGAACAGACCGGTATATATCGCGAGACCGAGCAAGCTGAATTCGCTCTCCAGAAAAGAGCGCGCGATCAGCCCCGCACCGCTTAACAATGCCCCCAAGACGAGGATTCGCTTGCGGCTGCCGCGGTCTCCGATCAGGCCAATCGGAATGAACATTAATGCCGTTGCCAGGGATTGAATACTGACCACTGTTCCATTCATGGAGTCATTATACCCAAGACCTTGTATGTACAAATTGTAGAGCACGCTAAACATGCCGGTACCGATCTGATACAGCACGTTGGCTAGAAAAAACAGCTTGATGTTGCGCGGCCAAGAACGCATTTCTTTTGCCGACTGTTGGATGAAACTCATGATGATACCCCCTAAATTTTACAGCAGCAACCTCTATTCTAGCAGGTTCCACATAAGGGAGAAAGAAATATTATATCGAAATGAAGTGTGATTGACATGTTATAGACAAAAATATAAAATGTCTATATAAATTACTAATTGAAAAGTGGTGTTTGCATTGGATCCTAACGAGCGATTCTGGAATGCTTCTGTAGATGAGCTTAAACAAGGCTATATCGACGAAGGTCCCGTTTGGGTATGCCTCCTGTGCGGCAAGACGATCGAGAAAGGGATCATCTATCCGGACCAGGATGTATTGTATGAGTCAGAACGCTATATGACCGTTCATATCCGCCGGGAGCATGGCTCGGTGTTTCAGTATCTGTCGGGGCTCGATAAGAAGCTGACTGGATTGACCGAGCATCAGAACCGATTGCTGCAGCTTTTCTATCAAGGCATGAACGATAAAGAGGTGCAACAGGAGCTCGGCATAGGCAGTGCTTCGACGATTCGCAATCACCGGTTTGCCTTGAAGGAGAAGGAAAGACAGTCCAAGGTACTGCTGACTTTAATGGAGCTGCTGAAGGAAAAGGATGACCATGCACCGGCATTCGTGGAGATTCCCAAGCGCGCCAAGATGGTGGATGAGCGCTACAATGTCACCGAAGAAGAGCGGCAAGCGATCCTGGCCAAGGTGTTTCCTGAAGGGACCGATGGTCCGCTGAAGACCTTTAAGCTCAAAGAGAAGCAGAAGTATGTTGTGTTACGAGAAATTGCAGCTCGTTTTCAACCGGACGTCAAATATACGGAGCAAGAAATCAACGATACGATCGGGAGGGACCATCCCGATTATGTGACGATTCGCCGATATTTGATTGAATATGGTTTTTTGGATCGCAAGGACGATGGAAGCGAGTACTGGTTAACGACGTAAACGCTAAGATTAGGAGGGTTTAACGCGATGAATCGCAGACAGGAACTAAATCAAATGTATAAGGAAATCAAGATCGAAGCAGGCGTGTATCAAATTCGAAACACAAAGAACGGCAAAGTGTTTGTGGCCGGAACGAATAACCTGAAGACCATGAACGGCAAACGATTCGAGCTGCAGATGGGAACGAGCTACAATAAGACGCTCCAGCGGGAATGGATTGAGTATGGCGAGGATGCTTTTGTCTTCGAGATTCTGGAGACCCTGGAACCGAAGCAGGAACCGTTCTATGATCTGAAGGACGCGGTCAGCAAACGGGAGGCATATTGGATTGAACAGCTGGAACCTTTTGGGGAAAAGGGGTATAACGCAGAGCGAAAATAAGGTTTTTGTGTGGCGAACTGATGTGCAGCCATGAAATCACATTCCTTTCGTTTGCAATACGCAGTAAGGGTAAGATATGATGAATTTAGCGGCTTTAATCGCTTCCTTTCCTACTTCTTACTACACGAAAGCGAGACGTGAACACTATAATGAGATCCATAGCATGGGTAACCGACAGCACGAGTACGATCGATCCTGACTTCGCCAAGGAGAATCATATTTATATTGTACCTTTGAGGTTGATACTTGGACAGGAGGAGTACAGGGAAGGAATTGACATTACGGCTGAGGCCTTTTATGAAAGAATGAAAGATGAACCGAAAGTCAGCAGTTCACAGCCTCCAATCGGCGAATTCATCGAATTATATGAATCCTTGAAAGAGAAGTATGATGATATCATCGCCATTCACTGTTCTTCCGAGCTCAGCGGAACCTTGAATTCATCTATGCAGGCGGCAGAGATTGCCGAGGTACCCGTGGTTGGCATCGATTCCCAAGCGGGAGCGTTCCCGGTGCGCGAAATGATCCTGTCTGGGATTCACTGGCATAGCCAGGGGGATACCGTGCAGGTGATTAAAGAGAAAATTCAGTCCATGGTGCAAAATATGTCGTTCTACCTTATTCCGGCAAGCCTGCACCGGCTTCATAGCAGCGGCCGGGTATCCGGCACCCAGCTTCTTCTCAGCAACCTGCTCCGCATTCATCTGCTGCTCCGTTTTGATGAAGGCAAGGTCATTGTGGAAGAGAAGATCCGGACGTTCAAGAAGGCTAAGTCGCGAATGCTGGAGCTTATGAGAATGGATTTGCAGAAAATTAAAAAGGTCTGCATCATGCACGCGAACAACGTAGAAGAGGCCGAGGAGATCCAGAAGGAAATCAGCGGAGCCCATCCGGCGTTGAAAACCGAAATTATGACCTTTATTCCCGTTGCGGGCATCCATGCCGGCGAAGGCACCATTGCCATGTCGTGGATTAAATATCATCCCGCATATTCCTAGTTATAGTACAGATCCTGCCTGCAGATACTATCTGCAGGCTTTTGCTCGTAATTCGATTCGATATGATCTTTGATGGTTGTATATGTAGTAGGAGACGATTCCAAGGAAAGGACTGACGTGAATATGAAGGTGATTATCACGCAGGCTGAAGCGATGCAAAAGAATATATGGGATGATATTATGCTGATGTTCGGAAGAACGGATGAGGATGAAGTGTGGGACACAGAGCAGTTTATATTAACAGAGGAGCAAGCCCGTAAGCTCGGCCTGCTTAAATAGGCGGAGATGGGTCGCTGTTGACGCGGCTCTTTTCTACTTCTATCGAGCAGCTTCAACGGGTTTGGACTGTATGGAAATCATGTTATGATGGAAGGACTCTGTGGAACAGAGGACGAATATAGTAGTGTGAAATTGAAGGAAGGTGACAATGTTGAAGCGTGAGACAAAATGGATGTGCTTAACGATGCTGGTTGTCATCTTGCTATTGGCTGTGGCAGGTTGTCGGGGCGGAGCCGAACCGGGCAACCCCGGGGACAACGGACAAGGAGCTTCGCCGTCGGAGGAAATACAGGAGCCGCAGACTTCGTCTCCAGCTGATGAAGACGGGACACCGCCTCCATCTGGCAGCACGGACAACAAAGGCGAGGAAGGGAACCTGCCCGAGGACGGGACTGATGAGGCGGTAACGGAGCTTCTGAATAGCATGACCGTCAAGGAGAAGATCGGTCAGCTGGTGCTGGTGGGAATCGAAGGGACTACCATGGATGATACCTCGCGCAGATTGCTGAAGGATTACCATGTTGGCGGTTTTATCTTTTTCAAGGATAATATCGAGAACGCCCAGCAGTCGGTAGACCTGCTGAATGAGCTGAAAAAAGCAAATGCTGTGAATCCGGTTCCGCTCTGGCTGAGCATTGATGAGGAGGGAGGACGGGTTACCCGTTTTCCTGATGAATACGTGAAGCTGCCGTCAAGCGGTAAAATTGGGAGGAGCGATGATCTTACGCTGACCAAGCAGGTTGGCGGTCTTATCGCGCAGAAGGTGTCGGGAGTCGGAATCAATATGGTTTTTGCCCCGGTGCTTGACATTGACAGCAATCCGGACAATCCGGTTATCGGCGATCGATCGTTTGGCACAACGGCAGAAGCCGTAAGCACGCAGGGAATCGCCTCGATGAAGGGGATACAGGAGAATGGTGTCGTACCTGTAGTGAAGCATTTCCCTGGGCATGGCGATACTTCGGTCGATTCTCATCTTGGGCTGCCCGTTGTTGACCATGATCTGAAGCGCCTGCATGAATTGGAGCTGGCACCGTTTCAACAAGCGATTGATGAAGGAGCCGATGTAGTCATGGTTGCGCATCTGCTGATGAAGAGCATCGATCCGGATACGCCATCCTCCTATTCGAAACCCGTTATCAACGATTTGTTAAGGGAAGAAATGGGGTTTAAGGGTGTCGTTATAACGGATGATATGACTATGGGGGCGATTTCCGGCAGCACGGACGTAGGAGAGGCTTCCGTGAAGTCCGTCGTCGCAGGGAGCAACATGATTCTGATCGGACATGAATATGCATTGGAAGAAGCCGTCATTCAGGCATTAACCGAGGCTGCCCATAGCGGCGTGATCCCGGAGGAGATGCTGAACGACCGGGTGAGGGCAACGCTTGAACTAAAGCACAAATATCAGCTGAGCGATGAGCCCTTGAAGGCTCCCGACGTGAAATCGTTGAATCAAGAAACGAAAGCGGTACTAGATCAGCTTAAGTAAACGTAGCATATGTAGTGTACGAAGATGAAGCATATAAAAACCCGATCTCAGCCTGAGATCGGGTGAACAGAACTAGAATATATTAGAAGTTGATATAGTGTGAAAAATATGCTAGAATGAAGGATAAATAACTATTGGCTTAATGTCATAATAACCTAATGCTAGATTAGCATGAAAATATGGGATTGTCAACAGGGGGGCATAGAATGGAGAACCGTCAAAGTGCGGATTTTGCATTGGAACGAGAGGTTACGGAAACAGAGAAAGCGGCTAATTCTCCGACAGAGGATTTTTCGGTTCATGACGATCTCTCACTTCCACCAGGCATCAAGATTAGCGATCCGGTTCGCATGTACCTGAAAGAAATCGGTCGTGTTCCCCTCCTTACAGCCGATGAAGAAGTGGAACTGTCCAAACGAATAGAGGAGGGAGATGAAGAAGCGAAACGCCGTCTCGCCGAAGCGAATCTTCGTCTCGTTGTAAGTATAGCAAGACGCTATGCTGGCCGGGGAATGCAGTTCCTGGATCTGATACAGGAAGGCAATATGGGCTTGATCAAAGCGGTGGAGAAGTTCGACTACTCCAAGGGATTTAAGTTTAGTACGTATGCCACTTGGTGGATTCGTCAGGCGATTACCCGCTCGATTGCTGACCAAGCAAGAACCATCCGGATTCCGGTGCATATGGTAGAGACGATTAATAAGCTCGTACGTGTCTCCAGGCAGCTCCTTCAGGAGCTGGGACGCGAACCGACACCGGAAGAAATCGGTAAAGAGATGGATATCTCGCCAGAAAAAGTACGTGAGATCCAGAAGGTATCCCAAGAACCTGTGTCTCTGGAAACGCCGGTCGGCGAGGAAAGCGACTCCAATCTGGGTGATTTCATTGAGGATCAGGACGCATTGGCGCCGGCAGATGCCGCAGCGTTTGAGCTGCTGAAGGAACAGCTGGAGGAAGTGCTGGATACGCTCACCGAGCGTGAAGAGAATGTGCTCCGACTGCGCTTTGGACTTGAGGATGGACGGACCCGCACCCTGGAGGAAGTAGGCCAGGTATTCGGCGTTACGCGTGAACGCATTCGGCAGATCGAGGCGAAGGCGCTTCGTAAATTGCGTCATCCGAGCCGCAGCAAACGACTCAAGGATTTCCTTGAATAAATTCTGGGGGACAAATAAAGAGATGATGAATGAATCCTTGGTTACGGTCTACGGGCTGTAATCCAGGGATTTTTTGCTATTTCGCCAGGATTCCACTCCAGATTGACACCACCTAAGCAGTTGGATCATAATGATGTAACATCCCCACATTTAGTAAGGAATGTGCCTAATGTGAAGAATAGGGAGTGACATGTCTACGATGACTTTACATACATCTGCTATCGACCGATTGTGCAAGCGCAATGTGGAGCTGTCTGCTTTTTCGACGTATGGGATCGGCGGTTCAGCCAATTATCTGGCCATGCCTGAAACGGCAAATGACCTGGCGGATCTCCTGCAGGACTGCAGGAAACGCGGGATACCATGGTACATCTTTGGAATGGGCTCGAACATTCTGTTTCCGGATGAACCGAAACATGACCTGGTGTTTATATCGCTCAAAAACCTGGTGGAGCTGCGGGTGTCGGGCGATAAATGGTACGTTTCATCCGGCGCGCCGATGTCGTTATTGTCTTTGATGGGGTTAATGGGTGGGACGGATTTGCTTGATTTTACTTTTTTGCTGCCTGGCTGCGTAGGGGCCGGCATCTATATGAACGCTAAATATAATGCTCGTCAAATCTGCGATATTCTGGACACGGTCTATTATATCGATACGACGGATCCGAGCTTAAAGGTACGGTCCATTCCCGTAGCGGACTGTTTATTTGCATACAAGCAATCCATCTTCCAGCAGCATCCGTGGATCATAGTAGGGGCCGATCTTAATATTCCGGTCAGCTCGGAGGAACAGATCAGCATGACATCTGAAGTTCTCACAGAGTGGAAGACTCGCGGCAGCCATCCATCCTCATTGCCATCGTTTTTCTCATTCTTTCTGGGTGAAGTGCACGCGCTGGCAGGAAGGGGAATAGAGACGCCGCAGTCGATGCTTGACATCATCAAGTACCGGACGAGTAAACGCCATTTCGACTACCCGTCCTGCGGTTCCGTATTCAAAAATAATTATGATTATGGAGTAGCCGTCGGCTCGCTCGTGGATCAGCTGAATATGAAGGGAACCGAATATGGCGGCGCGATCATCTCTCCGCATCACGGCAACATGATTCTGAACCAGAAGCATGCGAAGGCAACCGATATCCTCTACTTGATGAATCTGATCTCGGAATCGATTAACAACCATTTTGGATTCGTTCCGGAGCCGGAAATTGTATTGGTATAAACACGGTCTAAAAATAATCTCTGTAAAGGAATTGGAATAAGTAGAATTTAACGATATAATCAGATAGGTGATCATCTGTTTATTGATATAAACGATGAAATTTATGTTGCGAGAGGGGCATTATATATGGCAAAAACATTAATTTTTGGACACAAAAATCCGGATACGGACACAATCTGCTCTGCTATTGCTTATGCTGATTTGAAGAACCAGCTCGGCCTTTCTGCCGAGCCCGTGCGTCTTGGAGACGTTAACGGTGAAACGCAATATGCGCTCGATTACTTTAAGGTCGAAGCTCCTCGTTTCGTTGAGACGGTTGCAAACGAAGCCCAAGACGTTATCCTCGTGGACCATAACGAGCGTCAGCAAAGCGCAAGCGACATTGATCAGGTTCGCGTGATTGAGGTTATCGATCATCACCGCATCGCGAATTTTGAGACAAGCCACCCATTATACTACCGTGCGGAGCCTGTCGGCTGCACAGCTACCATTCTGAACAAGATCTACAAGGAAAAAGGTATCACCGTTCGCAAAGAAATTGCTGGCCTGATGCTGTCCGCCATCATCTCGGACTCCCTGTTGTTCAAATCCCCAACCTGCACAGACGAAGATATCGCAGCAGCTCGCGAGCTGGCTGAGATCGCTGGCGTGGATGCAGACAGCTATGGGTTGGAGATGCTCAAGGCAGGCGCCGATCTGAGCGACAAAACCATCGCGCAATTGATCTCCCTGGACGCCAAGGAATTCCAAATGGGCGGAGCCAAAGTGGAAATCGCACAGGTTAACGCGGTGGATACCCATGATGTATTGTCCCGTCAAGCCGAACTCGAAGATGCGATTCAAGCGATTATTGCCGACAAAAACCTGGACCTGTTCGTCTTCGTAGTGACAGATATTCTGAACAACGATTCGATCGCTCTTGCACTCGGTAAAGAGTCCAAGGCCGTTGAGAAAGCCTACAATGTGTCCCTGTCGGAGAACAAGGCTCTTCTTAAAGGCGTGGTTTCCCGCAAATCGCAGATTGTTCCTGTCCTGACCGAAGCATTCAATCAATAATATTTGTGTGAACCTAAACAAGCCTGACCATCGACTGAGGAATCAGCGGGGAAGGCTTGTTTTTTTATTTGGGATGTTTCCCGGTTCGACATAGCGGACGATCCTTCATCGTCCCGTATTTAAGCGCTTCCGAAGATTGAAATATTGTAATGAATTTACATCAAATTGACATCCATTTTACCAAGTGGGTCCTTATAATAAAGTTATGAATGATAAAATACATATACGTTTCAAATATCCAGGAATTGGGTTACTAATATTTAATGCGTGATAAGTCGGGTAGGGTTCACGAGCTGAATCCATTTAATGGAAGGAAGAGGGAGCGATGAGAAGATGAAGAAGTCGGCTTGGAAATTGGGAGCAATGATGCTGCTGGTACTGATCATGATGACAACCGTTGGCGTAGCCTCAGGCAACAATTATGAGCCGGTTCCGAAAGCTTCGAATCAGGAAGCTGTCTATATTAACGGGCTTGAGATTAGAGACGGCAAGGTCTATCTGCAAGTAGATCCGATTGAATGGTACGAGGGCGAGGAAGCGAATCAGGTATTCCGCGAACGGGAGCAGGACCCTGAGATGACGGAAGCACCGGATGGTTATTATATCGTAAATGATACGGAAGAACAGATTGAACTTCCTGTGGCTGATGATGCCGAAGTGCTGCTTCAGTTGTACGATCATACCGGACGGTATGAGGATGCTCAGATTTCCTGGAACCAGATGGTGAGCCTGGACAAATTCACGAATATCTACGAAAAGGATGATATCGTAGACATGAAATGGTTTCCATTTCATATCACCGTCGAAGATGGCGTCGTAGTGAAGATGATCCAGCAATATGTGCCTTAAATGGATGTTAAATAGAATAAACGGACGATAAAGAGCCGCTTCATGGGTTATTCCTAACCGATGGAGCGGCTCTTGTGTTAAGAGATAAGAAAGTATAAACATCCGAGGCTTAGCATCCTTATCTCGCAACAAAAACTTCCGCTAAATGCGGTCTGTCTATTTGGGAAAGTACGTCGATAGACGTTTTTCTTATTCAATGACAAAAGGTTATGCGTTAAGCGGGTACATTACCGGCTATGTTTCATCGGTTTGAGTTTACCATTCACCACATCGCTCACGAACGGAGCAATTCTGGATTTGCGCTCCTCGTATTCTTCCTTCGTCAGTTTGCCTTCGGTCAACTTCTGATCCAGGCGCTTCGTGAGTGCCTGGACTTGTTGATCAATGACGGACTGGACGGGCACGTCTTGCTCCTTCGCGATCTGTGCCAGCGATTTTCCAGATTGGAGCGACTGTTTGAGTGCTTCCGGCGTCGTCTTCAGAAGTTTGGCCAGCTCGTCGCTATCCGAGATCAACCGGCCATGGCGCTGATGCATCCGCTGCTTCTGCCACCCGCCTTTGGCGTCAAGCAGCTTGTCCGCGGCAGCGGAGTAATCGATGGATTTGCCCAGCTGCTTCGGATGCGAGGAGATTTTATCCTTCAACAGCTCAACGATCTTGGCTTTTACGGCCTCTCTGGATACACCTTGTTCCTTGGCTATTTCCGCGAGTGTCGAGGTTTTGAGTTTATCTCGAAGAACTTGCGGTTCCAGCTTCAGAAATTCGGAGATTGCCTTGAACATATGACCGGGTTTATGTTGCCCGCGTTCGTCTTGGGAAGAAGGAACAGCCGGTGATTCTGTTTGCTGTCCGACCGGTTCCGCCGAGACCGAGACGGGAAGATAAGCGAGGCCCATGACTACAGCGATGGCGACAAGCACCAGCCGCTTCACTGACTTCAAGTGGGTTGTCATTGTTGTTTACCGCCTTTCTTGATGTTGGTCTTACAGTCCATCATTCTTTCCCGCTAAACTGAATCCATCCTTAAAATAACCTTAAAATAGGATGAAAATACATAAATTTCATATCAGGCCGTGAAAATTGACCATTCTATGAAACTATCGACTCTTCTCTGCTAATATGGTATCATGGAGTCTTGATAACGTATTAAAGTGAAAAAGCAGTTTTTGCATCTGATGCGGATTCCTGTGCATCCAGAATATAGCTGCGTTTAATGTCTACAAGGGGGATTTTTTGGTGAAAAAGATAGCATCAGTATTAGCAGGCTTCATGCTTTTATTAACCGTAGTCGGCTGTTCAAGCTCAGCGAGCGGTGGCAATGAGCTGGTTGTCGGGATCGATGACAAGTTTGCGCCAATGGGTTTTCGTGACGAGAGCAATGAAATTGTCGGCTTTGATATCGATTATGCCCGTGCAGCAGCTGAGAAGATGGGCAAGGAAGTCAAGTTCCAGCCGATTGACTGGAAATCGAAGGAGTCCGAACTTAGCAGCGGCCGCATTGATTTGATATGGAACGGCTATACCATCACCGATGAGCGTAAGGAGAAAGTGTTGTTCACCAAGCCTTATCTGGAGAACAGTCAGGTCGTCGCCGTGCTGGCTGATTCGGATATAACTTCGATCAGCGATTTGGCAGGCAAAGAGATCGGTTTGCAGTCGCTGTCCTCGGCTGCCGATGCGTTAAGCGCCAACGAGATTCACACGCAAGTGAAGAAGATTAACGAGTTCCCTGACAATATGCTGGCTCTGAGCGATTTGAAGAATGGACGCGTAGAGGCTGTGGTCATAGACGAAGTCGTGATGAAATACTTCATGTCCAAGGAAGAGGGAACATACAAGATTCTCGAAGAATCCCTGGCACCGGAGCAGTACGGGATCGGGGTTAAAAAAGGCAACGAGGAGCTGCTTCAAAGCCTGCAAAAAGCACTGGACGAAATGAATGCCGATGGCACGGCAGCCAAGATTTCCGAGAAATGGTTTGGCGAAAACAAAGTGTTGAAGTAAGATGTTCCACAAGGATGGTTAATCATCCTCCCATAGGTATTCCAAGAAACCGGACTTTGACCAAAGGCTCCGGTTTTGTGTTCCTTCCATGGGTCTACGATATTCTTGAAGAACTTCAAGCATCTCAAGAAGTTTTTCCATTAGGAGTTAAGCGTATATGAGTATGGATTACATTGTTCAAATCGGCAAACCGATGCTGGAGGGCGCACAGACAACGATACTGTTGTTTTTAATTGCTATCCTGGTTTCCATCCCGCTCGGGTTTGTGTTCACGTTAATGGTTCGAAGCGCAATCAAGCCGCTGGCTTGGTTGGCCAATGCCTATATTTATGTGTTTCGTGGTACCCCGCTGCTGCTGCAGCTGTTGTTCTTTTGTTTTGGGCTGCCAGTGCTGCCCGTGATCGGAGAGTATCTCGTGCTGGACCGTTTTGTAGCCGCATGTTTGGCATTTGTGCTAAACTATGCCGCTTATTTTGCGGAAATTTTCCGGGGAGGCCTCTTGGCGATTGACAAGGGTCAATATGAGGCGTCCAAGGTGCTGGGCCTGAACCGCTGGCAAACGACCACGAAAGTGATTCTGCCCCAAATGTTTCGCGTAGCCCTGCCGGCGGTATCCAACGAATCCATTACGCTGGTAAAAGATACGGCATTGCTATATGCCGTAGCGGTTCCGGAGTTGTTGCACTTCGCCTATACGGCGGTCAATCGCGATGTTACGATTATGCCGTTTTTCATTGCAGGCGTAATCTACCTGCTAATGACGCTCGTGTTAACCATGTTGTTTAAGTTTCTGGAACGTCGATTTAAATATGAATAGAAGGACTGTCGTGTAATGGCAATTATCGAAGTAACCCATGTGAAAAAATCCTTCGGCCAGCTGGACGTGCTGAAGGACGTCAGCTTTGAGATTCAGAAGAATGAAGTGATTGCCGTCATTGGACCTTCCGGTTCGGGTAAGAGCACCATGCTCCGGAGCCTGGTGCATCTGGAGGAGATTAATGGCGGATCGATCAAGCTGCAGGATCAATATCTCGTGAAGGACGGCGTGTATGCCAGCCCGCCGGGGATCAAAGCGATCACGTCCCGGATGGGCATGGTATTCCAGCATTTCAACCTGTTTCCTCATCTCACGGTACAGGAGAATCTGGTGCTGGCACCCAAACATGTGAAGAAACAATCAAAGGAAGAAGTCCGGTTAAACAGCGCCTCTCTGCTGAAGAAGGTCGGTTTATCTGATAAAGCAGATGTATACCCCGGAAATCTGTCGGGCGGACAGAAGCAGCGTGTGGCCATTGCGAGAGCACTGATGATGAATCCGGACATCATGCTGTTTGACGAACCGACATCGGCGCTGGATCCCGAGCTGACAGGCGAGGTGCTGGCAGTTATCAAGCAGCTGGCCGAGGAGCATATGACGATGGTGATCGTCACGCATGAGATGAGTTTTGCCAAAGAAGTGGCGGACCGAATTATCTTCATGGATAACGGACAGGTCGTCGAATCCGGCACGCCGGATCAAATATTTAATCAACCCAAGGCAGAGCGCACCCGGGAATTTTTAATCCGGGCGACGCGTTGAAGAGAGACTGGCCCAGAGCCCGATCGGAAGATCGGCTTGGGCCGGTCTTTTTTTGGTGAAAAATAAGGCTATTTCGTGAAAGCGTTTAAATTACGGGTTGACGGAATCCGGTTTGGTCGATATCATTGTTTTAAAGATTATTAAACTGTTTCATATAAACATCTATAAAACAACGGCGAGGAGTCGAATAAGTCATGAGTCATGTTATTACCATTCATTCGGATTTATCCAAAGGCAAGATCAACCGCAATATTTATGGTCATTTCTCCGAACATCTGGGTCGCTGCATTTATGAGGGCATATGGGTGGGCGAGGATTCACCGATCCCGAATACGGAGGGGATCCGCAATGATGTACTGGAGGCGCTGAAACAGCTTAACATACCGGTACTGCGCTGGCCTGGCGGTTGTTTTGCCGACGAGTACCACTGGAAGGACGGCGTCGGTCCGCGAGAGAACCGGAAGCAAATGGTCAATACGCACTGGGGCGGCGTTGTGGAGAACAACCATTTTGGCACCCACGAATTCCTCCGTCTTTGCGAGCTTCTGGGTTGTGAACCATACATATCGGGCAATGTCGGCAGCGGCACCGTGCAGGAAATGTCGGAATGGGTTGAATATATGACCTTTGATGGCGTGTCGCCGATGGCCGCATGGCGCCAGGAAAATGGCCGCGAGAAGCCATGGAATGTAAAATATTTTGGCGTGGGGAACGAGAACTGGGGCTGCGGCGGCAATATGCGGCCGGAGTATTATGCCGATCTGTACAGACGTTATCAGACTTATGTTCGCAACTATGGCGATAACAAGATCTATAAGATTGCTTGCGGCCCGAACGTGGATGATTACCGCTGGATGGAAACCGTCATGAGAGAAGCGCATCCGTTCATGGATGCCATCAGTCTTCACTATTACACCATTCCGGGCGAATTCTGGACAGGCAAAGGCGCTGCTACCGGATTCAGCGAACAGGAATGGTTCACCACGATGAAGAAGGCGCTTCATATGGATGAATTGATTACGAGACATTCGGCAATCATGGACCAGTATGATCCTAACAAGCGGATCGGCCTCATTGTAGACGAGTGGGGGACCTGGTTTGACGTTGAGCCTGGCACCAATCCGGGCTTCCTGTATCAGCAAAATACGATTCGTGATGCTCTGGTGGCGGGTTTAACGCTGAATATATTCCACGAGCATAATGATCGGGTGGTCATGGCGAACATTGCGCAGATAGTCAATGTGCTGCAGTCCGTCATTTTGACCGAAGGCGAGAAGATGATTCTTACTCCGACCTATCATGTGTTTGATATGTATAAAGTGCATCAGGATGCAGAGCGTTTGGCTACCAACTACAGCGGCGCTGATTATGAGATGGACGGCGAGAAGATTCCGCAAGTATCCGTAACGGCTTCGAAGGATCATGCCGGCAAAATCCATGTGAGTCTGTGTAATGTGAGTCATTCGGAGCAAAGCGACGTGACGATTCAGCTTCGAGGATTAAGCGGAGCGGTGTCCAAGATCGTAGGCCGACAGCTAGCCTCCGATTCGCTGGACGCTCATAACACTTTTGAATCGCCGGAGACCCTGAAGCCGGCAGCATTCCATGCTTTTGAACAGGAAGGCGACGTACTGCGTGCCAAGCTGGCACCGATGTCCGTTACCGTCCTCGAGATCACGGCAGGATAAACGAAGGGATGGCGGATAATCGGTGTAAAGGTTGTCATGACGATTACCGGGTTAATGAGGAACAAATTATGCGCGTCCTATCTTCTCCAATGTTCACGTCTGACCGTTGCGTGCCGGATGGTGAGTATGATGCCCGCCTGCGTGCGTGCTTCTCCTGTCCAAAGCTGCAAGGGGACGCGACATGCACGCTGTGCGGCTGCATCGTACAGGTCTCCGCAAAGCTGAAAGACAAGCGTTGTCCTTATCCGGGGCAGGACCGTTGGTCGGTTGCCCATAGCGCTTCATAGCCGAGTTATAGTAAGTCTGCTCTCATGGATAGATCATGGGAGCAGGCTTTTTATAGTATAGGTGAACTTCCGTTATCTTTACAGAAGCTTTCAACCTATGTTATGACTATTAGAAAAAAGATCAGCAGGGCAGGGTGTGAACATGAAACGAGGAGGCTTTCTATACTACTGGACCGCGCATTCAAGCATTTCGCTTGCAGGCGTTGTCTACATCATGGTACTGACTACCTTTATGTACCAAGAATCCGGATCGGCCTTTATTGCCGCGTTATTCCCGCTGTTTAACGCAGTCGCACGGTTAATCGCCGGCCTTACGGCTCCGCTTGTGATGGAGAAATTCGGCTTCTCCAAGCTTCTGGTGAGGCTTCAAGTCATGAAAGCTCTGTTGTTAACCGCGTTGGTTATCGCATTTCCCTACATCTCATCTCAGGTTTCCGTGCTGTGTATGTTTATCTTGTTCATTGCTTTTACTGAAGGATGGGGAAACCCGCTCATTCAGTCCATGGTTCCGAGAGTAGTTGCACCTGACCGGCTGGTTAAGGCTAACAGCTCTCTGTCCGTGACCAGTCAATCCTTGCAGATTGCAGGATATACCTTCACGGGCTTTCTCGTTGTTCGGTTTGGACATATGCCGACGTTAATCATGACCTGCGTACTCATCTGGATATCCGTTGTGTGCCTTTCGATTGCTGCGCGCTCCATGAGGGAGAAGGAAACGGCTGCGACTGGACGTGCGAAACCAGGCTGGGAAGTGATTCGTGAAGGCTGGTTCTACCTGTGGAGAAATTCTACATTAAGAATCGTCACGATGATGGATATGATTGAAGGGATCGCGGGAACCATCTGGGTGGGAGCGATCACGTTGGTATATGTCAAGGAAGTGCTGCATCAAGGCGAAGCTTGGTGGGGATTCATTAATGCCAGTTATTATATAGGCGCCATTGCGGGTGGGCTGCTGATGCTGCTCCTGTCTTCCTTTATCCAGAAAAATCTGATTCCATGCATGGCCGTAGGATCAGCGGTGTTCAGTCTGCTTACCCTGTGGTATGGCCTAAACAGTGTCCCGATCATGGCATTGATCCTATGCATTGCGATGGGACCAGCCTATCAGCTGCGGGATGTGGCGCAGCAAACCGCGCTCCAATCCAGTGTGGATCAAGAGCTGTTGCCGAAAATTTACGCTTCGCGTGATATCTTGCTGTCCACGGTAACGAGTTTATCGATTGCGGTCATGGGTCTAATTGCGGATACACTCGGTATTCGCATGGTGTACATTGCAGGCTCAATCTGTATTGCGATATCCGCAGGGTTGTCCTTCGCCCTTCTGAGACTGCAGAGGAAATCGGCTATAGCGGCCGAAACGGGCGGCAGCAGCTTTTCATAACATGTAAAAAAGAGCCGTACCTTCGGATCAGGATCTTGGGAGACTGATCTTAGGTGCGGCTCTTTTTAAGATATCAGAAAGTATAAACTTGGGAGGATGTGCTGCCTGATATAAGGTCGTCGTCTGGATTACCGGCAAACCTTTGCGTATACTTTAGGCTTTGTTTTTCTTGCTAAACAACGAATCGATTGAGAGCAGGCTGCTTCCGCTAAGGGCAAGATGAACGGCCATGGCCAGCAAGGCAATATCCAATTCATAGCCACCCAGGAAGCCCATGCCGAGCTTGGCCTGAAAAATAGCTACGACAAGCACAACGCCAAGAACAAGGGAGGCAATTCTCGTTCCCAAACCGATAATCAATGCAATACCACCCACGATTTCGATAATGGCCACAACGGTCGCCATGAATGCGGGGATTCCCAAACTGGCGAAAAAGCCCTCGATGTTGCCGATGCCGCTCTGGAATTTATCCAAACCGTGAGCCAAAAAGATAACGCCCAGAATAACCCGAATAATGAAAGTACCCGTAGAAGAATAACTACGCATGAATGGTAACAGCTCCTTATTTTTTAAATGGTTATCAACTAACTTTTGTATAGCTGAAACTATAGATTGTATCATACTCATTAATACTGTTGATTGTCAAGTAACTAACTAAAAATAATCGAAATATACTATTTCCAATAAACTTACAAGAAGATAGCATAGTTCGAATGGATCTAGGTGAAAATATTCCCGTTCATAAAAATGCTAGGAGGGAATACCCTATGCCGCAACAAGGACTGGCCATGCATGAATCGATGGAATTGCACGAGTTGCTCAATTTTAAGACCGTATGTCTTGCAAAATCGAAAATGATGCAGGGCTTGGTATTTGATCAGGATTTAAGAGCCCTTATGCAAAAAGACGTGGAGCAATCACTGCAGGCGATCAGTGAATTGCAGAGTCTCTATACCAACGCAACGATCCAATAAACGGAGGGAAACTTAATGAATCAGGATTACTTGGACCCTATTAATTCCGAAGGCATGCCCGACCTAGCGAACTCTTTCCTGGCCCTGGACTTCTTGTTGTCCGTCAAGACGGGCGTTCGCAATTATGCGTTTGCCTTGTCCGAGACAGCTACGCCCGAAGTCCGAAATATGCTGAGGACACAATTGGACCAAAGCATCGCGCTGCATGAAGAGCTCAGCCGACTCATGATTGAAAAAGGCTGGCTTCATCCGGTGGATACCGGGAAACAATATCAGCTGGACATGAAGTCGGCCCAAATGACTGCCCAGATCGCCCAGATGAAATTGTTCCCGGAAGATACATCCCGCCTCGGTACCTTTGCGACACCAGAATATTAACCTTGGAATATTGGAGGATACCCGATCATGAAAGCCGTCACGTACCAAGGCATCAAGAATGTGCGGGTCAAAGAAGTCCAGGCTCCCAAAATCCAAAAAGACGATGACATCATCGTTAAATTGACGTTATCCGCGATTTGCGGTTCGGATCTGCATTTGATTCACGGTATGATCCCGAACTTTCCGGCAGATTACATTATCGGACATGAGCCGATGGGTATCGTTGAGGAGGTAGGGCCAGCTGTGACCAAGGTTAAGAAAGGCGATCGTGTGGTCGTTCCGTTTAACGTAAGCTGCGGGGAATGCTTCTTCTGTAAAAATCAACTGGAGAGCCAATGCGACAATTCCAATGAGAACGGTGAGCTCGGAGGGTTCTTTGGCTACTCCGATTTAACGGGGGGATATCCCGGGGGGCAAGCGGAGTATATGAGGGTACCCTACGGAAACTTTACGCCATTTCGAATTCCGGATGACTGCGAGGTAGAAGACGAGAAGCTGTTATTAATGTCAGACGTAATGTCTACTGCATATTGGAGCGTGGATAATGCAGGGGTGAAGGATGGGGATACGGTCGTTATTCTTGGCTGCGGGCCTGTGGGGCTGCTTGCACAGAAGTTTGCGTGGCTCAAGGGCGCTAAACGCGTCATTGCCGTTGATTACGTTGACTACCGGTTGGAGCATGCCAGACGCACAAACAAGGTGGAAACGGTGAATTTCGAGCAGCATGAGAATGCTGGCGAATATTTGAAGGAAATCACCAAGGGCGGGGCAGACGTTGTCATCGATGCGGTAGGCATGGACGGGAAGATGACGCCGCTTGAATTCCTCGCCTCCGGAATGAAGCTTCACGGAGGGGCTATGGGTGCGCTGGTCATGGCCTCTCAGGCTGTTCGAAAAGGCGGAATGATCCAGATTACAGGTGTATACGGAATGAGATACAACGGTTTTCCACTGGGCGATATTGTTCAACGCAATGTTAACATTCGCTCGGGACAAGCTCCCGTTATTCATTATATGCCTTATCTGTATGAATTGATCACGAAAGGCAAAGTCGATCCAAGCGATATTATTACGCATATGCTGCCGCTGGAGCAAGCCAAGCACGGATACGAAATTTTTGATACAAAAACAGACAACTGCATCAAGGTTGTTCTGAAGCCGTGAGCGTGCAGCCTGCCGGTAACCCTTTATGTTGATGAATGGAGGTGTTTTTGCTAGATGTCCCACACATACGGAGTTCATGAAACGCTGGATTTGCATGAGATTGCAGCATTCAAGAGTAATGGCCTGATCAAGGCGAAAACGATGCAGCTCCTGGTGTCAGATCCGGAGCTTAAGACGCTGCTGAAGCAAGATGTGGATTTGTCGACTCGGCAAATACAGCAGTTGAGCGATCTGTTATCCAAAACGGTGCCGAATGGAGGATATACATCATGAACACCATTATCGAGTATTTAACCGGAATGAATGCCATGAACGATCAAGCCGTCGCAACGGATTTCTTAATCACGGCAAAAAGCGGGATCCAGAATTACGCTGTAGCGATTACCGAGACAGCTTCACCGGAGATCAAGGCGGTGCTGCTTCAGCATCTGCACGAAGCCATTCAAACCCATGAGCAGATTACGAATTACATGATCCAAAAAGGCTACTACCATCCTTACCAAATATCGGATCAGATCCAGCTTGATCTTCAAACGGCACAGACAGCTCTGAAGATCCCGTCAAGCTAATATCAGCAAATTAGCCATCCTTTTAGGATGGTTTTTTTGTTTGGTTACCGTTGTTTGTTTAGGATGCTAAGCAAACCCTGCAAGGGTGAAAACTTAATGTCTTGGACGGTATTCTGTCGGCGACTGCCCGGTCCAGCGGCGGAATTGCCTTGAAAAATGGCTGGCTGAGCGAAAGCCGAGTTTGTCGGCAATCGCCGTCATTGGCAGATGGGTCGTGACCAGCAGCTCTTTGGCCAGGGTGAGCTTTTGTCGGCTGATATATTGTCTTGGCGATATTCCGTAAACATGGCGAAACAACTTGCTGCATTGGCTGCGGCTTAAATTCAGCTCTTTGGATACGGCTGCGACAGAGATCTCCTCTGTGAGCCCTGATGACAGCTTCTCTTCAATGGCGTGCGCCGCATCGGCTGCAAGCAAGGAAGACGGCTTGTGGGAGCCTGATACTGCCTGTGTCGACGAAGACAGCTTGAGCTCATCCTGCACCTTCAGGAGAGAGAGCACATCGTGGATGATGAGCAATGTATAGGATTGGAGCAGCAGTCTGTCTTCAAAAGTGAGATTGTATTCAGCCCTCGGGTTCTCCGGTTGAAGCGAATGGGATTCCGGCTGACTGCGTCGAACGATTCCCTCCAGCTCTTGAACGTATGCCTTCAGATTGCTGTGCTCGCTTTCCTGCTGACGAATGTGGCGGTAAGGGGCAGCGGATAATGAGCTCCGAATTTCCCGATCATCGAGATCAAAATGAACATTAAAGTATCCATATGGCCCATTGGCCAGATTCGTGGTTTGATGGGGGACTCCGGATTTGATCAGAAGCCATTCTCCTTGCCGCAGCGTAAAAGACTCCCGATGAATTTCCTGCAGGACTTCGCCTTCCAGACAGTACAGCAGCTCAAAGAGGTGATGATGATGCCTCGGATAACTCCAGCCGGGCGGCTGGGAATCAAAATGGCATCCCGTTACTTGAAGCGTGTGAATCATATTGGGAAAGCGAAAAGCGATATCCATAATGGCCATGCTCCTTTAGCTTCGAAAATTCCAGTGATTATGCCATATATTGTATCATAATAGGTTCTTCTCGATTCTGAATATTGGCACAAAAGGTATAAAGAATGCTCCATATGGGGATTGAGCAGCACGAGCTTTTGATAGATGATGACAATAGCAAGCAAAATGATACGAGCAGGGAGGAAACAGGAAATGAAAGATCAACTGAAAGCGGTTAATCAACAGTTCGTGCTCGGTGATGAGCCGATCCAGATTTTGTCGGGTGCCGTACATTATTTTCGGATCGTGCCGGAGTATTGGGAAGACAGACTAATGAAGCTGAAAAGCTGTGGATTAAACACCGTGGAAACCTATATTCCTTGGAATTTGCATGAACCCAAGGAAGGACAATTTACGTTTGATGGCATCGCCGACTTGGAGAGATTCGTCCAAATCGCCGGTGATCTCGGGCTGCATGTGATCCTTCGGCCAAGCCCTTACATATGCGCAGAATGGGAATTTGGCGGGCTGCCGTCCTGGCTGCTGCAGTATCCAGATATCCAACTGCGATGCATGGATCCGTTGTATCTGGAGAAGGTTGACCATTATTATGATGAACTGATTCCGCGGCTGGTTCCGTTATTAACCTCCAATGGAGGCCCGGTGATTGCAATGCAAATCGAGAACGAGTACGGGAGCTACGGAAATGATACGGCATATCTGGAATATTTGAAGGATGGCTTGATCAAGCGGGATGTAGATGTATTGCTGTTCACTTCGGATGGTCCCACCGACGGAATGCTGCAAGGGGGAACCGTTCCAGGCGTGCTTGCCACCGTCAATTTTGGTTCAAGAACCGAAGAGGCTTTTGCCAAACTGCGGGAATATCGGGCGGAAGACCCTCTCATGTGCATGGAATACTGGAATGGATGGTTTGATCATTGGCTGAAACCGCATCATACCCGGGACGCGGAAGATGCTGCCGCCGTATTCAAAGAGATGCTGGACTTGAATGCATCCGTGAACTTCTACATGTTTCATGGGGGAACCAATTTCGGATTTTATAACGGGGCGAATTTTCACGAGAAGTATGAGCCGACGATCACCAGCTATGATTATGATGCCCCACTCTCGGAGTGCGGGGATGTAACGGCTAAGTACGAGGCTATTCGCAGCACAATTGCGAAGCATCAGGGAAAAGAGCTCTCTGATTTTCCAAGTTTGGCTCAGCCCGTCAAGAAAAAAAGCTATGGCTCGGTTCGCATGACGCATTCTGCCGACTTGCTGGAGCATCTGCCGACGCTATCCGAGGCGGTGAAGCGTACAACACCTGTACCGATGGAACTGCTGGGTCAAAGCTATGGCTTCATCGTTTATGCAACGGATATTTCCGGACCTCGCCAGGGAGAGTCGTTGCATCTGCAAGAGGTGCATGACCGGGCACAGGTATTCCTGGACGGTAAGTATCAGGGGACGGTTGAACGCTGGAATCCCCAAGCCCTCCAGTTCGATGTTCCGGCAGCCGGCGCCAAGCTGGAGATCGTTGTCGAGAATCTGGGGCGTATCAATTACGGCCCGAAGCTGAAGGACTATAAAGGAATCACTGAGGGAGTCCGGATGAACAACCAGTTCCTGTATGACTGGAACATCTATCCTATGCCGCTAGACAATCCCAATGCGGCACCGTTTCAACCGCTTACGGGTCCGTTTGAACAGCAGGATCGCCCTACCTTCTATCGGGGTGAATTCTCGGTGGATGACATTGGAGATACGTTCGTCCGCTTGGACGGATGGGGAAAAGGGGTTGTCTGGGTCAATGGCTTCAACCTGGGGCGTTACTGGGAACAAGGACCGCAAGCAGCGCTTTACCTGCCTGGACCCCTGCTGAAGCAGGGCCGCAATGAAATCTTGGTGTTTGAGCTGCATCATACCGAAACGGCAAGCATCGAACTTGTCGATCAACCCGACTTGGGTTAATTCGGGTGTGTGTAGGCAAACGACCATAATCAATAAAAGGGAGCCCTCTTGTACTTATAAGAGGGCTCCCTTTAGTGTTCAAGGAATCATAGGATTAGACCAATTGCTTGCGGACTTTTAGATAACGGTACAGAAGGATGCCAAAGAGCGAGCATAGGATGGCACACAATCCGATGAAGCCATAGCCGGCCTGAAGCCCGCGCAGCAGCCCGAGCTCAGTTCCGCTGCCGTACATTTGCTTGAATCCGTTCGTGATCGCGCCGATCGCGTAATTGCCGATAACGCTGCCGATTCCCATCATGGTGACGATGAACGTAATCGCGGTGTCGCTCTCTTTCGGATATCTTTTGGCAATAAGCGCCATGACCGTTGGATATATCGGAGCAATTCCAATGCCTGCTGCCGCGAACAGGAACGCATAGGATTCTCCGCCAAAGATTGCAATAAATGTGCATACGCCTGTCAACGCGGACAGGATGATGATGGACAGCGTGAAGCCGATCCGGTCCGTTATTGGCCCGAGCAGCAGGCGTGCTGCCGAGAAGCAGAGGAAGAAGGCGGACAGCATCCCGGCAGCAGCCGTGGGTTCCCATTTGTACGATTTTTCAAGAAAGTTTACGAGCCAACCGCCAACTGCCATCTCCGATACGACACCAAAGGATAGGATCATGACGACCAGCCACAGCGCAGGATCTTTAACTAACAACTTGAGCGGGGTTCGGTCCGTTTCGGATAGATCGTCCCCGGGAAACTTGCTCATGAGAGCCGGGATCATCGGCAGCACGGATAACATCAGCATGGCCAGATACATGCCCCGCCAGTCCAGCGTGTAATTAAACACGGTTACGGTCATGAGGCCGGATGCAATCATCGGTGCCACGGTTGAGCTGATTCCGTAGAAGAAATGGGACAGATTCATCATCGTGCCTGTGTTTCGCACAAAGATCCGGGCCGCCAATATGGCGAGACCGATCTCCAGCATACCGTTTCCAATGTACATCAAGAAATAGGATGCGGTAAACATCGGGTAGCTGTGCGACAGGAAGATCAACACACCCGAGATGGCCATCGAACCGAAGGCAGTCATACTGACCCACTTGATCCCGATCTTTCGGGTTAACAGCGCGGTAAAAGAGCAGGCAATCAAGTACCCGAGCGCGTTCAGCGATAGCAAGGTGCCGATCTGCATTTCATCCAGGTGGAAATCGAATTGAATCCTTGGAATGGCGGGTCCCTTAATGTTTTCCGATATTCCAAATATGATAAAGCCCAGAAAGATGGTTGCCAGATGAAGGGTGTAGTCTTTGCTGAATTTAGGTTTTGCTTTCGTTTGAAGGTCTGTATTCACGGTTATTCCCCAATCGTCATCGTTGAATTTTACATTGCACTTGTATCGGATATCATCATGTCCAGAGCAAGCCGCTGCAGGCCGGCTATATAGTCTTGCTCCCATTCGCGAAGCAGCATTTCGGGCAGATGGCGCTCCGGTACGTAGGCGGATGCCCGGTCTTTAATGGAGAGCAGAGTGGAGGGCAGCAGGTTATGCTCACACCACAGAATGGCATCCGGATTGAGAATCGCGGTGAAGGCGGCGCTTAATCGGCCCAACGCATCGATTTGCTCCTCATCCGGTTCGATGAGACTGCTCATGACGGCACTTTTACGCTCCAATACATCTTGAAAATTGTTGTTATTGCTCATCGGTACGTAGCCGATCTCACCCGTGAAGAACGACTTGCCCCGAACGACGTTTCCGTTGATCAGCAGCCCGGCCCCCGGTCCATTGTGTCCGAGATACACGTATACAAGAGAAGCTTCCTCCGTGCGGCTCAGATTCTGATAGCCAAGCACGGCCGCATTCATGTCATTCTCCACGATCACTGGAATCGAGAACTGTTTCTCCAGATAAGATTTGAGGTCGTAATCCTGGAATGTCCCGTACAGCGGCACGTGAAAAACGACGCCATCACGCACCGCAGCCGGCATGCCGACGGCGATCGAGCGGATCTTCGGATAACGGTGGATCCAGCTTCTTAGCTGGGAAGCCAGCGCTTCCGGTCCAAGCTGGAGAATGCCCTCTTCAGCTTGTCGTTCGACCAGATCGCCGTTCCAGTTAAACATGGTGTACACGCTCCGCTCCTTCTCATAATAAACGGCGAGACCCAGCATATAGTCCGGGTTAAACGCGTAGCGGTTTGCACGTCTCCCGCCGCTGGACTCATCCAGTCCGAGCAGGGTAACTTCGCCTTCCTGCGCCATCTGTTCCAGCACTTTGCTCACCGTTGGAAAGCTGATGCCGAGCCTGTCACTCAGCTCCGCTTTGGTTCCGCTACCGAGCTCCAGCAGGGAAGCGCGGAGCGCGCGCCGTACGGCGTATTTCATGGATTGCGGTGTGGGTAAAGGTTCTTTGCGCGTATCCATCACCACTTCCCTTTCTTTTTAAACAGGTTTAATAAGTATCTGGAGAAGATTATGGCACATCTGAAATAAGGGTGCAAGAACAATTTTGCAGGTTAAGACGGTTGACAACAGCGAGGCTCCATGAGAAAATGTACGCGCGTACATAAATTGCAGGAGGCTTGATGAATATCGCTAGTCGTAAAGAGGTAGCACAGCTTGCCGGCGTTTCGGAAGCGACGGTCTCCCGCGTATTGAACGGGGTCGGACCTATCAAGGAAGAGACCAAGCAGCGGGTGCTGGAAGCGGCGGATCAGCTTGGGTATGCCCCGAGTGCGCTTGCCCGAAGTTTTGCCCGCCGAAGAAGCGGTAATCTGGGCGTTGTCATGCCCTACCTGCCGAAAGCCCGCATCTTCTCCGCTTATTATTTTTCCGAAATATTAAGCGGTATTGGCAGTAAGGCGCTGGAAAGCCAATATGACCTATTGATGCTGTTCCGTGAGCCCGGCGGTTCAATGGACTACTTGAACCTGTTCCGCACCCAGAAGGTCGACGCTTGCATTATTCTTGGCTCGCGGGATGATGAAGGCGAACGTGCGGCCATCAAGCAGCTGAGTGAAGCGGATCACCCTTATTGCCTGATTAATCAATACTTTGACGGCGAGGCGTTTCACGTTATGGATGCCGATCATGTGGATGGCAGCTATCAAGCCGTTCGTCACTTGACGCAGCAGGGATTTCGGAACATTGCTTTTCTTAATGGGCCGCCCCTGTATTCCAATAGTCGCGATCGGTTGAAGGGGTACAGCCGGGCACTCAATGAAGCGGGAATCGAGCTGGATGAAAATTTGCTGTTCGAAGGCAACTTCAGCCGCAAAAGCGGTTATGCCGCTGCCGAGCACGTCGCCGGGAAGCTGGAACGGATTGAAGCCGTATTTGCCGCCAATGACCGCATGGCGATTGGACTTCAGCAGGGGCTGCGTGCGCTAGGCATTTCAGAGGAGCGAATGCCTGCCTTTGTCGGGTATGACGATTCGGAAGCCGCCGAGCTGTGCACGCCGCCGCTTACCAGCGTGAGGGTTCCGTTCTATGAACTGGGATGCCTTGCAGCGGATCATGTGCTTCGTATGCTGGACGCCTCCGATCTGCCAGAAGGCAGCGAAACGAACGCAGTGCTCCATCGCCAGCTGCCAACTCGCCTGGTGATCCGTGCATCTTCGCTTCATCGAAATGAATGAACTCTTATTCAAGGAGGAATGAAGGATGAAACAATTACGTGTCGGCATGATTGGTTATAAATTTATGGGTAAGGCCCACAGCAATGCTTACCGGAGCCTGCCGATGTTTTTCCCGGAGGCGCTGAAGCCTGAAATGGTGGCGATCTGCGGCCGCAATGTACCGGCCGTGCAAGCAGCTGCGGATCAATTGGGCTGGGGTGAAAGCGTTACCGATTGGAAGGAGCTTGTCAATCGGGAAGATATCGATCTGATCGATATCAATGCGCCAAGCGATGCCCATAAGGAGATTGCCATTGCCGCAGCCAAGGCGGGGAAGCATATATTTTGCGAGAAGCCGCTTGCCTTGACCTTGGCGGATGCCAGAGAGATGCTGCAGGCGGCGGAAGAAGCGGGAGTCACCCATATGGTCGGGTTTAATTATAGATTTTCGCCAGCCGTAAGACTGGCCAAGAAGCTGGTTGAGAGTGGAAGATTGGGTCAGATTTATCATTTCCGCGCCTGGTTTTTGCAGGATTGGATCATGGACCCGCAATTCCCGCTGGTATGGAGATTGCAGAAGGAAGTGGCCGGATCCGGATCGCATGGGGATCTTGGTGCCCACCTGATCGATCTGGCGCATTATCTGGTCGGTGATATGCAGGAAGTGATCGGAATGAGCGAGACCTTTATCAAGGAGCGTCCCATTGCCAGCGAGATGACCGGGTTAAGCGCAAAAGGAAGTGCAGGCGGTCCCATGGGGAAAGTGACGGTAGATGACGCCACGTTGTTCATGACCCGCTTCGAGAACGGGGCGCTGGGCAGCTTTGAGGCGACGCGTTTTGCCGCAGGGCACCGCAGCACCAATTCCTTTGAGATCAACGGCAGCTTGGGCAGCGTCAAATTCGATTTTGAACGAATGAATGAGCTGGAGGTTTACTTTACGTCCGACGATGAGGATGTTCAGGGCTTCCGCCGCGTGCTGGCAACCGATCCCGTTCACGATTATATGGAGGCATGGTGGCCGCCGGGACATACGATCGGTTTCGAGCACACCTTTACGCATGAAATCCTGGAGCTATCGACTGCTATTTCCGAGGGAAGGCAGCCTGTGCCGAATTTCGAGGATGGCGTGAAATGTCAGGCTGTGCTGGAAGCCGTGGATAAATCCATTGAAGAACGCCGCTGGGTGCGGTTGTCGGAAATGTAATCAAGTCATTCGGCCAATTCTGGCCGGACACATAAAAAAGGAGTGCTACGCATGAAAAAGGCTTTGATCGTATGGGGCGGCTGGGACGGACATGAACCTGAGCAGGTTGCCGGCATTTTCGCGGAATTGCTTCGGGCTGAGCAATATGAGGTTGAGGTGTCCGACACGCTGGATGCTTTTAATGATGCAGAGAAACTTCAGGCCTTGGATCTGATCGTGCCGGTATGGACGATGGGAGAAATATCGAAGGAGCAGGCGAGCAACGTATCGCTTGCCGTGCAGAAGGGAACCGGCTTGGCGGGCTGTCACGGCGGCATGTGCGATTCGTTTCGCAACAATGTGGATTGGCAGTTCATGACCGGAGGTCAATGGGTTGCGCATCCGGGCAACGATGGCGTGAAGTACCAGGTTGAGATTAAATCGAGCTCCAGCCCCCTGGTGGAAGGGATGCAGGATTTTACGGTGGTCTCCGAGCAGTATTATCTGCATGTCGATCCGGCCGTTGAAGTGCTGGCAACCACTCGCTTTCCGGTTGTGGCCGGACCGCATCTGCTGAACAAAGCGGTTGATATGCCGGTAGTATGGACGAAGCGCTGGGGATATGGACGGGTCTATTACAATTCCCTCGGCCATCATGCCGATATCGTCGATATGCCGCAGGTGAAGGAAATGATGCGCAGGGGACTGCTCTGGGCTGCTGAAGGAAAAGCATTATATTCGGGTTCGGACATGAGTGTGTTTACGGAAGGTCAAGGCTACACAGGCATGGGAGACAGCCAATAGGCAGAAGGAGACTAGGAACATGAAGAAAGTAAAGGTTGGCATCATTGGCTGCGGAAAAATCAGCGGCATCTATATGGAAAACTGCCATAAGTTCGATATCCTGGAGCTGACGGCGTGTGCGGATATCGATCGTGCCCGTGCCGAGGAACAGGCTGCCAAGTATCATATTCCGAATGTATACACTACCGAGGAGCTGCTTGCAGATCCGGAGATTGAGCTGGTCATTAATCTGACGATACCTGCACTACACGCGCAAATTATGCTGGATGCGCTGCAAGCCGGCAAGCATGTGTACGTGGAAAAGCCCCTTGGCGTAACCCGTGAAGAGGGTAAGGCGGTGCTGGATATGGCTGCGTCCAAAGGACTGCTCGTTGGATGTGCTCCCGAGACATTTCTTGGAGCAGGAATCCAAACGGCACTGAAGCTGATTGAAGACGGGCGCATCGGCAAGCCGATTGCAGCGACCGCATTTATGATGAGTCGCGGTCATGAGCATTGGCATCCCGATCCGGAATTTTATTACGCCGCCGGCGGCGGTCCGATGTTCGATATGGGGCCTTACTACCTGACGGCGCTGGTTCAGCTGCTGGGACCAATCCGCCGTATCAGCGGCATGACCGGAACGGCCCTTACGGAGCGGACGATTACCAGTGAGAAAAAACAGGGTCAGAAAATTCAAGTAGACATTCCTACTCACGTGGCTGGACTTATGGAGTTTCATAACGGCGCGATTGGCACGCTGATTACGAGTTTTGATGTATTTGGAGGCAGCACGCTGCCTAATATTGAAATCTACGGCACCAAGGGGACAATGCTCGTCCCGGATCCCAACGGCTTTGGCGGTTCCGTTCAATATCGATTGACCGGAGAAACCGAGTGGACGGAAGAGCCGCTGCTTCCCGGGTATAACGAGAATACAAGAGGGATCGGCCCGGCGGATATGGCCTACGCCATCCGCAGCGGAAGAGCTCATCGTGCGAGCGGCGAGCTTGCCTATCATGTGCTTGAAGCCATGTGGGGCTTCCATGATGCTTCCGATGAAGGCAAGCGCTATGAGATGGTCAGCACCTGTGACATCCCGGCGCCGCTCCCGCTTGATTTGCAGAAATACACCCTTGATCAATAATAGGATGATCTAATAAAGCGGCTTAACCCGAAAGGTCCAAGCGGACCACGGAGTAAGCCGCTTTATGCTGTGCATGTATATACGTTCCCATCTAAACGAAAGAACTTGATTATATGGGCTAAGTATAACTTAAGGTCATTCTTTCACGACAAGACCGAATATTTTGGTTAACGGGATGGCTTGATGAGGCGATATGATGCATCCTTGAAGATCTTCCAGGGTCACGCCAATGTTATGAAAGTCCGTTCGGCTTAAGTCGATTCCCGCAAGCTTCGTGCCGGAGAACTGCGATTGGTCGATCTGGCAATCCACAAATTCCACCTTGCTT
This sequence comes from Paenibacillus sp. MDMC362, assembly GCF_003269305.1. Lineage (NCBI taxonomy): Bacteria > Bacillati > Bacillota > Bacilli > Caryophanales > Paenibacillaceae > Paenibacillus > Paenibacillus sp. MDMC362. The sequence continues at coordinate 263,852 of NZ_QLYT01000024.1, forward strand.
AATTCGGAATGATAAAAATCCGATTTTACGAGCGAGGTGGATTGGAAGGACACCTGCTTCATGTTAGCAAAACGGAACGTAGCGTAGTCGCCCGTACAATGATCGAATACGACATTACGGATGGTAGCTGCCGTCAAGTCGAGCCCCAGAATTTTGCAATGATTGAATTGTACGCGGTACATAATGGCCTCACTAAGATCGACGTTGGACAAGTCGCAGTGGTTAAACACAAGATCCGTTAGTTCGGCATGGTGGAGCGTGACGTGCTGGAACGTAACATTATGGAATATCATTTGATCGAATTGAACCTTGTCGGCTGAAATATAAGACAGGGTTTCGTCCTGACAAGTGGATTGAATAAATGAGGATTCATCGTCAACGCCAGTATCGGATAGAATCATAGGCTCAAGCTGCTTGGGGAGCTTGGGTTTCACGATTTTAACTGGGGATGATGGACCGGCTGTATTGTTGATAGAATTGCTTTTGCTATTGGATGACATGATTTCTCCTCCAAATGTAGAAATAAGTATAGAGATGATCCTATAGAGTCTATCGGCGTTCTTTCTTAGATGACAGACCGCGTACAGCGGAAGTTAGGCATAAACCCGGTTTCGTTGTATAGAAGTATATCATGTCCTTATCCGAATTGTCCGGTCCCTGGAATTGATGGCGGCGTCCAAGGTTCCGCCGAGCCGATTCGGAGACCATACCAGGAGACTGACACGGTCATTGCCCATCAGGTCGCCAATGTAAGGAGTCATCCGTTCTCCGGCAACCCAGGGCCCAAACCGTTCTTCCTGCCGCCCGAAGGCACTCCCCGAACTATATAGAACGAACCAGTTCCCTTCGGTATGTTCAACGAGAATCATATCATCCAGCCCGTCGCCATCCACGTCGCCAAGCATCAAGGATATGGATGAACCCATTGGACGCTTGGCGGAATACCAATCTCCCGCGTCCACGAGCTGTTTCCCGGTGCTTAACCAGACCTGGCATGTGCCCGAGCCGGAATTCCACACAACCAGGTCATCCAGCCCATCGCCGTTCACATCTCCTATGGAGAGTATCATGCCTTCACCCCGTGCGGAAACCTCATGCTGAATTAGGGGAGAATAAAAATCACGCCCGGAGCTAAAAGCAATGGCGGCTTTCCCTGTGACAGGGTCCCATATCAATAAATCATGCCTGCCGTCCCCGTCAAAATCTCCCGTAAGAGCTTTCCAGTCCACGGCTCCGGATTCACAGAGCCAATGGCCCGAAGGTACTAAACGGATGCCTGAGCCCAAGGCAACCTCACATATCCCAAGCTCCGCATTCCATACAGCCGCATCGATGCTGCCATCTCCATCGTAATCGCCAACCATCGCAGTCCCACCCGGGTGTAGCGGCCAGTCTGCCAACACGGGGCGTATATATCGTATGCCATTATGGATTTTCATGGGGAACCCGACCTCAAGAGCAGCGTCGTACCATAGGTTGTTGGTCTCGTCCCGGACGATCCATCGATCCGGCAGCCCTTTTCTCTTGGCTCGCAGAAACCTAGGGTGTTTCATGGTCATCCTGTCCAGCAATCGGGTTTCCCTGAAATCCGGTATGAAGGGCATGATCGAGGTTATGGACACAAACGATTTAGGCTCCCTCTTGAAGGCTTGAATGATTCTTCTGAGCGGCGAATGCTCGTCATATTGCACAGTGCCGTCAGCAAGGAAGCGGATATAGGGAAATTCGAGATAGGGGTGGTAAAAGAATGAAGCCAGCTCGCGGGCGCCTGTGAAAGTCTGCAATGTCCGTTCCATCCTAGTGACTTCTTCCTCGATCTTATCACCTGCCACATAATAAAGCGGAGTGGGAACGTAGATCGTTCCGTTTGTCAACGGATCGTCCGGGATATGCTGAAGTGCGGCTGTCCTTGCATCCGGGCTGGAAGGCGGAGATTCATAGAGGATGCCGTTACAGATCTCGATAATATGCCGCTGGACAGATGAAGCAGTATAATGAGGAGTTTCATACCAGACCGCCGGAAGACCAGCTGATTGGAACATCTTATGAGCCCGCTGTACCCGCTGATATGCATAAGATTGCTGGAGCTGGGGGAGCGATTGGAGCGTTGCAGGAGAGTCATCCGGAGGACAGTCGGCGCTGCATTCGGGATATGCAAACTCGAATCCGTCGCCGCTTACCGATCCCCCGTACTGATGCGTATATCCATGAATACCAAGCGAGGCGCCAAGGTCTGCCATCGTCTGCAGCAGCCGGACAAATCGAAGGGAAGCTTCATCATGGTGATCCTCTATCGACCGATCCACATGATGTCCCGGATCGACATATCGCGGAATGACGGCCACATGAAAGGGAATCTGCAGCTGATGCAGGTACTGCGCGATGACCAGCAGCTTCGCCTGTTGTTCTTCCGTCTCATACCAGCCGCCCGGTCCGATATCTTCAAGCCGTATCAATGCCTTATTCATCGAGATGCGCTCCTTCCAAAGTCAGCTGTAGGTGATAGCAATATCCTGATATGTTTATGCCGGGAATGGGCACTGCGCCATCGGGGATGAAGCGTTCACGAAGAAAAAAAAGGATTGCGGATCATGTCCGCGAATACATAGGGATTAAGATATGGGCAGGAGGAAGAGGGAGTTCATGCAGATTAGACATGCAAATGATCAGGATGCAGAAGGCATCGCCAACGTCCATGTGAATAGTTGGAAAACGACGTATAAGGGGATCGTGGATGATAGCTTTTTAGAAAATTTGTCCGCCGCGGATCGGATCGAAGGCTGGCGCCGAAAGCTTGCCAATATGCCGGAGGACGAACAACTTCTGGTCATTGCCGATGAAGTAGGCCAGATTTACGGGTTCATGTCTTACGGCACGGAGCGAGAGCAGAAGATTTCTGATGTAGGAGAACTCTACGCGATCTATCTCCTGGAAGAGATACAGGGGATGGGCTGGGGACGGGAGCTGTTTGCGAGGCTGAAGGAGTTCCTGCAAAAGAAAGGGTATCGATCTTTACTGGTCTGGGTGCTGGAAGGTAATTCGGCTGAACATTTTTATAAACATATGGGCGGCCAGGAACGGAGACGAAAAGAGATTGTAATCGGCGGAAAAACGCATACGGAAGTGGCTCTGCTGTGGAGTTCCATTGACCGGATTGGGGCATTCTCCTAAAAAATGCCCCGCTTGAGTTTACATTAGAGAGGGAATCTACTATGATGAGAATATACCCCGGCGGGTAATTGGATTGCCGGCCTGAGGAGGTTTGCATTTGAGTATAATTCCGATCGGTCCTTTTATGATGAGGGCCGACATCGTGATTTTTCTGATCTGTGCGGCGGCCGGATTTGCTGCGCTTCGAATTCGTTTGCGTCAGATGCCGCAGCGGGAATGGATCCTGGACACTTATTTATCTGTACTTATCATTGGTTTTATTTCATGGAAATTCGGGATGCTGGTGTTCGATCCGATCCGCACTGTTCAGCATCCCACCTCGCTTATTTACATGACCGGCGGGACGAAGGGGATATGGCTCGGGGCCGTTCTAGCCCTGGTCTACGCAGCTCTGCGCTGGAACAAAAAAAGGGAGAATTCAGGTCTGCTGCTGAAGTCCGCACTGTTGTCTGCATTTGCGTGCGGATGGGCCGGGTATGTATTTCAGTGGTTGTGGGTGGACGGTGCCGGTGTAAACTCCTCATTATTCTATATGCTATTATTCGGCATATTGCTGACGATGAGCTGGCTTCATTTCCATTCTTCGCTGTCCCGCTTCCTTACCCTGGGACTAGGGAGAAATGGAGCAGTGCTGCTCATCATGGGGGCTCTCTTCGTGTGGGTGATCTATGACTTTGCTTTCACCTCGGCCAGCGAGCGAGGAGCGATTGTATCTCCGAATGTGGAAGGCAATCCGGAAACCATTGCTGAAGGGCTAAAGCCCGGACTTCGGGCACCGGATTTTTCGCTGATGAATCGGGAAGGGCAGGTGGTCAAACTGTCCGATTATCGGGGGCAAACCGTTCTTCTGAACTTCTGGGCCTCCTGGTGCCCGCCTTGCAAGGTAGAAATGCCTTATATGCAGGATTTTTACGATAAATATCAGGATGAGAATGTGATCATTCTGGCTGTTAATATGACGCATTTGGAAAATAGCATGAGCGAGGTGCAAACTTTCGTCGAGAAAAATGGCTTAACCTTCCCTGTCTTATACGACCAGAGCGGAGCAAGCACGAGACACTATGAGGTGGTGGCCTATCCGACCACCTACGTCATTAAGCCGGACGGTGTGATATCAGAGCGGTTTCAAGGCGCAATCGACGAAGATTTAATGGTTAGAGCCTATCGTAAAGCTAGTGATTAAGTGAGGTTCAATTGCGGATTTTTGGCGACGTGGACATCTATCTCTGCCGCCTTCTCACCAGGGGGAATATAATACACAAACGCTGGGGAGGGGGAGATAGAGTGCAGCGAATACCAATTTCGGCAGAAGGATGCAAAGGTTACGTCGGCAAAACCGTTTGCGCTGTCATGCGTGATGGAACGGAAGTCGTGGGGACCATACGCGGTGTACATGATCGAGGCCTTGAACTCGAATTTGCGAACCCGTCCGCATATATATTGTCCGCAACAGGCAAGAAGGGCAAGAAATCCTCGAAGTCTACTAAAGGCGGTGCGCACACGTCCGCATTTGGACCTTACGGTTACGGCGGATACGGCTGGGGAGCCAATGTGCTTGCATGGGAAGCCATAGCGCTGTTGTTCCTCATTCCGTTTTTGTTTATTTAAGCGGTCACAGGCTTTAGATTACGGGCGCAGTGTTTTTATAGAAGAGACAGGCGGGGACTTCCCCGGCACTGTCTCTTTTTTAGATGTCAGGAAGTATAAACTTCGAAGCATGGGCCTTCCTGATATCGCAAGAAAATCATCCTGTAAACGCGGTCTGTCTTCTGAGAATGTTCGTCGATTAACGTTTTTCTTAAACAAGACTTATATATTACGAGTGGAGTGGACATTGTGGATGGGTTCAACGGAGGTATTCGATTGACCAAGCAGCCATATGACCGGTGTGAATGAGACAAGAAAACAGCTGCCCGCCAGAATCGGAAGCAAGGACCATTCGGCGATGGAGTATCCAAGAAACGTCTGCCATCCGATGGAGATTAATCCGAACAAATACGCCAAGCCGCTAATATGGATCAGTATCGGTTTAACCGCAGGGTTGACGGATTTCCTCATGGACAGCCACGCCACAAAAGGAATCGCTTGCAGAGCATGGAACCCTAATCCGTGCAGCCAGATGATATTGCCGCCGATCCCGGTAAAGCGTCCCGCATTAATGGAGATCCATATGCCGGCTGCAAAAGATACCAGCACCGCGATCATGGCATAACGTATGCCGAGCCCGAGTTCCGGATGGGCTTGCATTACGCGCTTGCGGAAGTACTGGGCGCCAAGGATCAGGTAAAATACGATAAGCAGAATCGCAACAGCAGGAAAAATAGCCGAGATGACAAAATCAAAGGTCGAGCCGTCCTGTACGAACCGCGGATCGACACCGCGGAAGTTTTGAACGGTTTCGGCGAAATAGGAGAACAGAACAAGCGGAATATAACACCAGCGGTAGATCGACTTGCTTCGAGGCCTCATACCGGAAACCGGTAAAATGATGGCGGTTGATATGATGAAGATCCCCAGGGCAGCGTTGAAGGAAAACGCTTTGGAGATATCTCCGTCGGGCGAGACAGGTCCGCCATTCACCAATACCCATATTCCGCATATTCCAGCTAACAAAAACCCGAGCAGCCCCGTCAGCAAAAGCCAAGTCTCCTGCTTATACAGCTTGATCGCCCGGTTCGTCGCTTCACGTGCAAGTTGATTCATATGAATGACACCCTCTCCGTAATGATGAATTGTTTATAATTTACAGGAGAATGGGGGTGACTTTAACAGGCTGGGGATGTAAGGGGACCCTGTACCCCGGAATGATTTCAAGGCTGGACTAAAGCCGGGGATGAGCGGGTGTTAATCAGGACGGGAGAGAAACGGAGCCAGTTCTTTTTTACTAGATTAGTCACCAAGAAATGAACCTCTCGCTTGATTGCTCCTTTCCTGTATACCTACTAAAATTGAAAAATGTGGTTATTCACGAGATGGGCCGGTTAATAGGTTTATGGAATCGAAATATGCTGTTAAACTGCCTGAAGAGCAGAGCAAAAAAGACAGAAGGGGCGTCCGTATTTATGTCCAATCGAATTTTAGTTACACCCGAGCAGTTGGAGCAGGTATCCACGCAATTTGCTCAGTCTGGACAACTTAGCAGCGATATGGTGGAGAGGCTTCAACGAAGCATTCATGAAATGGAAGGCCAGTGGGAGGGGATGACCCGCGAGCGGTTTTACGGAGATTACCAGCATGCCAGGACAACGATGCTCAAGTTCGTGGAGTGCTTACAATCGATATCCACCGAACTGAAGCAAATATCCGTCAAATTCCGCACCACGGATGAGATGGTGAACGGTGCTTCCGCTGGAGGAGCAGTTGCCGGTTCAGGAGCGGTTGCCGGTGCAGGCATTCTGGCTGGAGCAGCCTCCGGAACCGGAATCGCAACGGCAGCTGCAGCAGGCTCTGCAACCATGGCTTCCGGTGTTTCTGCAAAATCTTCAAGTAACCCGCTGGATGCAGCACTTAAAGGTGTAAATGTGGAAGGCAGCGTAATCAAGCATGAAGAGAATGGGTTATTTGCCAAGGCCATAACAGGCAGCGCAGGGGCCAGCCTTTCCGAAGGAGCGCATGCCAGCGGGGCGGTTGTAGAAGCAGGCTATGCTAATGATCATGTCGAAGGATCGGTTAGCCTGGTTAAGGCCGAGGTTGAGGCAGCCGTCAAGGATGGCACGCTCAGCGTCGGGGCTGAAGCAACATTAAACAAATATGAAGGCGGCGTGAATATTCCGCTTCCATGGACGGATAAGGAGCTGCATATTGGAGGTTCCGCTTCACTCGGCGTACTCGGCGCATCGGCTGAGGTAGGGAAGAGCGGTTTAAAGTTCCACGTGCCGTTAGGACCAGGAGCAAGCCTTGTCGGGCTCGGAGGAGCGATTACGGTAAAATAGAAGGGGGAGCACCGCCGATGAGCGATAAACAAAAACGTTTCAAATACATAATGGTGATCATTGCTGTTGTCGGTGTGCTGGGCACCGTGATTCCCAACCTGCTTGACACAAGTTACGCAGCTGCGGAAAAAGCAGTCATTTGCCTATCCTTTCTCGTTGGAGTACCGCTCGTTGTGTCGATTGTATATTGGATCGGTAAAAAAATATTGAAGGGTTGATCAACATGGAACAGCATGAGCAAACGGAACAGAAGCTGCTGCCAATCGGATCTGTAGTCAAGTTCAAGGAATGGGACCAGACGCTGATGATCTATGGTCGAATGCAGAACGACTCCAAGACGTTGAAGCGTTGGGATTACGTGGCCTGCTTCTATCCTCACGGGAATCTGACCGCGGATTCCAATATTTTTTTCAACCATAAAGATATCTCGGAGATTGTATTTATGGGTTACGTCAATGATGACGAAATTGCGTTTCGTGATGTATTGATTGAAGGAATTGCAAAGGCGGATCAAATGGCAGCCGCAGGCCCGAACAAATCATAGTTTCATCATATAGCAGCATAGCAGCTCTGATTAGAGGCAACTCTGGCAGGGCTGCTTTTTTTGTTTGTAATAGATTCACAAAACGTAATCCTAAATAAACATAAATAAATCTGTGTTTATTTTTGAAAATATACTATCCAAAGATAAACGGGCGTGATATTATGGGAAACAAATGAAAGCAAATTCATATGGTCAATCGGAGGGGAAACTTCATGGTTCAAAGCTTATGGGAACAGTCAAAGGCACAGCAAGCACAAAATACATTGGATGAGCTGGTCTACCGTTCGAATTTAATCGGTTCCGACCGGCGTGTATGCAACTGGGGCGGCGGCAATACGTCCAGCAAAACAACGATTCAGGATTTTCGCGGCAAAGACATAGAGGTTATGTACGTAAAAGGCAGCGGATCGGATCTGGCTACCATGAAAGCGGGCAATTTCACAGGCTTGCGGATGGAGGACATCCGGCCACTATTCGAAAGGGATTCGATGTCGGATGAAGAGATGGTAGCTTACCTGGGTCACTGCATGGTCGATGCGAAGCACCCGCGCGCATCCATTGAAACGCTGCTGCACGCTTTCTTGCCGTTTCGGCATGTGGACCATACGCATCCGGATGCAATAATCAGCTTATGCTGCGCCCATAACGGCAAAGAATTAGCCCGGGAGATCTTTGGCGACCGATTTGTGTGGGTACCATACGTTCGCCCTGGATTTACGCTGTCTAAGATGATTGCCGAAGGGGTGTTGGCTAATCCGAAAGCCGAGCTTGTACTAATGGAGAAGCACGGGCTCGTCACTTGGGGCGATACATCGGAAGCCTGTTACGCACAAACGATTCGTATCATTAGTGAAGCGGAAGCCTTCATCGAAGCGCGAGTGAATAACGACAAGCTGTTCGGTGGCCGGAAGTTCGCCCCACTGGCCTCGGAAGTGCGCCGCAGCATTGCCGCCGAAGTGATGCCAGCGGTCCGCGGTGCTGTCAGCGATGTGAAGAAGATGATCCTGTCCTTCGACGATCAAGAGGATGTGCTGGACTTTGTCGGCGGTATCGATTCGCCGAAGCTGTCCCAAGTAGGCGCAGCTTGCCCCGATCATTTGGTTCATACCAAGGTAGTTCCTCTCTTCATCGACTGGACACCTGATGCTGAAGATGTCGAAGGCCTTAAGGCAAAGCTGATCGAAGGCATTGCAGCATACAAAGAGCAGTATCAAGCTTATTTTGAACGCAACCATCATGAAGGCGACATGATGTTCGAGGCAGCTCCGCGCGTCATTCTTATTCCGGGCATCGGCATGATCAACACGGGCAAGAGCTGGGCGATGTCGCAAGTCAGCGGCGCCCTGTATCATCGGGCGATTGCGGTCATGCGCGGCGCGACGGCCCTGGGCGATTTTGTATCCCTGAGTGAAAATGAATCCTACAACGTGGAGTATTGGCCGCTTGAGCTGTATAAATTGAGTCTCGCACCGGCCGAAGCGGAGTTTTCGCGCCAGATCGCTTTTATCACCGGGGGAGCAGGCGGTATCGGAAGTGCCACGGCCCGCAGGCTGGTAGCTGAAGGCGCACATGTCGTTTTGGCGGATTTGAACCTGGAAGGCGCGCAGCAAGTAGCTGAGGAAATCAATGCAAAATACGGGGAGAATCGGGCCTTTGCTGTTAAAATGGATGTAACCGACGAAGAGGCCGTAACACGCGCCTATCGAGAAACCTCCATCACTTATGGCGGTGTTGACATTATCGTCAACAATGCGGGCCTTGCGACATCCAGCCCGTTTGACGAGACATCGCTGAAGGAATGGAACCTGAACATGAACGTGCTGGGCACAGGTTATTTCCTGGTTGCACGGGAGGCCTTCTCGTTGATGAAGACACAGGGCGTTGGCGGAAGTATGGTGTTTGTCGGATCGAAAAATTCGGTCTATGCCGGCAAAAACGTGACTGCATACAGCTCCGCAAAAGCACTGGAGGCTCACCTGGCTCGCTGCATTGCTGCGGAAGGCGGAGAATACGGCATTCGAGTCAATACCATTCTTCCGGATGCCATTCTGCAAGGCTCCGCGATCTGGAATTCGAACTGGAGAAACGAGCGGGCAGCAGCTTACGGGATTGAACCGGATCAGCTTGAAGAGCACTATCGTAAACGCACAACGCTGCTTGTCAACATCTATCCGCAGGATATTGCCGAAGGCATCGCTTACTTTGCATCATCAAGATCTTCGAAGACAACCGGCTGCATGCTGACGATTGACGGCGGGGTGCCTGCTGCGTTTACTCGTTAATCGAATGAAGATACAACGCATCTACCGCAAGAAGTCAAGATTTTCTTATTAAGATGGGAAGCTGGGTCAGCGATGACCTAGCTATCCTCATCATAGGGGAGGATATGGGATGAGGCAGGATGTTGCAAGGAACTTTGAAGAAGCGAAAAAGCTCTATGGGCAGCATGGCATCAACGTGGACGAAATTTTGACGGAACTTGAACGCATTAAAATCTCCATTCACTGCTGGCAAGGAGACGATGTCCGGGGATTCCTGTTTCGCGACCAAGAGCTGTCCGGGGGCATCTCCGTGACCGGAGAATATCCAGGCGCTGCAAGTACGCCGGAACAGCTGCGGGCCGATCTGGAAAAAGCGCTGTCGCTCATTCCGGGATCCCACAAGGTGAACCTCCACGCGATCTACGCGGATACCAACGAAACCGTTGATCTGGATCAGCTGGAGCCGAGGCACTTCCAATCTTGGGTGGATTGGGCTAAAGAGCAAGGAATCGGACTCGATTTTAATCCGACCTGCTTCTCCCACCACAAATCGAAGGATGGGTTTACGCTGAGTCATGCCGATCCGGCAATCCGTCAATTTTGGATTGAGCATTGCAAGGCATCGCGAAGAATCGGGGCTTACTTCGGCGAACAGCTGGGTCAAACGTGCGTGACGAATATCTGGGTTCCGGATGGATACAAGGATATGCCGGTAGACCGAATGGCGCCGAGGCAGCGGCTGAAGGAAGCGCTGGATGAAATTTTTGCTGAAGATATTAATCCGCAATGGAACCTCGATGCCGTCGAGAGTAAACTGTTCGGACTGGGCTCCGAGGCTTACGTTGTGGGTTCGCACGAGTTCTACATGGGATACGGCATTCGAAACAACAAGCTGATCTGCCTGGATGCGGGTCACTTCCATCCAACCGAGAGCATTGCCGGCAAACTGTCATCGCTTGCCCTTTTCACCGACGGACTTCTCCTTCATGTCAGCCGGCCGATGCGCTGGGACAGCGACCATGTCGTTATCATGGATGATGAACTGACCGAGATTGGGCGCGAGCTGGTACGCAATAACCTGCTGGATGTTACCCACATTGGACTGGACTTTTTCGATGCCAGCATTAACCGTATCGCCGCGTGGGTTATCGGTACCCGCAATACGATTAAGGCGCTGCTGCGCGCCAAGCTGGAACCTGTGGATCGGCTGAAACAGGCCGAACTTGAAGGCGATTACACAACTCGCCTGGCGTTAACGGAAGAGTTTAAATTCTATCCGTTTGGAGCGGTGTGGGATTATTACTGCGAACGCATGGGCGTACCTGTAAGAGAAGAGTGGCTGTCCGAAGTGAAACAGTATGAACAGGATGTATTGCTGAAGCGTACGCAAGCATGAGAAGAGACGGAGTATCACTCGGGCTCGTGCCTGAATCGTTGATTATGATCTGACAAGGAGGCTGGGGAGCCTTGAGCGTTCTTGCATTTGATTTGGGCGCAAGCAGTGGCAGGGCCATGCTGGGCCAATGGAACGGCCGAACCATCGACGTAACGGAAATTCACCGGTTCCCGAACGATCCGGTTCGAATCGGCGACCGTTTCCAATGGGATATATTGCGGATCTACCACGAGATGAAGCAGGGCTTGCTCCGATTGAAGGGACAGCATAGTCTCCCGACGAGCATCGGCATTGATTCCTGGGCGGTGGATTTCGGACTTCTGGATCGGAGCGGGGAGCTGCTTATGAATCCGTATCATTATCGGGACACGCACACGGATGGCGTGATGGAACAGGTCTTCCGGGATGTGCCTCCTGCCGAGATCTTTGATCGGACGGGGATTCAGTTCCTCTCCTTCAACACGATCTATCAGCTGGCTTCCTTGCAGCGGCAGAAGCCCTACCTGCTTCAAGAAGCCGAGCGTTTTCTGATGATTCCCGATTTGCTTCGGTACTTCTTGACCGGCGAGATGGCGAATGAATTTACGAACGCTACCACTACGCAGCTGTATAACCCGCTTTCGGCGAGCTGGGATGATCATCTCTTGAAATCATTGAATATGCCTCATAAGTTATTTCACCCTGTTTCTCAGCCCGGTACGCATGTTGGGGCTCTGAGATCAACCGTCACGGAGGAACTGGGGATCCCGCCGATTCCGCTCTATACGGTTGCAGAACATGATACGGCTTCCGCCGTGGTCGCGGTTCCGGCTATAGAGCGTTCGTTCGCTTACTTAAGCTGCGGTACCTGGTCGCTGATGGGAACTGAGGTCGATCAGCCTGTCATTCATGAACGGGCCAGAGAGCTGAACTTCACGAATGAGGGAGGAGCCTACGGCACGTACCGATTGCTCAAGAACATCATGGGACTTTGGATCCTGCAGGAGTGTCAGCGGACCTGGGGACGAGAAGGGTTAACCTACTCCTATCCCGATTTGGTTAAGATGGCGGATGCGGCGCCGGCATTTGCTTGTTTTATTGATCCCGACGATCCCGCATTCCTCCCAGCCGGAGATATGCCGAAACGGGTAGTGGAATATGCGGCGCGCACAAACCAGAGCGTTCCGCAGGATGTAGGCGCTCTTGTACGCTGCATTATGGAGAGCCTGGCCATGCAGTACCGTTATGTGCTGGAGTTGACCGAAGAATTGTCGGGGCAAAAATTTCAGGGCTTGCATATGGTGGGCGGTGGCATTCATAATGAAACATTATGCCAGTGGACTGCGAATGCGATAGGGAAACCCGTATGGGCCGGACCTGCGGAGGGCAGTGCCATCGGCAATATGGCCGTGCAGTGGATCGCGCAAGGCGAGCTGTCCGATATATGGGAAGCACGCGCAGTCATTAGAGAGTCCTTCCCGGTCAAGACCTACGAGCCGAAGGAAACTTCCTTATGGGAGGAGGCTTACGGGGTGTTCGGTCAGCGGACCGGGAAGAGATAGAATATACGAACAGTAAGGATGGGCGGTATGATGCTGGTTGCAGAACGATATGAGAAAATAGTACAGTTGGTCAACGAAAGAGGGAGCATCCGAGTCTCCGAGCTGAGTCAGCTCTGCGGTGTAACGGAAGAAACGATTCGCCGCGATCTTGACAGGCTGGAGCAAGCAGGGCGCCTGCGCCGTTCCCATGGCGGAGCGGTTAGCGTGAAGGATCAACCGGAAATTCAGCGGTCGCAGCCGGAAATACCATATGCTGAACGGGAAATCATGCATGCGCTGGAGAAGCAGCGGATCGCGGAGGAAGCGGTTAAGCGAATCCATCCGAATGATCGCATCCTGCTGGATGCAAGCTCTACGGCTTGGTACATGGCGAAAATCATACCGGATATTCCGATTACCGTACTGACGAATTCGATTAAGGTGGCTGCTGAGCTGAGCACCAAGGAGAGGGTTCAGGTGATCTCCACAGGCGGCATTCTGGCTCATCGTTCCCTGTCCTTTGTCGGTCCGCTTGCGGAACGCTCGCTGGATGCTTACTACGTGGATAAAGCCTTTCTATCCTGCAAGGGTGTGCACATCGAGCGGGGCCTTAGCGAATCCAATGAGCTTCAGGCGAAAATCAAGCATAAAATGATCGGAATGACAGATGAGACCATTCTGCTCGCCGATGCCAGCAAATTCGGCACGCAGGCTTTTGCGCAGGTTGCCGATCTATCCCAAGTGAATCTGATCATTACCGATCGCAGATTGACGGATGAGGAAGCGGCACCTTATCGAGCTTTGGGCATCAAGATCGAATCTGTATAGAGCAAACTTCTATAACATAGCAGCATGGAATCCCCCCGTTCCGGGGGGTTCTTGCTAGAGGCCGATTCTTCGGTCCATATCCTGATGATAAGCGGGGTGAAGATGTTGAAGATTTCATTATTTGTCACTTGTCTCAGCGATGCCTTGTTCCCGCGGGTAGCTGAATCGATGGCAAGACTGCTGGCAAGGTACGGCGTGCAGCTGGAATTTCCCGAAATCCAGACTTGCTGCGGCCAACCTGCTTACAACAGCGGTTATTGGGAAGAGGCGCGCATCAGCGCCAGAACGATTTTGGACGCTTTTGACGACAGCGACTTTGTGGTGTCCCCTTCGGGGTCCTGCACGTATATGATTCATCATTATCCGGATTTGTTCAAGGACGATCCCGTTTACCTGAATAAAGCGAAAGCGCTTCAATCCAAATGCTATGAGTTTACGCAATTCCTCGTTGACGTGCTGGGTGTGTCCGATGTTGGCGCAGTCTATCCGCAAAAGGTAACCTATCACCCATCCTGTCACGGAAGCCGCTTGCTCGGGGTTAAGGAGCAGCCAATGAAACTGCTGAGTCACGTCAGAGGGTTGGAGCTCGTCCCCTTGCCGTTTGCAGAGGATTGCTGCGGGTTCGGCGGAACGTTTGCCGTGAAAATGGCGGACATTTCGGGGGCGATGGTCACAGAGAAAAGCGATCATGTGCTGGAGACCGAGGCATCCGTGCTTGTCGGTCTCGATATGGCCTGCCTTATGAATATTGCCGGCAATCTGCGCCACCGGGGCGCGAAGGTTCAGGTCAAGCATTTGGCCGAGCTGTTGTATGAGGGGGTGGGCGTACATGAGCACAGCTGAATCGAATGCGCAAACGGTTAAGGTACGTGCAGGTTACGCCCTCAACAATGATTTTCTGCGCAATGCGGTGAAGTTTACGACAGAGCGGCTGCGGCTCGGCAAAAAGCTTGCGTCGGAGGAGCATGGCAACTGGGATGAGTGGAGGGAACGGGGACGCCAAATCCGGCTCCATACTATCGCTCACCTGGATTATTATTTGAATGAGTTTGCTGAGCAGGCCAGGGCGAACGGAGCCCATGTCCATTTTGCGGAGACGGCGGAAGAAGCGGTCGCGATCTCCCTTGAGATTGCGGAGCATAAGTCGGCCAAGTCCGTCGTGAAATCAAAATCGATGGTGTCCGAGGAGCTGCATTTGAACAAGGCGCTCGATTCGATCGGAGTGGAGGCCGTCGAAACGGATCTCGGCGAGTATATTATTCAGCTGGCGGATGAAACGCCTTCTCATATTATCATTCCCGCCATCCATAAGAACCGTTACCAGATTGCGGAGCTGTTGTCTGCAGAGGCAGGCGAAACGCTGCCGCCCGATACGGCGATTATGGCAGGTTTTGTCCGCATGAAGCTGCGAGAAAAATTCCTTGAAGCCGACATTGGCATGACGGGGTGTAATTTTGCGATCGCCGAGACGGGTTCAATGGTGTTGTTCGAGAATGAAGGCAATGCCCGCATGGTGACGACGGTGCCCAAGACGCAGATTACCCTGATGGGCATGGAGCGGATTATTCCGTCATGGGCGGATCTCGAAGTCATGGCTACCTTGCTCCCGCGTTCGGCGACCGGTCAGAAGCTGACGGTATACATGTCCGGTATCAGTGGTCCGAAAAGAGAACTGGATGCCGATGGACCGGACGAGATGCATATTATCATCATTGATAACGGACGTTCTCTTCAGCTCGGCGACCCCGAATTTCAGGAGCTGCTTAACTGCATACGCTGCGGCGCCTGCCTGAATGCCTGTCCCGTATATCGCCATATTGGCGGGCACGCCTATGGAGGCACGTATAGCGGCCCAATCGGTGCCGTATTAACGCCGGCCTTGAACAAGAACGTCGCGGAATGGGACGATATAGCCAATGCATCCAGCCTGTGCGGCGCTTGTTATGAAGCATGCCCCGTGAAGATTCCGCTGCATGATATGCTGGTATCCCTGCGCCGCCGGAAGATTGAAGCCGGGCGCGGTGACAAGCTGGAAGCGATGGGCATGAAGGGCTTCTCGGCGATCATGGGGAATGCCAAGCGTTATCGCAGCGTGGTATCCCTCGGAAAGTGGGGCCAGAAATTGGTGGTTCGAGGCGGCGAGATTCGAACGCGGATCGGACCTTTGAAGGGGTGGAATTCATACAGGGTAACCCCAAGTCTCCCTAAGCAATCCTTCCGTGACCGATGGCCGGAGATGGAGCAGGATATTCGCGGAACTTCCGGGACAATGGACCCTGACATCGCAAACCGATTGAAGGAGCGGCTTCAGCAGCAGAAGTTCGGAAAGGAGGAGAAGGCCCATGACTAACGAAACCGAACGCAGCTGGCTGAGCCGTCTTGAAGAACAGTCTCGCAAGAAGCAGGAGCAGTTCATGGATGGAATTGCCGCGAAGCTGGGCAGAAGCCGGGTTCGCACCGCTCCGGAGCACCCTTTCCGCGGTGCCCCCGATTTCTGGAATGAGTTTGAGTGGCCGCTCGAGGAGAGGATTACGCAGTTTACCGCCAACTTTGAAGCGGCAGGAGGCCATGTGGTAAGGCTGAGCCATCACGAAGAGGTCAGCCGGTTTATTAGGGACAAAGCGATGGAGATGAGTGCGGCTACGATTCTTCGTCAGCAGGAAGACGCGCTGGACCGCCTGGGGCTGGAAGAGAGCTTGCCGGAGGCGCTTGTTCTTTCCTGGAATGAGGCAGCGGACACGGACTGGAGGGCTGTCGCTGCCAGAGCCGATTTTGGTGTCGTCATGGCGGATTATGCTGCGGCGTACACCGGTTCGATTACGGTGAAATCAGCTCCGCATAAAGGACGTTCGGTCAGCCTGCTGCCGACCGTGTTAATAGCCATCATCCCAATAGAGCGAATGGTTACCCGATTAGGCCAGATTCTGGTTCAGTTTGACCAGGCCGGACGCGAGCAGCTGCCGGCGGGAATCCATTTCATCTCGGGCCCGAGCCGTTCCGCCGATATCGAGAACGATCTTACGATTGGCGTTCACGGGCCAGGCATCGTGTACGCCCTGCTGGTCGATTCCTATGAGAATTAACGAATAATACAGGTTGCAGGATTAGCCCCAAGCAAGAGCAGTTACAGCATGCTCACTGGCTTGGGGCTAATTTAAGATAAGGGAATGTATAAGTTTGCAGTAAAACTGATAATCGCTATGTTTCCTCTAAATGCAGTCTGTCCACTGTGAAAGCACGTCGATAGATGTTTTCTTAAGTATGGGGTTATTTGCCCCTGCGTGTCAGTTCGGCCAGCCGTTCCCATTGCTCATGAGTCACTTCAGCCAGGTCGTTGAATTGTCCCGCACCCCGGAGCCATTCGCCGCCATCGATGGTGATCACGTCACCATTAATATAACCGGCATAATCGGAGATGAGATACGCGGCGAGATTAGCTAATTCCTCTGCATCCCCTACGCGTTTTAGGGGGATGCGATCGATCATCTTTTGCTCCAGGTCCGGCGTGGGCGATAATCTTGACCATGCGCCTTCGGTCGGGAATGGCCCCGGGGCGATCGCGACTTGTCGGATCCCGTAAGGGGCCCATTCCACCGCGAGGGAACGTGTCAGCGCAAGCACGCCCGCTTTTGCGGCTGCAGAAGGGACCACATAGCCAGAGCCTGTAGAAGCATAAGTTGTGACGATGTTAAGCATCGTTCCGCCTTTGCCCTGCTCAATCCAGCGTTTGCCGACTTCAAGGGTTGCGTAAAAGGTGCCATGCAGCACGATGTTCAGCACGGCATCTACAGCCCGGGGAGAGAGGCGCTCGGTAGGGCTGATGAAGTTCCCGGCTGCATTGTTGACAAGCACGTCAATACCTCCGTAATGCTGCTCTGCCGCATCAACAAAAGCCGAAATCTGCGCAGGGTCTCGAACGTCGCAGCTTTTGTACCATACCTCGCAGCCTTGCTGTTTTAATTCTTCAGCGGTCTGCTGTAGAACCTCCTCCCGGCGTCCGCATATGGCGAGTTTAGCGCCAAGCTGCGCGAATTTCTCTCCCATGGCGCGCCCAAGTCCCGTGGCGCCGCCCGTAATCATTACGACTTTATTTTGAAGCAAATCGTCCGTGAACGGTCCCATCGATGGTTCTCCTTTCAAGCAGATATGGAATAACGGAGTGGATTCTCGTCCCGCATCCTATATTCTTGCAGGCTGCATCAACCACTTTTAAATCATAATTGCAACCGCTTACTTTCAGCGTAACATGGTTAACACTTCCAGTCATCACATTCTTGTTTCAGAATGCCCCTGCTTGGTTAGGTTAATAAGAAATGTTGGTTAAAACGATACATAGTCGTAAATTCTACATCTTATATATGACACTGCCACCTGAACCTGGGATATTGATTACATCACGAGATGAGGAACCTGACATGATCCTGAAATCACTGACGGAGCGGCTGATTCTTAAGACGATAACGGGCAGTTCATCTGTGGATATTACGAACCTGGATACAGATTCAAGAGAGATCCGGCCTGGCGGCTTGTTTGTCTGTGTTCCAGGCTTTCACGTTGATGGCCATGACTATGCCTGGCATGCGATACGTAACGGCGCTGTTGCCATTGTGGCTGAACGGGAGCTGCCGGGACTACCAGAAAACGTTACACATATAAGGGTACCGGATACCAGAAGAATTCTGCCGATTCTCGCAAACGCCTTTTTTGGAGATCCTACCCAGCAATTGAAACTGATCGGAATAACCGGGACAAACGGCAAGACAACGACAACGCACATGGTAGAAAAGATACTGAACGACACTCACCGCAAAACGGGCATTATCGGTACCCTGTATATGAAAATCGGAGATCTTATGGAGAAAACGCTGAATACCACGCCGGATACGATCCAGCTGCAGCGTTATTTTCACACGATGGCCACCCATGGCGGGGCCTATGCCGTGTTGGAGGTGTCCTCCCACGGATTGGACATGGGAAGAGTGCGTGGTTGCGATTTTCAAACCGTGGTCTTTACGAATTTGTCGCATGATCATTTGGACTTCCACCAGAATATGGAGAGCTATCGCAATACGAAGGAGCTGTTGTTCGCCCAACTGGGCAACAGTAACCGTGACATGCTGAAGAAGGCGATCCTGAATGCGGATGATGAAGCATCATCCTATTATGCAAAACGCACATCCGCACAGATCGTAACCTATGGCATTCGAAACGAGGCTGATGTTCGGGCAACGCATATTCAAAACTTGCGGGAGGGCTGCAAGTTCCATGTAGACACGCCATGGGGACACGGCGACTTCAGTCTGAAGGTGCATGGTGTTCACAACGTGTATAACGCGCTTGCCGCCATAACCACTTGCTTGCTGGAAGGGATACCGCTTGAAGAAATCTGCAGAAGTCTAGAACAGTTTGCAGGGGTTCATGGACGTTTTCAAGAAATAGAGACGGGACGAAGATTTCGCGTGGTTGTGGATTATGCGCATAATCCGGATGGACTTAAGGCAACTTTGCAATCGGCCAAGGAAATTACGGCGGGCAAAATGATATGCGTGATGGGCTGCCGGGGCGAAAGGGATCGGTTGAAACGTCCGATCATGGCGGACATTGCGGCTTCATATTCAGATTATGTGTTGTTCACGACGGACAATCCGTTCTCGGAGGATCCGGAGCAGATTATGGCTGAGATGCTGGGAGGCTTAACCTCGCATGAGGCAGGGAATTGGGAGGTTATCCTGAACCGTAAAGAAGCCATTCAACGAGCTGTGGAATTGGCAGGTGACGAGGACAGGATCATTATTACCGGACGAGGACATGAGACCCGTTATGTAGCTGGCAGCCAGATCGAATCGTTTAGCGATGAGGATATTGTGATGCGTTCATTACAGGACATGGAGCAAGGCATCCAGATGATGACACCGGAGCTATAAAATTCACCGGGAGGTGCTGGATTATGAAACGAAAGGGACTTGGCGCTGTGTTAACCGCGGTTGTGCTTCTTCTTGCTGCTTGTACACAGTCTCCCCCTGCCAAGGAAGAAGGGAGGCAGGAAGACCATCGGGAAGAGAAATACGATTCCTCGTATCATGTGCTTGCAGAGCAGTTGAGGACCCCTTGGTCGATCGATTTTGACGGCGATACGATTTATGTCAGCGAGCGGGAAGGAAACATCGTTCAGATCAAGGACGGCACACTAACCAGGCAGTCGGTACAAACCGAGAAGCCGGTCGCCCACCAAGGAGAAGGCGGATTCCTGGGCTTTGCGTTAGCCTCGGATTTTCAGGATTCCGGCAAGGCCTTTGCCTACCACACCTATGATCAGGGTGGAAAGATTATGAACCGGTTGGTCCTTTTGAAGCAGGACGGGAATCAATGGACAGAGTCGCAAGTCTTCCTGGAGCGTATTCCCGGCTCTAATGTGCATAACGGAGGCAGAATTGCAATCGGACCCGACGATATGCTCTACGTAACGACAGGGGATTCGGGAGAAGGAGAGCTTGCGCAAAACCAGGAAAGCCTAGCAGGCAAAATCTTGCGATTGACGCTGGATGGCAAGGTACCGGCGGATAATCCGACTGCAGGCTCTTATGTCTATACGCTAGGGCATCGGAATTCACAGGGCTTGGCCTGGAATTCGGAAGGTGAATTGTACAGCTCAGAGCATGGACCGTCAGGTACGCCTGGCGGACACGATGAGATTAATGAGATCACGGCCGGCAGCAATTACGGCTGGCCCGAGATCTATGGCGACGATAGGTTAGAAGGCATGAAGCTCCCGATTTACCATAGCGGCGAAACGGCAATCGCACCTTCCGGCATCGCTTTTGATGAGCAGGACCGCTTGTACGTGGCAACTCTTCGCGGCCAGATGCTGTACCAATTTCGGCCGGAGGACGCCTCGCTTGAGGTTGTATTGGAAGGTGAAGGCAGATTAAGAGACGTCAAAGTCCATGACGGCAAAACCTATGTCATTACCAACAATACGGATGGCCGGGGTGTGCCTTCCGATCAGGATGATCGACTGCTGGTGCTGAAATAATCCAAAGAATTGGACATGTCTTGCGATTTAAGAGAATAGAATAGGACAAGGACAATAAGAAAACGTCTATCGACGTACTTTCTCAGAAGACAGACCGCATATAGCGGAAGTTTTTCTTGCGAGATAAGGTGGGTAAGCTTCTGAAGTTTATACTTCCTTATCTCTAACAAAAAAAGGCCCCTTCCCGTATGGAAGGAGCCTGATGTGGCAATAACAGATATTATGTTTGCTTGGCTTCGGTCTGTTTTCGAATACGGTATACACATTTTTTGTCGCCCTTGGCAAGGCACTCGGTGCGTTCCACATCCGCTTCCAGCAAGGATTGAAACAGGTCAAGCTCACAGCGGCATGCGTGTTGGAACCGATTGGCTACCTGGGATATAGGGCAATTCAGTTCCTCGAGGAGGTATTCTTCCTCGGTGACTTTTTTGTAATCTACCATATATCCGTTGTCATTCTGAATCTGAGCAAGGGCAGCAACCCGATCTTCTAGAGCATCGGCTTTCACCGTAGGCGTATACTTGTTCAGCAATGTATCCTTTCGCTTGTCGAACAGCCGTGAAATCATTTCGTCACCGGCCTCGTCCTGCAGCTCGTTCAGCAGATCGAGTGCAAGCGCATGATAGTTTTTAGGGAAAAAATCCTCGGCGGATTCCGTAAGACTGTATAAGGAGACGGGTCTTCCCATCGGCTGTTTCACGGTTCGATAGGTGATGTAACCCTCACTCTTCAAGCTTTCCAGATGGCGCCGGACGGCCATGCCTGTTATACCCAGTGCCTCGGTTATGGATTTTGTGCTGAGTTCACCATTTATTTTTAACATTTGCATGATATACTCGCGGGTACTGTATGCGACTTCTTGATCCACTATAATCACCGCCTTGTTTCTCGATGAATGCTTTCTTTTTCAACTAAAAAGGTTAAAAAGCAATATGTCTCATCTTATGTCTTTACCTTCTATAAGTCAACCGGAATGGCAGTTTTTGAGGCTATCATCACGCGGTTTATTGACAATTGGCATGATTAACCACATAATTATGATATATTTTAGTATAAAAAGTATGGAAACCAAGGAATGATGAAGATTGTGCTTTTGCAATGATAGCCAGCCGAAAGATTGAAAGATTATTTACACTCGGGAAGGTGGAATGACGGATGTATGTTATTGGCTCAGCTTGTATCGAAGAGAAAGCGGGAGAATGCGTTGACGTTTGCCCTGTGGATTGTATAGAAGAAGGAGATGACCAGTTCTACATCGATACCGATATTTGTATCTCCTGCGGGGCTTGCGAAGCGGCTTGTCCGGTGGCGGCCATTTTTTATTTTGAGGATCTGCCGGAAGACCAGAAGCATTATTTCGATAAAGCGGTTGAATACTACAAGAACAAGTAGGGCGCTCATGCGCTCCGGTTTGAGTCGGTCGGACGCTCCGGTTTGAGTCTATCCGCTCTGTTGTCCGTCCGTTTCGGGAATGGAATGGGCAAGGTAGAAACGGACTCCCAAAGGATCGGCTATCCTCAAACCTCCGCTGGTGGGAAAGTTCAAAAGATTAAAGATAAGAGACTAAAAGATAAGAGATTAAAGATTAAATGATTAAAATAGAAGAGCAAGGATTACACGTTGTAATTCTATATGTGATGCGATTAATAGTCGGAAAATATAGCGATGTTTAAGCTGCACTCATGCGTTAATCAAAATACGTGTTCTCTATACATAAGCCATCCGGGATATTCGAGGCTCCTCGAATTAATTTCTCGGGTGGTTTAATTCGTTATGGGAGGATCATGCAAGGAAGCCCTTGAAAACCTAGGATCCTAGCGGAAATATGACATAGTTCCTCCTTTTGAAGCCATCCAAGGATGAAGAATGTTCCCATCATTCTTTTCTTGGGTGGCTTTATTCATGAATTAACAGGGCGGTGTTATTTACATTTTAGAAAAATTTACGTCAGGTTGATGTCATATTGTTCACGGGACGTGGCCATTTGTATGTATACACGAGATTGATTTTCTTTCATAAAATTGTGAAACACTTACATTTCCAGAAACAAAAAAATATTAATTTAAATGTGTCATATATATTGACACATTTACAAAACGCGTTTTATTATTAATATCACTGGAGAATAAAAATAATAAATTTGACAATAATCACGGTTTTTTGATGATTCCGGATCGTTTTATTTAAAAAAATGATCTTATTAATCTACTGGTGAAATTAAATAGGGGATGTCTTCATGAAAAAGCATGATCAAGACTTTATGAAGCGGCAGAACAGACTCACAGTATTCCAAATCATCAAGAACGAACAGCCGATTTCAAGGGCAGCGATTGCCAAACAGACGGGAATGAGTCCGACAACGGTCAGCCGGATCGTATCGGAGCTGACGGAAGAAGGGTACGTTCACGAAACAGAAGAACAAGCCTCGGCCGGACGCGGAAGAAAGTCCTCCTTAATAAGACTGCTGGATACGGCGGTCATCTCGATCGGCGTTGAGCTTGATCGCCATCAAGCCAATATTGGATTCATCGATGTTCAGGGAAGTGTGTTGTGCAGCGGCAGTTTTCCGAGATCGCCGGAGGATTCGGCAGAATCCACGGTAGCCCGAATTGCGGGCACCATTGAAGAACTCATCCTGGAATGCGATATTGATCGCAGACGGGTGGTAGGGATTGGCGTGGGACTGCCGGGCATCATCGATGTTGATGCCGGAGTGGTCAATTTCTCGGTACAGCTTGGTTGGAAGAATGTGAGGCTTGCCGAGAGACTCAAGGAATTAACCGGGCTTCAATCGGTCGTAGACAATGAGCTGAAGGTAAAGGCGTTGGCGGAGCAGCTTAAGGGATCGGCATACGGCTCCAACCGGACGGTCCTCCTTGGGTTCGGTAATGGCGTGGGCTCAGCACTGATCCTGGAAGGGGAAATTTACCGCGGGGTGACCAACAGCGCAGGGGAAATCGGACACACGACGGTGGACCCTGAAGGTATGATGTGTGACTGCGGTAAAGCCGGTTGCCTCCAAACCTATATCAATATACCGTCCTTGTTGTCGGAAGCCAGCAAGATTAAACCCGTTCGTACGATTGAGGAACTGTTCGCGGAAAGACGGGCTGGAACACGATGGGCGACCTATTTAATCGATAGAGCCCTTGCGTATATGGCGATTACGATCAATAACGTCGTCAGCATGTATAATCCGGACAGCGTCATATTGAGCGGCGAGATCCTGGACAAGTTCCCGGAAGTTTACGAAGAGATCACCGATCTGTGCTACTCACAGTATATCTGGGAACCGCTTCAGGATTCCTTTACGATTGTCCGCTCCGAGCTTCACGAGCATGGGGTCATCATCGGATCGGGACTTGTCGCGCAGGATCGTTATTTTCAACTGAATTAATTCATCTGGAGATCGGGGGAGCAACATCATGGGATTTGTGCCATTAGTAGAGGAATATCGCGGAAATGTACTGGAGAACATCCACTACGGAGCGATCAGTGTTGTAGACGAGAACGGGAATGTGGTTTACGCAGCGGGTGATCCGCATCATATGACTTTTCTGAGATCGGCGGCTAAGCCGTTCCAAGCCATACCTGTGATGAAACGCCGGATTGACGAAGTATACGGACTAACCGGGGAAGAAACGGCATTGTTTGCCGCTTCCCACCGGGGTGAACGCTTCCACATTGATGCATTGGAATCTATTTTGAAGAAAACGGGGATTCAGGAAGAAGCGCTTCACTGCTGCGCAACTTATCCACTGAACGAGGATGCCAAGGCGCAGCGCCATCGGGATCATGAGGACAAACGTCGGATCTTCCATAACTGTTCGGGTAAGCACAGCGGCTTGATTGCCCTATGTAAGCATATGGGCTGGGATGAGAGCACGTATTATAAGCCGGAGCATCCGGCTCAGCAAGAAATCATTGAAACGCTGGCTTATTTTGCCGAGGTTCCGGTTTCCTCGATTCCGCAAGGCATTGACGGCTGTGGCCTTCCCATCTTCGCGCTTCCGCTGGACCGTATCGGGTACGCCTTCCTTAAGCTGGCTTGCCCGGATTTGATCGAGGACGCTGAGACGGCGGAAGCAGCTGCCAGAATGGCAAAACGGATGAATGAGTATCCGGATATCATTGCAGACACCAAGTTTGTGTGCTCAGCTTTGCTCCGGGACCACAATTTGACTGCCAAGGGCGGCGCCAAGGGCGTGTATGGCATCGGTCTTCGAAAAGAACGCTTGGCGATCTCGCTTAAAGTGTCCGATGGCTCCGAGCAAGTATGGCCATGCATCATCGCTTCCATCCTGGAGCGTCTGGGTTACGGCAATCAGGCTACGATCGACCGCTTGTATGCGCTGGTACCGAATGAGATTTTCAATGATGGCGGTACGCTGGTCGGCGAACGCCGCGCGGTATATGAATGGAATGTTTAAGACGTGAGGAACTCAAGGCGATCGGCAGGATGTTATTTGCCGAAGCGGCGAGTGAATCTATAGATATTCACTACATCAAAGGGGGAGTAAAACAATGAGATTCAAAGGTAGAACATGGTCACTGCTCATGCTGCTGCTCGCATTTACGATTGTTGCGGCAGGCTGCGGCGGAAACAGCGGAAGCGGCAAAGGGGCAAGTGAAGGCGGCGGCGAGACCAAGCCGGTGACAAAAGATAACAAAGATGTTGTCATTGCAATTAACGCCAACTTCATTACACTTGACCCTCACAATGCCGGAGACACGCACTCCATTTCGGGTGCACGCACGATGTACGAAGGTTTGATGGGTTTCAACGAGAAGATGGAACTCGTTCCTGTACTGGCTGAAGATTACAAGATCAGTGAAGACGGCCTGACGTACACATTCAATCTGCGCCAGAACGTGAAGTTCCATGATGGAACGGATTTCAACGCAGAAGCCGTAAAAGCCAACCTGGATCGCATCATGGATGAAAAGAACAACCTTAGAATGCGTAAAAGCTTCTCTGCCGTCGCCGATGTTCAAACTCCGGATGACCACACGGTTGTCATCACCCTTAGTCAGCCGTACAACGCTTTCTTGAACAAGACCGCGATGGCGCTGATGATCAGCCCGAAAGCGCTCAAAGAAAGTGCTGACATCACGAAGAATCCTGTAGGTACGGCAGCATACAAGTTCAAGGAATGGATTCAAGGTGACCGCCTTGTTGTTGTAAAGAATGAGGATTACTGGCAAGAGGGTCTTCCGAAGGTCGACAGCATTACGTTCAAACCGGTACCGGAGAACGGTTCCCGGATCGCAATGCTGAAAACGGGCGAAGCGGACTTCATTTATCCAATGCCAACGGAGCAGGTCTCTGAAGTAGAAGGCGATTCCAATATCGTCATCGACAAGATCGATTCCACGATCGTTCGTTATATTACGCTTAACACCATGAAGAAGCCTTATGACGATCTGAAAGTTCGTCAAGCCATCAACTATGCAATCGATAAAGATGCTTACATTAAAGTCGTTAAATCCGGACTGGGTTCGAAGTTGAAGTCTTCCATGTCATCCATGACACAGCACTATTCCGAGCAATCCGGTTATGATTACGATCTGGAGAAAGCAAAATCCCTCTTGGCGGAAGCAGGCTATCCGGACGGATTCGAAGCAGAGCTCTGGGGAGAGAATGATTCCGAAACGATGAAAGGCATGCAGTTCATCCAGCAGCAGCTGGCGCTTGTCGGAATCAAAGTCGACGTAAAATCGATGGAAGGAGCTACCCTGTCCGATCAGATTAACTCCGCTACGCCGGAAAACGCAAAAATTCAAATGTGGTATGTAAGCTGGTCCCCATCGTCCGGTGATGCCGACGGCGCAACCAAAGGTCTGTTCAGCAGCGAGTTCTTCCCGCCGGCTGGTTCCAATACCGCTTACTATAAGAACGACAATGTAGACCAATGGATCAAGGATGCCAACGCATCCGTCAAAGCGGAGGATGCAAAAGAAATCTATGCCAACATCCAAAAACAAATCTGGGAAGACGCTCCTTGGGCATTCCTCGGGGTTGATCAGGTCATAACCGGCAAGAGAGCTTATCTTGAAGGCGTTAAAGCCCTTCCGGACGGATCGATCAGCGTGATCAACGCAGAAGTCAAATAATCAGGCTGCGAAGAGCTTGCTAAACGTATACCTTGTGGTGGGCCGCCTCTTGAATCAATAAGGAAGCGGCCCATCGTATTTTAAAAGCAGGCATGTTGAAAGGAGGCACATCCTTTGGGAAGATATGCAATTCAGAGGCTGCTGGGTGTAATCCCGCTGTTGTTCGTTGTATCCATTCTTGTATTTATGTTCATTCACCTTATTCCTGGAGATCCGGCACGACTTGTTGCAGGTAAGGATGCCACCCTTGAGGAGATCAACGGGATTCGAGAGCAGCTAGGCTTAAACTTGCCGCTATGGCAGCAATATGTGAACTATATGAGTGATCTGTTGAAGGGTGACTTGGGTGTATCCGTTACTTCCAATCTGCCGGTAACGGACATGTTGGAAAGCCGGTTTTTCCCGACCATTGTCCTGACCTTTACCAGCCTTGGCTGGGCATTGGTTATCGGTCTGATCATTGGTATCATATCCGCCGTCAATCGCGGAAAATGGCCGGACTATATCGGAATGTTGACTGCGATATCCGGTATTTCCCTGCCAGGATTCTGGCTTGGTCTTGTACTGATTCAAATTTTTTCCGTTGAGCTTGGTTGGTTCCCGACAGGCGGTGTCGACAGCTGGCAATCCTATATTTTGCCTTCTTTTACGCTAGGGGCCGGGATTATGTCCATGCTGGCGAGATACTCCCGTACGTCGATGCTAGAAACGATGCGCGAGGATTATGTCCGGACCGGACGCGCGAAGGGTCTGCGGGAATTCGTTGTTGTCGGAAGGCATGCGCTTCGCAACTCCTTGATTCAGGTCGTAACCGTTGCTGGGCTGCAGTTCGGATTTTTGCTGGGCGGCTCGGTTATGGTTGAGACCGTATTCAGTATTCCGGGCATGGGGCGTCTCTTGGTAGACTCGATCGCTTTCCGGGACTATACCGTCATTCAAGCACTTTTACTGCTGTTTGCAGCGGAATTTATCCTGATTAACCTGATTGTTGATTTATTGTACGGTGTACTGAATCCAAAAATCCGGTATGCATCGAAATAGGAGGGGGAACTCATGAGCGACAATTCAACAGTGACGGTCCATTCCTCCGCGCCGGAGGATATGCTTGCAAAGAGCCAGGCAACTGGCAAATTCAGAGCGTTTACATCTAAATTCATGAAACAAAAGCTTGCCGTAATATCAAGCGGATTTATCTTGTTACTACTTGTGCTGGCGGTGATCGGTCCGCATATCGTTCCGTATCCTCCGAATGAGCCCAACTACGATGCGATGATGCAAGGCCCGTCGGCTGCCCACTGGGCGGGCACGGATGAGTACGGCCGCGATATTCTGAGCCGCTTGATTGACGGAACCCGGTTGACCATGGCGGTCAGCTTAAGTGCGGTATTCATATCCGCAGTTCTCGGCACGATTCTCGGCCTGATCAGCGGCTATTATGGCGGCTGGATCGACCGTCTCATTATGCGGGGCAGTGACGTCATGTTTTCCTTTCCTGACCTGCTGCTAGCCATTGGAATCGTAGCGATTTTGGGGCCGGGATTATCCAATGTGGTGATCGCGGTGGCGGTCTTTGGCACACCGTCGTTTGCCAGAATTATTCGAAGTGTAACACTCTCCGCGAAGGAGTCTTTATATGTAGAGGCGGCAAGATCGATGGGTGCCAAGCATAACCGGATTATATGGAAGCATATTTTTCCAGAGACGGTTCCCAGCATCATCGTCAACGTGTCGATGCGAATCGGCGGCGCCATTCTGGCAGCTTCTTCGTTAAGCTTCCTCGGACTCGGGGCCAAGCCGACGGAACCGGACTGGGGCGCTATGCTCAGTATGGGGCGCGATTATTTAAGCATTGCACCGCATATCGTGTACTACCCTGGACTATTGATATTCCTGACTGTGCTAGCATTCAATCTGATCGGTGATGGACTGAATGATGCCCTTGATCCGAAGACCAAAAACTAATAGGGGGGATAGATCGTGACGCAAACATTGCTTGAAGTAAAGGGTCTCAAAACCGAATTCAAACGCGATGGCTCATCGGTGCTTGCCGTAGCAGGGGTCGATTTTCACATCAATAAAGGCGAAGTGCTTGGACTCGTGGGTGAATCCGGATGCGGCAAAAGCGTGACCTCCCTGTCCATCATGAGACTTCTTAAGGATACGCCCGGCCGAATATCCGGGGGCTCGGTGAGTTTTGAGGGCAAGGATCTCGTACAATTGTCGGAAAAAGAAATGCGCCGCTATCGCGGAAACGAGCTGGCCATGATCTTCCAGGAACCGATGACCTCCCTGAATCCCGTTCTTCGTATCGGGAAACAGCTGGAGGAATCCATCATGCTGCACTTGGGTTATAGCCGCAAAAAAGCGCGGCAGCATGCCATCGACTCGCTCAAACTTGTCGGCATTCCGCGTGCGGACGAGGTCGTGGATGACTATCCGCACCAATTGTCCGGCGGTATGCGGCAGCGGGTCATGATTGCGATGGCGATGTCCTGCAATCCGAAGCTGTTGATTGCCGACGAGCCGACCACGGCCCTTGACGTCACGATTCAAGCTCAGATCCTGGATCTGATGAACCGACTCAAGACCGAGCAGGAAATGGGCATGCTGCTCATTACCCATGACCTTGGCGTCGTGGCCGAAATGTGCGACCGGGTGGTTGTCATGTATGCAGGCAGAGTCGTGGAAGAGGCGACGGTTGAAGAGCTGTTCGAGAATCCTCAGCATCCGTACACCAAAGGGCTTATTAATTCAGTGCCCAAGCTTAGACAAAAGGTACGCCGTTTGGAATCCATTCCAGGGAATGTGCCGGATCTGCGGAACATGCCGCAAGGCTGCAAGTTTGCTCCGCGATGCCCGTTCGTAATGGAGCAGTGCCTCTCCCAGGAGCCGGAGCTTCTCCCTGTCGCACATGAAGAACATCGTAAGAGCCGCTGCTGGCTGACACAGGAAGGTCATGCGAAGGGAGGAGAAACCGCATGAAAGAAACACCTCTATTAGAAGTAAAGAATTTGCAGAAATCATTCACGGTGAAAAAAGGCTTCTTCGGTACATCCAAGCAGCTTCGTGCCGTGGATGGAATCTCCTTCGCGATCCATAAGGGCGAGACCTTCAGTCTGGTTGGCGAAAGCGGCTGCGGCAAATCGACGACCGGCCGCCTGGTGACCCGTCTGCTGACGCCGAATAGCGGCCAGGTGCTGTTTAACGGAACGGATATTAGCGGATACAATGAGAACCAGATGCGCCCGCTGCGCAAAGACATGCAGATGGTCTTTCAGGATCCGTACGCTTCCCTTAATCCAAGGATGAAGGTCAAAGAACTGGTAGCAGAGCCCTTGCTCATCCATACCAAGCTGAGCACCAAGGAGCGGGACAAACTGGCCTGCGAGCTTCTGGAAACGGTCGGATTAAACAGTTTCCATGCCGAGCGTTACGCTCATGAGTTCAGCGGCGGTCAGCGGCAGCGGATCGGCATTGCCAGAGCGCTGTCCGTGCGTCCGAATCTGATTGTTGCCGACGAGCCTGTGTCCGCGCTGGATGTTTCCATCCAATCGCAGGTGCTGAACCTGCTGCAGGATCTTCAAGAGGAATACGGCCTGACTTATCTGTTCATCTCCCATGATCTCAGCGTGGTTGAGCATATCAGCGACCGGATCGGCGTCATGTATTTGGGAGCGCTCGTAGAGACCGCCGATAAAGATACGCTGTATGACCGCCCGCTGCATCCTTACACTCAAGCGCTGCTATCCTCGGTACCCGTTCCGGATCCGAAGCAGAAGAAGGAACGGATCATTCTGAAGGGTGATCTGCCAAGTCCGGTGAATCCTCCGACAGGCTGCCGCTTCCATACACGCTGTCCTTCCTGCATGGAAGTGTGCAAACAGATTACGCCGGTATATCGTGAGGTTGAGCCGGGCCATCAGGTGGCATGCCATTTATATGACGAAGAAATCATGAAAAAAGCTTAACACACGCATAACAGCGATGATTCTCTTATAGAGGAGGGAAGGTTCGATGAACATCACAATAGATGAAGCGCACCTGACAGATACTTCGATTTATGTGGTCTATGAGGGCGAGGAGTCTCGTTTTCGTTTAACGGAATCTCGAAAGCAGCGCATGACGCTGACGTGGTTCTATGGCCGCTCCGATCAAGAAACGGATGCTCTCGTTGTCGGCATGGGGCAGCGTTCGAAGCTGACGTTGGAGCAAGTGCGCAGAACAGGCGCATCAGCTGCAAGAGCATTGCTCAAGGAGAATAAAACAGGCGGAGCGCTGATTCGCCCCTCAGTCCGAGATGGCGGGTCTTCTTCCCGGATTTCGATACAGGAAGAACTCCAGGCGTGGGTGGAAGGCTGGATGTACGGACTATATCAATTCAATAAACATCGCGGGGTTACGGCCAATCTGCAATCCCTGTCTCTTCATCTTCGACTAGAAGACTGGGAGGGGCTTTCCCGCAAAGATCTGGAAGCCGTCATACGAACGGCAGAAATCCGGATCGAAGGAACGCAGTTCACCCGAGACCTGGTGAATGAGTCTCCGGAAACGTTAAATCCGGAAGCGTTCGTAGCGGTTGTTGAGGACCGTTTCAAGAAGGCACCCGTTCAGCTACATGTATATCGCGGACAAGAGCTCCGTGATCGGCAGATGAACGGTCTGATCGCCGTGGGTGCCGGCAGCAAATATGATCCCGCCATGATTGAGATTTCCTATAATGGGGCGGGATCCGGTAAGGAAAGCCCTCATATCGTGCTTATCGGCAAAGGCGTAACCTTTGATATGGGCGGCATGAACGTTAAGATCGGCCGAGATATCAGCGATGCTCGTATGGATATGGGGGGCGCCGCAGCCGTCGTGGGAGCCATGGATATTCTGGTATCGCACAAAGCTCCGGTACGCGTAACAGCGCTGATCGCCGTTGCGGATAATTTATCGGGACCGGATGCGATGCTTCCTTCTTCCGTCGTTCATTATCCGAATGGTTTAAGCGTTCAGGTCGCGAATACGGATGGGGAGGGCAGATTGATCATTGCGGATGCCCTGCTGCATGCATCGAATCTTGGCGCAGATAAAGTGATTGATATCGCAACCCTCACCGGTAATGTCGGAGCCGCATTGGGCTTGGAGATCGCGGGCATCTGGGGCGATCCGCAGATCACGGCCGATATGGTTGAGATCGGTGAGCGTAACGGAGAGCGCTTATGGCCTATGCCGCTGATGGACGAGTACGAATCAGAGCTTAGAAGCGATTACGCGGATCTGAAAAACGTCGGTACGTCCACTTTGGCTGGCGCTATAACGGCTGCGCTGTTTATCCGTCATTTTGTGGCGGATTCCATGGAATGGGTGCACATCGATATGGCGGGCACGGTTCAGTATAAACGGGAATTCCCTCATTCGGCAGCGGGGGCTACCGGATATGGCGCGAGATTGCTCGCGGATTATGTGGAGAAGCAGTTTCTCCAAGCATAAAGAATCAACTTCAATAAGGAGTGACGATGATGCTGCTAGAAATTATCGCAACATGCGTGGATGATGCCATCACAGCAGAGCAGAATGGCGCGGACCGCCTGGAATTGATCACAGCGATCACCGAAGGCGGGCTTACGCCGGGAATCGGGCTTGTTGAAGAGGTCGTGAAAGCCGTTCAGATTCCTGTTCATGTCATGGTCAGACCTCATAGCAGATCCTTTGTGTACAACGAACATGATATAGCTACCATGATTGCGGAGGTGAAGGCGATTCGCAAGGCAGGCGCAGCTGGCGTAGTAATCGGCATGCTGACTCCGGAAGGAAAGATCGACGAGGTCTCCTTAGTCAAAATGCTGGAATGGACAGGTGATATGCAGGTCACGTTCCACCGGGCTTTTGATGAATTGGAGGATCAGTTCGAAGGGCTTCGTACATTGCAGAAATACCGGTCGGTTACCCGCGTCTTAACGTCTGGCGGGCCGCAGCCTGCACCGCAAGCCATCCCGAGAATTCGGGAGCTGGTAGAACATACGGCAGGAAGCGAGCTTAAAATATTGGCAGGCAATGGCCTGAAGTGGGAAATCATACATGATTTTATCGACCAGACCGGCGTGAGCGAGGTGCATTTCGGCTCCGCTGTCCGGTATGGCCGATCAGGGCTGAAGCCCATTGATCCGGTTGAGCTGCGATCATTGGCTGACAGCTTACATCATTAGAAGTAGCAAACCTATCGGAAACAGGTGAACAAAAATTGCAAACCGTATTGAATAAACAGCAAGAATTTGTGGTTGGCGTTGACCTTGGGGGTACGAAGATCGCGGCAGCGCTCTTTGATTCCGAAGGACAGCTGCTGAACCGGGAGCAAATGGAGACGGCAGGCGCGCGTACGGCCGAAGAAGTGGTTACGAGAATTACGAATATGATTCGCAGCGTCTCGGGCGGCCAATCGCTCCGAGGGGTTGGCATGGCTTCGCCGGGAACGGTTAACAGCCGGGAGGGCATTGTCATCCATGGGACGAATCTGCCGCAATGGACGAATGTTCCCCTCAAAGCATGGATGGAACGTGAGCTGCATACGGAGGTTCAGGTGCTGAATGATGCTAATGCAGCCGCATGGGGAGAGTATGTAAGAGGTGCCGGAAGAGGGGCGACGAACATGGTGTACGTGACGCTGAGCACCGGTATCGGCTCAGGCATCGTGCTGGATGGGAGGCTGTTCCTGGGCAGCAGTTCCTTTGCTGGGGAACTGGGACACCATATCATTGATCCCAGCGGTCCGCAGTGCAATTGCGGCAGCCACGGCTGTTGGGAGGTATTTGCTTCTGGAACAGCCATCGGACTCGCAGCATCCCAGCGAATGCTTACCCAGCCAAGTGTCATATCAGAACTGGCGGCAGCTGATGCGGGAGTGAACGCCAAGCATGTATTCGAGGCCAAACGTCTTCAAGACCCCGTTGCAATGGAGGTCATTGATCGTGCCATCTATTACATGGCGCTTGGACTGGTTAACGTCATTCACAGCTTTAACCCCGATCGCATCGTCATTGGCGGGGGTGTGAGCAGAGCAGGTGAGCTGTTGTTCCCGCAGCTGCGGGAAATGACGGATAAGCTGGTCATGCCGTCCTATTTAGGGACGTACGAGATCGTTCCTGCAGGACTTCGGGACGATGTTGGTCTGGTTGGAGCTGCGGCTTTGTTCCAGTAGCATAGGCCTGAAGAGAATGATACGAATAGGATCAATGATAAATAGATACCAGAAAGAGCGCTCGGAATGACGACGTAGTATCCAGTTACCTAGCTAAAGAGAAATCAACAAAAGCCGCCCTCAGAAGGGCGGCTTTCCAATTATTCATAGAGAGAGCGGGAAACGGAGCGATCATTTATTTGCGTCATAAGTCCGTAACAAGTAACAAGTGATAGGCGTGAACCGTAAACCGTCATCCGTTTGCGCTGGAGTCGATTTTTTTGGTTTCTGGTTAGGTTTGTTTGTATCCGACAAACAATAAACGGTTGCTCGCACTTTCCCGCCCGCCGGCGGAAACCGCCGGCTCCAAACCCGCACGTGGGGTGACCTGCAGGCTTGGAGCCGGCGGCTGTCGCTATTCCATGTACTTGGATGCGTCAAACGTAATCAAAGACGTATGATTGGCATGCTCAATCAGCGAAGAGAGCTTGGTTACCTCGCGTTCCTTCTTGCGGGCTAGCGCCTGATAAGCCTCTGGATCATATAAGGCGACGTTGAACAGCGTTATGGCACCGTCTCCGCTGCCACGGCTGCTCTGGCGCTCCAGCTTCTTGCGGGAACCGAGATGGGCAAGCTGTCCGATATCGCTGCGTATTTGTTTGGCCAGCTCGATCGCTTCCATGATCGTAATGTCGGAGCCGTTCCAGGGAATAGTCTGCGTGGTATTGGAGATTGCCATCAGCAAATCCAGCTTCCTATAATCCGCCGCGGCCGCTTCGATTTCTTCCGTAATGGCATCTACGCTGCGCGTAGGGTATTCCGCCGTCTCCCCTTTTTCAATAATCGTGCTGCTGTTGTTCAAGCGTTCCGACATCAACTGATTGATGAGACGGTTAATTGCTGCCCGAACAGCTAGTGCTTCTGCCATCGTTATTTGACTCATAAGTGATGGATCACCTCTTTAATTTCATTTCTGATATGTAAACGCATGGATTTGTAAAAAGTTGCTAGATTAATTAAAAAAGCAGCGCGGAAAGGAGAACAGAGTTACATAATTGTCATGACTGAGTGAGACGGTTAACCAATCTCCTGCCGAAATTCTTCATCTTTACGACAGCTCCAAACATAAAACGATAGATTTTTAGGATATCATTGACAGCATCCTTGCTTGTATACTATATTAAGAGAAGGTTACAAAACGTTAATGAATTTTGCCGAATTTCGTTTGTGAAAACGGGGGAACCGTCTTGGGTGAATTACTCTTGTATAGAGAGTATAGGGAACCTTCAACCGAACCCTTAGCTAACTCCGTAGGCATCGAAGGAGAGAACATATTTTGAAGAAGTTTGTCATCACTTTGCTAGGGTCTGCAATTATTTTTTCTTCTGGTGCCGTTTCAGCATTTGCTGATCAACAACCGAATTTT
The DNA here is from genome assembly GCF_003269305.1 of Paenibacillus sp. MDMC362. Classification (NCBI taxonomy): domain Bacteria; kingdom Bacillati; phylum Bacillota; class Bacilli; order Caryophanales; family Paenibacillaceae; genus Paenibacillus; species Paenibacillus sp. MDMC362. The sequence goes on from NZ_QLYT01000024.1 coordinate 299,236, forward strand.
CAGTATCAAGTGAAGCAATTGGTAGGAACTCCATACAAATGGGGCGGAACGACTACCAGCGGGTTTGATTGCTCCGGATTTATACTGTACATGTTTAGAAATTTCGACATTGATCTTCCGCGCACTTCCCAAAGCCAGGCTCAAGCCGGTGAACATGTGGATCGCCAAGATCTGCGGGTTGGAGATTTGGTATTCTTCAATACGAGCGGTAGCGGAATTTCTCATGCAGGCGTTTACATTGGTGACGGACAATTTGCACATGCTTCCAGCAGCAAGGGAGTCAGAATCAGCAAGCTTAGCGATTCCTATTACGAGCCGCGTTATGTCACGGCACGTCGTGTTTTGAGTCAAGAAAACTATGCAAAGCTGGTAGGAAGCGCAAGCTAGTTGGATTACGCAGCCATTTAGAGTACGATACATAATCAGAAAGCCTGACAAAGGGATGACCTTGTCAGGCTTTCTTTTTTTAGATATGAGAGAGTATAAACTTCGAAGCTTGTGACTTCCTGATATCGCAAGAAAAACTTCTACTAACTGTCTGTCATCTGTGAAAGTACGTCGATAGACGTTTTTGTTACTATAAGTCTATCATCCCACAAGGGGGTGTTCGGTTACTCCTTAACAACAGAGGCATTCACGGCAGCTTCCATTCCATTATTATAGAGACGGAACAAGCCCAGACGCCAGAAGGCGGCTCCCTTCAGGTCATAACGTTTGGCCAAGCCGAGTTTATCGTCCACGGAAGTGGTGGTTTCGCTGCTTAAACTGATGCCAAGCAGGAGCTTCTGCTTCGGGACGCCTGCTTGGAGTGCCAGCTGGATCGCTTGGTCCACCAGACTGTTCGGTTCGGGAACCTGAGATTTGGTTCCAACCGGATTGTACTGATAGGCCATAACAATCAGGTCATCAGCGATAGAGGCCAGTGTCTTGTAATCATAACCTTTATAGGCGCTGTTCAATGGCGGCACGGCTAAAGACAGGGCAACGTCATTCGGCAATGCTGCTTTCAATTGCTTGACGTAATCATTGAGCAGCTTCTGCTGCTTCACGGCATCCAGTTTAAATCCGAGCCCTTCAAAATCAAGCACAACACCGCCGAATCCGTTCTCCGCTACCGCGGCTGTGATGCCTTCAATGGACTTTTGGCGGAGGCTGCCGTCGCTCAAGACTTTGGTTAATTCGCCGTTTCCATCCAAGGCATAGACCATGAGGTACGGTTTAATCCCCTGGTCCGCGGCATCGGCAACAATCGATTGCGGCGTAACGTCTCCAGCCGCAGCGGGGAGACGGTACTCATCCCCTTGAAGCGTGAACTGACCCTCGCGATCGATGCGGCTCCAGCCAAAGGCGACTGAATTCATGGACCCCACGAGATCCCGTTCTTGGAAAGATTGTAATGCATAGAAAGCTCTCAAATGCATTTCGCGCTGCGGCGATACGAGGGAGACTGTACGAGTCGCCTGGTTCCAGCCCACATCAACGCCGAATTGGCTGCTGAACGAGCTGAGCGGGATCAGCACACGGCCTTCCCTTTGGACTGGCGGAGCTGCAAGCTTCACTTTTTTACCGTTGACGGTTGCGTTCGTGCTCCCCACTTGAAGTAATACTTCGGTCGATTGGCCTTTCACGCTGCCAATGGCCTTCACGGTTTGCGTCTTGCTATTCCACGTGATTTGAATGCCCAGTGCTTCTCCAACCGTCCGGAATGGAACGTAGGTGACCCCTTTGTCAATCCGCGGAGCCGCATCGAAGGTTAGCGTAACATCATCCAGCTTTACCGATATGGCAGGCTCAGCATGGACCTGGCTAACATGGGGTGCGGTGCCGAGCAAGGAAAGGGCAAGAACGGCAGCGACGGCTGTTTTTCCTATTCTTTTATGCAGCATGCTTTTGTGTTTCCTCCGATCCATTAAATAATAGAATGATTTCATAGAATATGGAATTGGGTCTAGCATACGCTAGTATAGCAAAATTTTCATAGAGTTCCAATTCCATGTGTCAATGTCATCGAATCGATAAGAGTAAGCATGTTGAATTATTAAACTTTCCAGTATAATAAATAAAGGATTCGATACATAACCTGATGATGACATGCATAGGAGGATAATGTGGGTGTTTAAATTCTGGAAAAAGAAAAAGGGCGGGGATAGCGGAGACAATGCCTTGATCCCTGCAGCGGAAGAGATGATGGAAGCGGTACCGGATCCGATCATTGAGCTTGCAGGCCGGGAGGTTCGCCGCAGCGTGGCGCCTGTTCTTGGCATGACGGTGCTTGATCTGGCCGAGCGGAATGACGTGGACTGGAACTCTTTTTGCAAAAGGGGGACTTGTGCGCGCTGCCGCTGCCTGGTGTTGGAGGGAATAGAGCATTTGTCCGAACCCAATTTGGCCGAAGAACGGCGCCTCGATCCGGAAGAAATCGAAGAAGGCTATCGACTGGGATGCCAGAGCAAGATCGAAGCGGTCGGTCCCATTAAAATCAAGCACGCCCCATACTTTTGATGACATAGAAGGCAAATTGCCGTTCATATTTAAAAAGCAGGCAGCCGTACCACAACGGCTGCCTGCTTCTTTGCTGGAAAAATAAAATTGCAATCCCTTACTCCGAACCCAGTTTGCTCTGTTCCCGGAATGAGCTCGGCGTTTGACCGGTAATTTTTTTGAATAACATCGAGAAGTACTTATCATTGCCGTAACCGACTTGGGAAGCAACCTCATGTACCGGCATTTCGGAATCCGCGAGCAGGCGCTTGGCCTCTTCGATCCGGCGGGATATCAAGTAATTGAAGGGGGAATCGCCGACTTCTTTTTTGAACAGATGGGATAAATAATGCTGACTGACATACATCGTATCGGCAATGTCCTTGAGACTGATGCTCTGGGTATAGTTGGTGTCGATAAAGTGTTTGGTCCGCAGCGCGATTTCGTTCTTGCCCTTCAAGGACTGGAATTGGTGTTTAACGTCCACAATGCGATAGATGACGGTAATCAATGACATCAGCAAGTTGGTGCTCAGCGTTTCATACCCCAGCACCTGCGAATCGCATTCACGGAGGATCTCGGAAAGATAGCTTTCCACTTTATAGGCGTATTTCTCACAGGATATGACTGGCTCCACATAGGCCGGGAGCAGCATCCCCTGGGGAACCCCTTCAATGTGAAGCGAATCCACGCCGCAGTAGATCACCTTGAAGGGTCCGTCCGTGATGGATCTCTCCTCGTGAGGAATGCCGGGGTTATAAATCGCGACATCGCCCTTGTGGAGTTCGTATATTTTTCCTGCAATCGTGAATTCTCCGCGTCCTTCTACAACATAGATGATCTCGCAGAAATCATGAATTTGTGGCGGTCCATAAAAGAAGTCCTCGTCCACGACCTGCCCGGCAAAGAGCAGCTGCGGATTTTTGATGAAGCGGAAGTGATCGCTTTTGCTATGCGAGATTTCGATCTTTGGCACGGTCTTGTCCCTCCTGGAAAGCAACATCCTCTAACTATTATAATGCAAAACGCCCTTTCAGTGCGGAAATCGTTTACATCTGCTAATCGGGATGGTTCACTGTCTTGCTGAAATTAGGAGCCGATATAACAAAATAGTGGGTTATCTCTTGCACCGAATCATCTTACAATGATGTCATAATCCTTATAGGGAGGCGTGACATACATGACAATTGAAAACGATTACAGATGGCGGGACGGTTTTCCGAGAATCGGGATTCGCCCTACGATAGATGGAAGACGGAGAGGAGTTCGCGAATCACTCGAGGAACAGACCATGAATCTGGCCAAGGCCGTCGCCGAGATGTTGACGAAGGAGCTCAAATATCCGAACGGCGAGCCAGTTGAATGCGTCATTGCGGATACGTGCATTGGCGGAGTGGCTGAAGCAACTGCAGCCGCCAAAAAATTCAAAAATGCCGAAGTCGGCCTAACCATAACCGTTACGCCTTGCTGGTGTTACGGCACCGAGACGATGGATGTCGATCCTTCGCGTCCGAAGGCGGTATGGGGCTTTAACGGAACAGGACGTCCAGGCGCGGTTTACCTGGCCGCGGTACTGTCGGCCCATGCCCAGAAGGGGCTTCCTGCATTCGGCATCTATGGCGAAGACGTTCAGGATGAAGGGGATACCCGTATTCCGGACGACGTTCAAGAGAAGCTTCTGCGTTTTGCACGGAGCGGCTTGGCTGCAGCGTACATGCGCGGACAATCGTATTTGTCCATGGGCTCGGTGTCGATGGGCATCGCCGGCTCGATCGTGGACGACAGCTTCTTCCAGGAGTATCTGGGCATGCGGAACGAATATGTAGATATGAGCGAGTTTACGCGCCGCTTGGAAGAAGGCATCTATGATCCTGAAGAATATGAACAGGCGCTTGCTTGGGTGAAGGAGAATTGTACGGAAGGACCGGATAACAATCCGGATCATCTCCAGAACAGTCGGGAGCGCAAGGATCTGGAGTGGGAAACCGTCGTCAAAATGACGCTGATCACCCGCGATTTGATGATCGGTAATCCGCGCCTGAAGGAGCTTGGCTTTGAAGAAGAGGCTCAGGGTCACAGCGCTATCGCTTCCGGATTCCAAGGTCAGCGGCAGTGGACGGATCATTCCCCTAACGGTGATTTCCTGGAGACCATCCTCAACTCCTCCTTCGATTGGAACGGCAGGCGTTCGCCGTATATCGTGGCAACCGAGAATGACAGCCTGAACGGAGTCGGCATGCTGTTCGGATACCTGTTAACCAATACGGCACAGATTTTCGCGGATGTGCGTACTTACTGGAGTCCGGCTTCGGTAGAACGGGTTACCGGCTATAAGCTTGAAGGAAAAGCAGAGAATGGCATCCTGCATCTGATCAATTCCGGCTCGGCTGCATTGGATGGAACAGGTGAGCAGGAGATTGACGGCAAACCGGCAATGAAGCCATTCTGGGAGATCACGGATGAAGAGGTCGAACGCACGCTGAAGGCTACGCAGTGGAGACCGGCTAACTTGGAGTATTTCCGGGGCGGCGGTTACTCGACCGACTACTTGACGCGCGGCGGCATGCCGATGACGATGTTCCGTCTTAACCTGGTAAAAGGGCTTGGTCCCGTGCTGCAAATTGCCGAAGGCTATTCTGTGGATCTGCCGGCGGAGGTACACGACACGCTCGATAAGCGTACAGACCCGACATGGCCAACAACCTGGTTTGTGCCGAACCTTACGAGACAGGGTGCATTCTCAAGCGTTTATGAGGTCATGAACCAGTGGGGCGCTAACCATGGCGTGATCAGTTACGGACATATCGGAGCGGATCTCATTACCCTGGCTTCGGTCCTGCGTATTCCGGTCAACATGCATAATGTGCCGGCTGAAGAGGTGTTCCGCCCACGTGCATGGGGAATGTTCGGAACGACCGATCCGGAGAGCGCAGACTTCCGCGCTTGTCAGAACTTCGGTCCTCTATATAAATAAGGTCAATCGAGAGGAGTAGGAGAACATGCTGAACATCGAAACGAGAAATGAGCTCTGCAAGTATGCCAAAAAAATCGTCGACAGCGGACTCGTTGTAGGACCGGGAGGAAACATCAGCGCGAGAGCCGGGGACAAAATGTATTTGTCCCCGAGCGGTTTTGCGCTGGAGGAGATCGAGCCGGAGCAATGGATCGAAGTCGATATCCCGACGGGCGAAATTACCAATATTGGTCTGCGGCCTTCCTCCGAAGTGCTGATGCACCTGTACGGATACCGCAGCAACCCCGATATCGGGGCGATGGTGCATACACATCCATCCCACTGCATTGCCTTTACGTTGGTGGAACAGGAGCTGCCGGTAATGTTTCCGGACCAGGCAGCATTGGTCGGCCGTACGGCATACATCCCTTACATCATTCCTACGACAGATTTGCTGGCAGATGCCGTCGCGGAGAAAGTAACGACGGCCAGTTCCATCCTGCTCGGTAACCATGGACTGGTCACAACCGGTCGGAATCTGCGTGAAGCGTATTACCGAACCCAGGTGGTTGAAGAGAGTGCGAAGATTTACCTGAGCGCCAAGGCTGCCGGCACACCGGTGCCGCTGACAGATCAGGAAGTGGATGATATCGCTGCGCTGGAGAGCGAAGATTATCGTATTCAGCTCCTGCAGAAGATGAAATAGAACGATTGTGGATCAGATCCGGTTGTTTAAACTCGGATTGGTATTGTACTACAGGTGAGAAAGGATGCGGCTTATGAGCAATTCATCCGCGGTGCTTGCGTTTGACTTGGGGGCCAGCAGCGGCCGGGCGCTGCTGGGCGAGATCACCTCTTCTGATCATGAATCGCCCGGCATGCTGAAGATTACCGAGATTCACCGCTTTGCCAATGTATCCGTCCAGATGGGCCAGCATTTGCACTGGAATTTCCCGATGCTGCTGCAGGAGGTTAAGCATGGCATCCGCAAAGCGTTCCAAGCCGGCTATCAGCCGGTCAGTTATGGCATCGATTCATGGGGCGTCGATTATGGACTGATCGACCGTAACGGGGAGCTCATCGGAGTTCCTTATCATTACCGGGATCTGCGGACGGAAGGCATGGTGGAGGATACTTGCGAGCAGGTCGGGAGGGAGCGTCTGTTTCAAGAAAGCGGTCTGCAATTCATGCCGTTTAACACGATTTTCCAGTTAAATGCGATGCTAAAGTCAAAATCTCCGATGCTTGATATTGCAGATAAGTTCCTACTCACTCCGGATCTACTGAACTATTATCTGACGGGGCTCCAGGCGTGCGAGTTCACCATGGCCACCACGACTCAGCTCTATCATGTTACAGAAGGCAAGTGGAATGAACCCTTAATGGAGGAGTTGGGGCTTTCCGCATCCCTGTTCATTGAACCCGTACAGCCGGGAACCGTGATTGGAAGGCTGCAGGATGCCGTGGTGCAAGAGCTGGGCGTTCCGGCGATTAAAGCGATTGCCGTGGCATCGCATGATACGGAATCCGCCGTGGTAGCCGTTCCTGCGAACACCTCCCGATTTGCCTATCTAGTATGCGGTACCTGGTCGCTTCTAGGAACCGAGCTTCCGGAGCCGCTTGTCCATACGGACGTGTTGGAGGAAGACTTCTCCAATGAGGGTGGAGCCTATCAAACCTTTCAATTACTGAAGAATATCATGGGCCTTTGGATTCTTCAGGAGTGCAAGCGTCAATGGGAGAATCAAGGATTGACGTATTCATTTGCAGAGCTGGTCGAACTTGCTCAGGACGCGGAATCGTTCCGCAGCTTCATAAACCCGGATGACCTGCGCTTCATGAATCCGGCGGATATGCCGGCTGAAATCCGGGATTATTGCCGGGAGACAGGGCAGCCCATTCCTCATAGCACCGGAGAGTATGTCCAGTGCATACTGCAGAGCTTGGCTATGAGATACCGGGAAGTGCTTGAGCGAATGGAGGTTCTGACAGGGCACCATTACGATGGGCTCCATATGGTTGGCGGCGGCATTCAAAACGAGTTGTTGTGCCGTTATACGGCCAATGCCATGGGCCGAACAGTGTGGGCCGGACCGATTGAGGCAAGTGCCATCGGGAACATGCTGGTTCAATTTGTGGCGAATGGCACATTGCGCAATCGGGAAGAGGGAGTGGAACTCGTCAAGCGGTCTTTTCCGCTTGCCTGGTACGAGCCTGAGTCCAACGAGGATTGGGAGGCAGCATTCCAGCATTACAAGTCCATTGTCGAACAACAGCAGGTACAACAGTAAGTTTAAGGGATTCATAGCGAATGGCGGTCTCCTAATATTCCAAGCCTTACATCTAAATTCGATAGAGAAGGATGTCATATCATGCTAAAAGGCATATCACATGTGCTCTCGCCTGAGCTGCTGAAGATTCTGATGGAGATGGGGCACGCGGATGAAATTGTGCTCGGCGATGCCAATTTTCCGGCAGCCAGTCATGCCCAGCGGTTGGTCCGGGCAGACGGACACGGAATTCCTGCGTTATTAAACGCGATATTGCCGTTATTTCCGCTCGATACGTATGTAGAGTCCCCGGTAGCGCTGATGGCTGTGACGCCGGGGGATACCGTAGAAACTCCGATCTGGGATGAATACCGAGAGATCGTGCAGCAGTTTCATGCCGTTCCCGTGCAATTTGATGAGGTAGAGCGATTCTCGTTCTATGAGCGGGCGAAGAATGCTTATGCCATCGTGTCGACCGGCGAAAAAGCGCTGTACGCAAATGTCATCCTCAAAAAAGGTGTTGTCGTTTAAATAAGGAATGCAAAGAACCCCACCCTGCTTCCCGGCTGAGTGGAGTTTTTTTGTTTGCTCTAAGCCCCCACCTGAACGGTGAGATACAAAACCTCCAGCAAGATCGGTGTTCCGGACAGGAGCACATCGCCGGGAGAATACAAGGTTAGTGATCCCGGAGTGATGGTGTAGATTCGACCTTCCTGAATCATGCCGTTGATATAAACCGTTGAGGAGGTGTTCGGACCGACTGCAATGCTCTGAAATGTATGATTTCCGTCATCATCCGTAAATTGATCGGCAGATATGATAAAGGGAGCATCCAGATTAACTTCGGACATCAATACGTAAAAGTAACGAAGCGTGGTCGGCAGTACAACGATCTCCGGCACTATCACGCTTCCCGGTATACCTTGGATGCCTTGCGGACCGGGAGGACCCGGAGGACCTTGAGGACCTGGGATGCCTTGCACCCCGGGAATGCCTTGAATCCCCGGTAAACCAGACAGCCCTTGGGGACCCTTCTGACCCGGAATGCCGGATGCTCCGACGGAGCCCGGTAGACCTGGCACGCCTGGAGGCCCTTGAATGCCTGGATCACCTTGCAGCCCCGGAATACCTGGCTGTCCAGGTAATTCTTCTGATCTCCTTATCGGTTGTGTTTCCGACAATTCAGACGGGATGGTGGCCGGATGATCGGATCTGGTCTTGCGCGGTCGGATCCTTTTTCTATTGCAAGGTGATACGACATGTTTACATCGGCTCTTTTTAAGGTTTCTGCGTTTGTGATGCCTAGGTGAAATTATTATTCGATACCGCTTCCGTTTAATCACGGGAGTTTTCAGTCTCATCACCGCCCCGGGTATGAATGTATGTACTTAGTTTATGTCATCGGAGGGGAAGTCGAGTGGACATATATCCTTCACTTAAGGATATATTGACCGGATCATACACCATTCTCTCATTTATTTTTGCTTGAATAGGAGAATGCCGGAAACAAAACATAAAAAACTATCATTTAATGGTAATATGGCAAAAGTCATAGTTGTAACATCCCTAATTAAGAGGAGTGATGATATGCCCGTTATCAAACCTATCATTACCGCTGTCGCATCGGTTCCCGTTGCAACAGGAGGAACGATCACCACAACGGTAACGCCAACGGTAACCCGTTATTTTGCACTGATCGCCGAGGGTATGATTGGAGCAGATTCGATTACCATGCCGGCAACGAGTTTTGTTGATGATGCCGAAGCAGCCGTGACAGCATTCCCCGCGTTGACAGGTTCAGATTACTTTAATGTGTATATAAACGGCATGCTTCAGCAACTTTCCTTATCGACATTAACAACCGCCAGCTTGGTGCTCGATACGACGGATGTTCCGGCGGGAATACCGGTGTTATTGGAAATCGCCAGTTTCACGAACACGGCATCCGCTATCACGACACAGCCGACGATCTCGGCGCCGGTCATTACGATCATAAGTTAACATTCCAAGAAAATAGGGTTGCCCTACGCGATAGGGGCAATCCTATTTTATGCCGCTTCATAATAAGGGATAATATCCTATTATTTGATTGTAAGATGTTATCCTTGTAAGAAATGATAAATATAGTATATTAAAAATATCTTAAAAGCTAGTTACTCAGGACAACCCTCTCACGCCACCTCTAATATGAACCCGCTTACAATGTATTCGGCTTATGAAATCGAAGCCCCGCATCCAGTCTTTAATACACCGAGTGCTTCTGCACAGCAACGCCTTTCATATAAATGAGTGAAATTCATGTTTTGAAAGGAGGTGAACATTTATGTGTATTCTTCGTCATACTTCTTGCAACACAACGGAGCAATGCGGACGTGATAAATTCGGCGTTCGTCTTGAGGTATGGGACTGCGGCAATGGTTCCGAAGAGAGATATACTTGCGGTTGCTAAATTTTGTGTAAGCGCATGCATAAACAGCGGAACTTTTTGTTCCGCTGTTTATATTTCGCACCCGTTCCCTGGCTTCTAATCCCCCGTTGAAGAGTGAGGTATCAATAATGATAATGGGTCCTTTGCAATTACAATACGAAAGAGAAACAGTGAGCAGCGAAGAAGAGGAGCAAGCTGCAGTACAAGCTAGTTACCGATGCCATCGAATGGGAGCCTGGTCTCCCTGGCTGTCAGGAAGGAGGAGGGGGCATGTCCATGGGCTCGCTTTGCCTGTTGTATCTGACCGTGATTTTTGTGTTTTCGGGAGTGTCGAAACTGTTATCGTTAGCGGATTTCAGGAAGACGATCGAACGATTGCAGCTGCCTGCAGGTCGCTTGCCCATTGTACCTGTTCTCATCTGCGCCGCTGAGATCGCAGCCGGAACAGGTTTATTGTTTTCTTGGAGCAGAATCCTTGCGCAAATCGCGATTTTTATCATGTTGGCAGGGTTTGCCTACGCTGTTTACCAAGCCAGAGTCGTGCAGCAACAGGAGATCACGTGCAGCTGCTTCGGATCCTGGTCTAATGAGACCCTTGGCATGATTACAGTTGTAAAAATTGCATTCTTAGGGAGCATCAATGCATTGATATGGTTAATGTCTGAACCTGTGAATCTCTTCAGTATGCCAGGCCCAGAAATGATTCTTTCCCTGTTGTCAGCCATCGGCCTCGTCGTTATATCGTTGGTTATGTTGAATGTGTATTCTTTTGAAACCAGGCAGGAGAAGGGGGAGAAGGAATTATGGATCTGATCACTACCGTACTGCTGATTCAATATGGGTTAATATTCAGTTTAGCCTACTTTGTCATGAGGCTGTACCGGCATGTTCGGGTGTTGGAGCTGAAGCCGCAGCCAGCCGTAAGCGGGCATGAGGAACCAACCGTTCCGAAGGAGGGACTGGAACTCGGCATGCAGATCCCCCAAGCGACCTATTCGAGCTTGAACGGAGTTCCACTTAATATGTATGACGGCAGGTCCAAAATCCTCCTGTTTACGATGAACCACTGCAATGCGTGCAAAGAAACATACGGGGCTATCAAAACGTTCATAACATCGCATCCGGACCTTCGGGTCACGCTGTTTCTGTACGCCCAGGATGCGGAAGAGGCCGCTGAGATGGCCAAGGTCAACGGATTAACGGATTTGCAGGTTGTGTGGGCAGACAAGGCCTTGATCGATTCATTTAAAGTGAACCGGTTTCCGTTAGCGTTCTATTTATCTGAGGAGCAGACGGTGATCAACAAAAGCGTAACCAATTACTTGCATCATTTTGAAGAAATGATCAAGCAGCTGCCGCAGGCAAAACCTTCAGCCCTTAATAAATCGGCTTAATGACGAAGGAGGCTCAAGGTTGTACAACATGAAATATGCAAACCTGATGTTCAAGGTTATGATGCAGGTGTACCGCATCTCGCCACGCATGTTCACTAGATCTACGATGATATATCTGCTTCAGGCTTTTTTGCCTATAGCACAAATTTACGTTACGGCTCAAGTCATAGACGCTATTACCGGGGTTTTGACTCGGGATGAAGCCCCATACCTAGCATTGTATTGGCTGTTACTCCAGATGGCGGTCATTCTGATTGGCCTCGTGCTGGCATCTCTTCAAAAGTATACCGAGCGAAAGATGAATGCTTATGTATCCTATTGGTTTAATCTTCAAGTGTCCGAGAAGTTAAGCAAGCTTCCGTTCGTATTCTTTGAATCTCCAGAAAGCTATGACAAGCTGCAGCGTGCTCTTCGCAATCTGAATATCTGCGGAATTAACATGGTGTTTTACATGTTCTCGATAATTCAGAACCTCATTACCTTGACGGGTTTGCTCGTTCTCTTGTTCAGCTTTCATTACATATTGCCTATCGTTATGCTGCTTCTGATCGTCCCGCTGTTGATCATCCAGAAGAAAGAGGGGACTTCCCGCTTCGTGGTCATTCATCAGCAGACGGCTTCGTCACGAATGGCGGCGTATATGAACCAACTGCTGCAGACGAAGGAAGCGGCCAAGGAAATCCGGCTGTTTCATGCCAAGGATTATTTATTGAACAAATGGCGGGGCATCTATTTCAACAATACGTATGAAATGCTGGGCGTTGAGCGAAAAAACATGAAGAATCGCCTGATCGTGGAATCGGCGGTGACGATTTGTTCTTTTAGCATTTTAGCCGTGTTCTTGTGGCTCGGCTCACGCGTCAAACTAACCATCGGCAGTTACGTCGCTCTCTATCAAGCGGTCCAGGACACGCGATATTCCATACAGAACATCAGTCAGAACATCGGGCAAATCTATCATGACGGTCTGTTTATCCACGAATTGTTCGAATTTCTGGATACGCCGGTTCCTCAGCCGGAAAAAGCTCTGCCGATGACCACGCCTTTGCAGGAGGGGATCGAAGTCGATCGCGTTACCTTTTGCTATCCGAATCAGGATAAGCCTGTACTTGACGATTTGAGGATTCGCATCAAGCCCGGTGAAAAGGTTGCCATCGTCGGGGAGAACGGTGCGGGGAAGAGCACGCTCGTAAAAATCATGCTAGGCTTGTATGAACCGACGCATGGCGTTGTGCGCTATGGCGGCATCCCGATCCAGGATTATGATTCCGCCAGCTTCCGCAGCAAAGTAACGGCGGTGTTCCAGGATTTTTACCGATATGAATGGACCCTTGAGGCTAACATTGCGCTGCGCGAGCATGCTCCAGATGATCGGCAAGCCCATCGCCGATTGAATCATGCCATGGAGAAGGCTTCGATGACCCTGCTAGCGGATTCGCTGCCGGACGGAGTATCAACCCAACTGGGAACGCGCTTCTCCGGCGGACGCGAACTGTCTCAGGGCCAATGGCAGAAGGTAGCGATCGCCCGGGCGTTCTATCGGGATTTTGAAGTGATCTATCTGGACGAGCCGACGGCGGCCGTTGATCCGCTAACGGAGTCCGCGATATTCGAGAGCCTGATGTCCATGACCGAAGGAAAAACCGCCATCTTCATATCGCACCGATTGGGAAGCTGCAGACATGCGGACCGTATTCTCGTTCTCAAGGAAGGGCGAATCATTGAAGAAGGAAGACATGAGGAGTTAATTGAGCAGGGTGCCCACTATGCCGAGATGTTCAATAAGCAGGCTGAGTGGTACCGGTAATGGTTCTGAAAGGACTGCAGAAGCTTATAGGAGCGGATCAGAATGTCATTCTTGATCCGCTTTTTCGTTTTTGTTGGCAATTAGATGAGTGCAAACAAAATAAGGGGAATTGAGCCATTCAGGTGCCGATCGGGTTTACGCCAATAAGAGGAATTTTGTTCCTATACCCCGAATTTACATATAAGAACCTGAAATGTTTGGAGGCTAAAATATGAAACAATAATCCCCGCCATCTACCGCAAGTTCAGAAAGTGAAGAAAGTCAGGGGGACTATATATGATCATGGATAAAAAAGCATGGATTGTGGAAGCAACCATTTCGGATATGCAGCATGCGATGACTGAGGGTTGGATGACTTCAGTAGAGCTGGTTCAATTATATTTGGAGCGGATCGGGTTATACGATGGAATTCTCCGCTCGATTCTTGAGATAAACCCTGAAGCGCTGCAAATTGCCGAGGCGCTGGATCGGGAACGCAAGGACCAGGGTACAAGAGGATTGCTTCATGGTATTCCCATCCTGCTTAAGGATAATATCGACACCGGGGATCGGCTGCATACGAGCGCCGGCTCCATCACCCTTGCGGATTCGTTTGCCTCCCAAGATTCCTTTGTTGCCGCGAAGCTTCGTAAAGCGGGTGCTGTTATATTGGGAAAGAGCAACATGACCGAGTGGGCGAATTTCATGTCATCGACGATGTGGGCAGGATATTCGTCAAGACATGGACTTACATTAAACCCATACGGTCCAGGGGAAATGTTTGTTGGTGGTTCAAGTTCAGGCTCCGGTGCTGCGGTGGCGGCGAATTTGGCCGCAGCGGCCATCGGGACGGAAACATCAGGATCGATTATCAGTCCTTCCAGCCAGAACAGTCTGGTTGGCATTAAGCCGACGATTGGACTGGTAAGCCGATCAGGCATCATACCCATCACTCACGCACAGGATACGGCAGGTCCAATGGCCAGAACGGTGGAAGATGCAGCGATTCTGCTTAGCGCGATCGCGGGAGCTGACGATCTGGACGAAGTGACCAAGATCGATCCTCAACGAAGGGTGGAGGACTACACGAAGTATCTGGATTCGAGTTATTTGAAGAAAGCCCGAATTGGGATCCCCCGATACTACTATAAGCACCTGGATCGGGATAGACTAGATGTTGTAGAGTCCGCCATTGAAGTGCTGCGGAATCAAGGAGCTGCCATTATTGATCCGGTAGAGCTGCCTTGCCAGGATACCAAATGGGATGCCAATGTCCTTCGCTATGAGTTCAAAAAATATGTCAATGATTATTTGGCGAACGTAGATGCGTCTCTGCCTGTTCATTCGTTGGCCGAGGTTATCGCTTATAATGAGGCACACGCCGAGGTTGCCTTGAAATATGGACAGGGTACATTGATCTGGGCTGAAGAAACGAGCGGCACGCTGACCGAAACAGAGTATCTTAAGAGCAAGCAGAAGAATAAAGAAATGGCGGGAGCGAGAGGGATCGACCATGTTTTGCAGGCGTATCAGCTGGACGCCCTGCTGTTTCTGGGTAATGAATATGGACCGGATTTGGCTGCCCGGGCAGGGTATCCATCGGTAACCGTTCCCGGCGGCTATGCCGAGAATGGCGTCATAGCGCCGGGAGGATATATTACGAAGGGGCCGCAGGGCATTACGTTCATCGGGACGGCATTTAGCGAGCCCGTGCTGATCCAATTAGCCTACGGCTTTGAGCAGGCTACCCAGCATCGCGTGCCACCGAGGCTTTCATCCCCGTCATCAGAGTGAAAGAGAGGTGAAGTTTCATCATGCCGCGCAATTTGGAGTATGTTCCTTACGGTTACGAGCCCCCAAAGCCGACAACCAAAGGTACCTTAATATTCTACGACCTCTTCGAGCAGGTTCAGGAGGATTTGGAGCAGGCCGCTGCCATTTTAGAAGAACGGTCATTTGTAAAATTGGTGTTGTATCCGCTGCATGAAGAGACGGCGAAGCGGATGTTCAAGGAGCCGGTCAGCCCTTATTACAAGCGGGAGAAACAGCTTCAGGAATGGATCGAAGATCATGCAGGATCATCGGTTGTGATTGAACCCTTCGAGTCGAAACGAAAAAAATACACGCCGATCGATACCGCGCTTCGTCATCTGGTTGAGAAGTACGGAAGTCCCCATTTTCTTATTCTGACACCTGAGATGGCAAATGCGTTTGCCTCCTTTTCTTCCTTTGAGGAATGGATTGTAAAGCTGAGGCTAATCCTCTTGTCCGAGCCGCCGTATCTGCACCCGCGTTTGGAGAAATTTCGCCATCGTTGGGATGTCGCAGGGGAGAAGCGGGAAGAGCGTTAGTTATGACAAATGCCCGACTGTAGATTCGCCTACAGTCGGGCATTTTCTGTTATGCAGTATCGTTCATATAAAATGGAAAGGACTGCGCCCCAAGGGAACAGTCCTATGTCAATCCGTGAGCAGACCGTAAAATCTCATCGATTTTAGGTCCCTACGCGGGTAAGTTTACTGATGATCTTGCGCACGCTTTCTCCAGACAGGAAGTAGGTCCGTTCCAATTCCTCAATGGACCGTCCTTTGCAATAAGCGCGATACATTTCTTTATTTCGACTTTCGATGCGTTGTTTGGAACCGCTTAACTCTCCCCAGCCGGCTCTTTGCTCGCTCTGTTTCGGTATGTAGAGTAATTCTCCATCTATATACTGTTGAATTTGCTGCAGCAGCTCGGGGGGAAGCACTTCTCTTCCGTTCTTGTAATGGCCCATCGATGCCCTCCTCTTTCTGTATACATATTTAAGCTATCGTTGAGTTTCAAAACAATTGCATTGATCATGCTTGCCCTCCTCCTTTCGTGATATTGGTTTTTTTGGATTTTTGAATTATTGGATTTAAAAATAGATATAGGGAGCCCGCAGCGGGCTCCCATTTTAACGGATATTCGCTTTACGCGAATACCACCTCATGGATCTGAATCATTGCAATCAGCCTCCTTTCAGCTCATTTCGTCGGCCCCGACTTCTATATTAAGCCATATGCAGGTGGGAATTTGCAAGAGATAAAACAATATTAATTGTTTTTTACCAAAATTCACGGGGTGAATGATTTGGGAAATGTCTGAAGCGCTTCATAGGATTTTGATGGTGTGTGACAGGATTATATAATATAGTTACCTCAGAATGCAAAAAAAGAAGGAGCTTTCGCGTATGTCCAATCACGATCCGCACATTCAGGAGTTAATTACGCTGAAGACGATCGCAGAAACATTGAACGAGTCCAATGAGCTTGGGCCCATGCTGGACGTAGTTATTGCCAAACTGCTGGAGCTAACCGGACTTACGACCGGTTGGCTGTTCCTGGTGGAAGATCGGGGAACGCATGAATTCGTAGCCAGCGGGAATTTGCCGGCCGCCCTGAGACGGAACGATAATGAACCCATGAGATGCGGCAGTTGCTGGTGCCTGGAGCGTTACGATGATGGACGTCTGAAAAATGCCGTGAACATATTGAATTGCAAACGTCTGGATAACGCCGTTCGGTATCAGTGGGGGGATACGGAAGGCATAACCCACCATGCAACCGTTCCGCTTCGATCCGGCAGCCGCAGATTCGGCGTGCTGAATGTGGCTGCGCCCGGGAAGCTGCATTTCAGCAAAGAGGAACTGGCGCTCCTGGAATCGGTAGCTTACCAAATCGGGAGCGCCATTGAGCGCATGCGGCTATACGCAGCCGAGCAGCGCCGAGCGGATTTGTTTGCCCGGCTTGGGGAATATAGCAGCGCACTCGGTGCTTATGCTTCCCAAGCGGTTAACCGGCCTGAATTAACGAAGCAAGTCATGAGTTTAATGGGGCGGTACTTTGACTGGCCGGTTGCCGCATTGCTGGAGCCTGTCGGCAGCGAAATGACGCTGCGTGCCCTCTACAGCAGAGGGCAGACGACGCTGCCCCATGCCAAATTTCCGCTTGCTGAAGCCGCACGAACCCGTGCTGGCAAGCGAGAGGTCAATCCGAATCCGGTCAGTGCAGAAGACGCACAGCGGCTTGCGGATCTTTTGGTTGAACAGGGATGGATATCCACCATCTCCCGAGCGGTTGCGGTTCCGCTGGCGGCTGCCGGGGACACCTCATTTGGACTGCTTTTAGTAGGGTTCGATCATGACGGGGATTCGTACCGGGCAGATATCGAGGTGATCGAGGCACTGGCTGAACATATCGGCATGACCCTTCAGCGCATCCGTCTGGAGGAGAACCGGCGGGAGCTCGCAAGAATGGATGAACGGAATCGTCTCGCCCGGGACCTCCACGACTCGGTAAGCCAAACCCTGTTCTCGCTGGTGATGATGTCCAAGGGGGTGGGGGGAATGCTCACCGCGTTGCCGCATGAGCAGACAGGCATGCTGCAGGATACCATCCATGATATACAGGTCTTGTCGCAAAGCGCGCTTAAAGAAATGCGGGAGCTGATCATGCAGCTTCGCCCACCCGGACTTGAAGAAGGGCTTATGACAGGCCTAAAACAATACGGCGAACGATTGAAGCTTCATGTAAGTTCACATATCAACGGGATACGGGACCTGCCCCGGATCGTGGAAGAAACATTGTGGAGGATCGGTCAAGAGGCGCTGAACAATGTAAGCAAGCATGCGGATACCAAGGAAGTAACGGTCGTATTAACCCTGCGGGAAAATGAAGTTGAACTTCGGATTGAAGATCATGGCCGCGGGATTACCATGCAACGGTTGAACGAGCTGACAAGACATTCGATTGGGTTGTCCAGCATGCGGGAACGGGCGGAATCGCTCGGAGGGCAATTCCGTCTATATAGTGTATACAGAGAGGGAACGATCATTGAAGTTTCGCTGCCCTTAAGGGTGAGATCAATAGAGAATGGGGGGATCACCGATGATCCGATTGTTGATCGCTGACGATCATGCCATGGTACGACGGGGATTGCAGGTTTTTCTGGCTACGCAGCCGAATATCGAGATGGTTGGCGAAGCCGCGAATGGCGAGGAAACGTTAGAGAAGGCCAATCACCTGAATCCCGATGTCGTGTTAATGGATCTGAATATGCCGATCCTCAATGGAATCGATACGACCGCACGGTTAAAAAAAGAACAGCCTCGTATTAAAGTCATCGTGCTGACTTCGTTTATCGATTATGACCATGTGCTGCCAGCCATTCGGGCGGGCGCACGCGGCTATCTCCTTAAGGATATTGAGCCTGAGGATCTGGTGGCTGCGATCAGACGCGTGTATGAAGGCCAAGTTGAACTGCATCCGGATGCAGCCGGCCTGCTTATGACGCATGTTACATCACCGGCGGGGACGGATGAGACCAGCGGGTCCGGCCATCAGGAAGCTGCGCAGCTAGATAAGCTTACCCGCCGAGAGCAGGAAGTACTGCAGCTGATTGCATCAGGGATGAATAACAGGGAAATCAGCGAAGCGCTTTATATTACCGAGAAGACGGTCAAAACCCATGTCAGCCACCTGCTCGATAAACTGGGGGTTGCCGACCGGACACAGGCTGCCATCTATGCGCTCAAGCATGGAATCGTATAAGGATTGCGGTAACTGCGTACATAACGATCATATCTAAGACTATAGTTGTAGAAGCTCTCAGCCGAAGGCATGAGAGCTTTTGCTTGTAAAATCACTCTATATGTTGACGATTTCCATGGCTTACCTCCTCTACAATGTACTTAACAAAATCTTTGTACCCATAAGGGAGGAAGTACTATGAAAATCGTGATTATAGCTGGCAGCAATCGCAAGGAAGCCACAAGTACCGTTCTGGCCAAAGCCCTGGAAGCGCAAATGAATGCGTTGTTCGTGGAAGTGAATCTGTTTAATCTGTACGAAACACCGCTTCCGTTCTATTCACCAGACGAGATATTCAACCGCCATGATGGTGTGCGCGAGCTGCAGCGTCTGCTGATGGAGGCGGATGGCATTATTTTGACGACACCAGAGTACCACGGCGGGATGAGCGGAGTCTTGAAGAACGCATTGGATCATTTGGGACAGATGCATTTCTCAGGTAAACCGGTTCTTTCGGTAAGCTCTGCGGGAGGGGCGGTCGGCGTGAGTTCACTGCAGCAGATGCAGGCTATCATCCGTAATTTGCACGGGATTAATAGTCCGGAATGGATATCCATTGGCGGTTCTCAGCGGACCATTTACGAATCCGAAGCGGCAGGAGGCAAGATTGTACTGGATTATCGGGCTAAAGAGGCGCTGTCCATCTTTATGGAGCTGGTCGAGAAGATCAGCGGCAAAGAGGAGGTTGAGATCTCATGATCATTCATTTTGCCGGACTGAAATTAAAGACGGTATCCATTCAGGGTGTGAAACAATTCTACCACGGGTTACTTCATTTCCCGGTAGCAAGCGAAAGCGAGGTTGAGATCATATTTCAGCCTACACCGGATTTCACGCTCGCTTTTGAAGAAGCGTATGAACCCATAGCTCCTGCCCATATCGCGTTTGAAGTGCCATATTCCCAGTTTGAATCCATGATCCAGAAGCTTGCAGAGCAGGTGCCTTTGTTGAAATGGCCTGACGGGGAAGTGGTTGAGCGCTTTGATTCCGGCGTGAACGTGTACTTCAAGGATGGCGATGGAAACTTGCTGGAGTTTATCGCGCATGAAGATCTGAAGGAAGGGGTGCTTGCGCCGAACGGCACCTATGGCATCCTGTACTTGCGGGAGGTGGGATTGCCTGTGGAGGATCCGGTAGCCGCTAGATTATGGATGAAGCGGACGCTCGGGTTAACAATCGCCAAGGAGTCGGAGCAATTCGCTTTTGCCATTGGAGGAACGGCTCATGCCGTTGTTGTATCAACAAAGCGCAAATGGATTCCGATTGCCATGAATGCGCTGGCACCATCCTTGGAGATCACTTACGGAGTAACGGATGAACGGTTTCTGGACCGGGTTCGTTCCATTCTGGATCGGCGGATGATGGTTTCGGATAACGAGGAAGGTTTGCATTTTAGAATGTATGGTTACAGCATCCGAATGAAACTAACAAGCTTGCCCAAAGACATTGCAGCCAGGCTGAATCTCCCGAGTGCAATCGAAGGGAAGGAGGTGAATTCGGTTATTAGTGACCAGTATTTGGAGGATGGTCTTACGGCCTTGAGCCGCGGCGGCGAGGTTGGCTGGTTTGAAGGACATGTTGGCGGGGCGTATTTGGCCGCTTATTACATGCAGAAGGAGTTTGAATTGCCGCAAAATGTACTGCAGGGCCTGGCCGCCAATTGCCTGCATTTGCGTAGCCAACATGAAGATTGGTTTGAACCCTATCCTCCCGAGCCTGCGCAGCCTGAATTAATGAATCAGCTCATTGAAGGTCTGCTGCCTAACCTGACGAATCTGAGCACCTCCGGACACGGGGTAACCCTGGCCGTCTTAGGACTGAAAGCATTACGGGACCGTCCGGACTTACTGACGCCGTCTATCGTGCGAGGCATCCTCAAGCTGATGGAAGGTGCAGCAGTTGAACACAAGCCTGCAAGGTATTATGGCATTGAGGATTATACGCAGCTGGATCCCGCGGAAATCTCACTTTCGGAAATCCCGCCGTACCGGAATGCATCCGATTTGGCACGCCGTGCACTTTCGGAGCTGGAACTCGTGCTGCCGGATCAGCACGTTGATGGCAAATATTATTTTTTTGCCGGTGAGCTTGAGCATGGCGTTACCCACGCACACGCACTGATTGAGCTGGAGCGGCTAGGATATGCTCAGCTTGCCAAACTTGGTCAAAGCAATCACCGGCTGCAAATGATACTCAACCGTTTGAGGCCACAAGCGCTTTCGAATCAGGGAGTTGAAGCTGCCGAAGGTGCGTCGATTTCGGATTCAGCCTATTGGAGCAAACGGTATGAAGATCCGCATGCCATCAAGGTGCCTTATGCAGCACTAGCTCTGCTCCAGTATGTACCGTCTGAACAAAGGGAAGACATGGAGCGCAGCGTGTGTAAAATGCTCTCGTTGATGAAGTAGGACAAACGACATTTTGACATTGGTAAAATATGGTGTTAGGCTGAATATTAGTTGTAAAATTTCAATGAAATGTGCGTAGAAAGCATAGAACTGGAGGGTATCATGAACGTTGCAATCGTTGTAGGAAGCATTAGAAAAGAGTCGTACAATATGAAACTGGCGGAATATTTAAAGCAGCGCTACTCGGATCAGATCACGTTTGAAATTTTGGGGCTTCGCGATCTTCCGTTTTATGATCAAGACATTGAGTTGGACCCTCCTGCGGTCGTCAAGGATTTCAAAGAGCGGATTGCTGCCTCTGATGCGGTGTTGTGGATCACGCCGGAGTATAATTACTCCATACCGGGCGTGCTCAAGAACGCACTCGATTGGTTGTCGCGCGTTGATAAGGTTATGAACGGGAAGCCTTCCTGGATCATGGGGGCGTCGATGGGACAGCTTGGGACGGTTCGAGCTCAAGAGCATCTCCGGGATATTCTGTTTTCTGTCGGCATAACTTCGCCGCTGCTCCCTAACAATGAGGTATATATCGGGGCGGTGCATGAGAAGATGGATGAGTCCGGCAAGCTGATTCATGAGCCGACGATCGGTTTCCTCGATATCGTGGTGAACAATTTCATTACGTGGATGAACGCCCGTAAATAAATATAAAGTCATGGAGCCCTTTGGCAGTTGCCTGCCAAAGGGCTTTTCCTGTATATTCACCTCGTAACACGATATCACCTAAGCAAATGGGAATTGCTTTTGAACGGGGGAGGCTTTGATTGTATACGATTCTTATTGTGGACGACGAACCGATTGTAAGAGAAGGGATTCGAAACCGGATTCAGTGGGCAGATCATGGCTTTGAATGCATCGGAGATTGCGAGAACGGCAGGGATGCATTGGAGGCTGTAACTCGCCGTCAACCCGATGTGGTGTTAACGGATATCAACATGCCGTACATGGATGGCCTGGAGTTGTCACGCCATATTACGGAGCGTTTTCCCAAGACGAAGATCATCATCCTGACCGGTTTTGACGATTTCGAATATGCCCAGCAAGCGGTGAAGCTGCAGGTCACGGATTTTATTCTGAAACCGGTTACTTCGGCGGAGTTAAGGGAGATGCTTGATAAACTCAAGCTGGAAATGGATGAGGAGCGGGGACATACGGAGCACTTGAAAAGGCTCAAACATCAGCTGAATGAGAGCTTGGTCCTGCTTAAGGAGCGATTTCTTGAACGACTGGCGTCATCGCCGATGAGGCGATCCGAGATCGAGAGCAAGTTGTCATATTTTGATATTCGGCTTCCGGGGCCGCTTTATATCGCGATGGCAGCGGATATGGATGAGCTTCGAACGGATGAACAGCATGTCGATAACGAGCTGTATGCATTTGCCTTATACAACATTATGCAGGAGATCCTGGCGGACGAGCCCGGTACAGCTATTTTTAGGTACAAGGAGAACAAAGTTATGACCATCCTGTCGGGCTCCGGCGAGGAGGAGCTGCACGCTCGGGCGCAGGAGCTGGCGGAGGACATTCGCGGATCTACGAAGCAGTTCATGAAATTCACGGTTACGCTCGGCATCGGAACGATTTGCCGCGAGCTTCAAGATATTCGTTATTCCTGCAGGGCTTCGGAAGCTGCACTGGAATACCGGCTCCTGTTCGGCCGCGATCAGGTGGTCCATATCACGGATCTTGAAAAGCGGGGGGACGTTCCCCTCCAGGATGGGATTGAAACCGAGTCAGCGCTAATCTCCGCAATTCGAGCCGGTACGGACTTAGAAGTCAAGTCGTGCATCCGGCGGCTGATCAGCGAACTTGGAAGCGCTTCAATTTCGATCGAACTCTGTTACGTGCGGGTCCTTCGGGTCATGCTGGCCGTGCTTCAAACTTTGATGGAAATCGGCAGCAATGGGAACGAGCTGATCGGCATGGAGAAGAGGCTGCTGTCGGATCTGTATTCTTTTCGGTCCTTGGAAGAGATCGAGCGCTGGCTAACCGAGGTGTGCGAGCAGGCGTTAAGGGATGTTGCCAAGACGAGAAAGGATATTACCCTCACCCAGATGCTGGAGGCGGTCGATTTCATCCATCGGCATTATGAGGATGCCGAGTTATCGATTAAGGCCGTATGCAGCCGGATCTTCATGAGCACGAGTTATTTTAGTGCCTTGTTCAAGTCGCATACCGGGAAGACCTTCGTTGAATACGTAACGGAAGTCCGCATGGAGAAAGCAAAGGAACTTCTGAAGCATTCCTTGTTGAAAACCTATGAAATTGCGGCAAAAACCGGGTATCAGGATCCTCAATATTTTAGCGTGCTGTTTAAGAAACATACCGGAGATACGCCGACGGAGTACCGGAATAAAATGACGTCTGACGGGGTACAGTCATGAAGGCTCCGCAGCGGATCAAAAGCATTCAGTCCCGCATTGCCAGCTCATTCGTGATGCTTGTATTGTTTACAGCGCTGCTGTTGATTTTCATCTCCTACCGGCTGTCCGAATCGGCTGTTCGCGAAACGGCGGAGAGTTATACCTCCGAGTTGATCAATCAAGTGAATGCGAATATCCAAACTTACATCACCGGGATGAAAGACATCTCGCTGGCGACGATGAACAACCCGAACGTAAGGGAATACCTCGCCTCAGCCGATGAACTGCAGCCTGCGGAACTGGCTATGTTGAAAGCGAAGATATCGGAATATTTCCACTCGATTCGCGTTTCGCGCAAAGACATTGCTTCGATCAACATCTTTGGAGCGGGCGGAACCTTCATTTCCGATCGTTCCAACGCGGAGTTAAATCCTTATATTGAAATATCCGATCAGCCCTGGTATCGGCAGGCGAAGGAAAATCAAGGACAGACGGTGATCTCTTCCTCGCATGTACAGCCCGTCATTAAGGGGGAGTACCGCTGGGTTGTATCGTTAAGCCGCGAGCTCAGCGGCATGGATTCGGGCCAAGGGCTTGGCATCCTGCTGATCGATCTTAACTTCAAAGTGATTAACGATATGCTCAGCAAGCTCGATCTGGGGAACCGGGGTTATGTGTTCGTTATCGACCGCGAAGGCCGGATTGTTTATCATCCCCAGCAGCAGCTGCTTTACAGCAATCTGAAAACGGAGAGATTGGAGCAGGTGCTGCAGGACAAGCAAGGAGGTTTTGTCGTGAAGGAGGACGGAGCAAGCCGGATTTACAGCATCAAGGACACGGATTTCGGCTGGAAAATCGTCGGCGTTTTTTACGAGAATGAGCTGGTGGACAATAAGAAGCAGATGCAGCTGTCTTTTGCTATAGCGGGATTGTTATGCCTCCTCGTCGGCGTGCTGTTCTCCGTCGTCCTCTCCCGCAACCTGACGCGTCCCATCAAGAAGCTGCAAGAGAAGATGATGGAGGTGGAGAAGGGGAATTTTGACATCCGGGTCCCGGTGGGGCATTCCAGGGAAATCTCCGGACTGGCCCGAAGCTTTAACGTGATGGTGCTGAAAATTAAGGAATTGATGTATCAAATCGTGGTAGAGCAAGAGATTAAGCGAAAAAGCGAGCTGAATGCGCTGCAAGCCCAAATCAACCCCCATTTTCTCTACAATACGCTGGATTCCATCATATGGATGGCCGAGAGCAAGAAGCATGACGAGGTGATTCTGATGACGTCGGCTTTAGCAAGGCTGTTTCGGGCTTCGCTCAGCAAAGGGAGAGAAATGATACCGATCGCGACCGAGGTGGAGCATATTACGAATTATTTGAAAATACAACAAATGAGGTATCAGGACAAAATCCGTTTTGCCCTGAATATCGATCGGGGGCTTTACCCATATCTGACGTTGAAGGTGCTGCTGCAGCCGCTGGTGGAGAATGCCATTTATCATGGCATCAAGAACAAGGAAGGGCCCGGAACGATCACGATTACGGGGATGCGTCGAGATAACCGCATTGAATTTCAAGTCACGGACGACGGCATCGGAATGGATCAGTCCATGGTGGAGACACTGCTCACGTCCAAAGAGGGCATACCATCGAGAAACAGCGTTGGCATTGCGAATGTTCATCAGCGGATACAGTTATATTTTGGAACGGAATATGGTCTTAGCTATGCAAGCGTGCCCGGATCGGGGACGAGTGTAACGCTGGTCATTCCGGCCGTTCATGCAGATGAATGGTTGCGTACGGAGGGGGATGCGCCTTGAAGTCGTACCTGCGAATGCGTTATATGGTACTGCTGCTGATTCCGTTGCTTATTCTGGGTTATGCCGTTTATCAATGGTCCAAGGAAGAACCCGGAACCAAGAAGGTCATCGTCGGCGTAAAGGCCCTGGACGAGAATGAATTCTGGCGGGTGTTGATTGAAGGGGTGCACACGGCTTCCAGGGAATTCGGCGTGGACGTCTCGGTGATAGGACCCTCTCAGGAAATCGAGGTTGACATGCAGATTCAATTGTTGGAGGAGGCCGTCAAGCAGAAGCCGGATGCGATTGTTTTGGCCGCCGGTGATTATAATCGCCTGGTTCCCGTAGCAGAGTCGATTCGCAAGGCCGGGATCCCGCTTATTATGATTGATTCCGCCGTGAATGGCGATTACGCGCAGAGCTTGATCGCGACCGACAATGTGAATGCGGGGCAGAAGGCCGGCATGGAGCTTTCGTCACGCCTTCCGGAACATGCCAAGGTTGCCATCATCAGTTTCGTGCAGGGCACCTCGACCCAGATTGAGAGGGAGCAAGGGGTTCGAAGCATTTTGGAGCAGCGTGGCGGCACGGAAATCGTAGGCACCTACTACAGCGAAGGCAAGGAGGAGAGGGCATACGAAATCACGAAAAAGCTCCTGCTTGAGAGGCCTGACCTGAATGGAATCGTCGGACTGAATGAGCCTTCCACGGTAGGGGCCGGCAGAGCGATTCGGGAACTGGGGCTGGTGGGCAAAGTCAAGCTGGTCGGATTCGACAGCTCGGTGAAGGAAGTCAAGCTGCTCGAAGAGGGAGTCTTGCAATCCACGATCGTTCAGAAACCCTTCAACATCGGTTATTTGGGCATCAAAACAGCCGTATCCGTTATCGAGGGTAACAAGATGCCCCCGTATATATATACCGATTCCGTTATCATCAATAAGGATAATATGTATACCGAGGAGAACCAGAAGCTGCTCTTTCCCTTTGTGGAGGAGTAGCTTCTTCTCTTTTGGATTTCTGCAGCGGATCATAGATTATTCAACATCGATCAGAGAATATTCCATTCCTTCGCGGGCTAGCGGTTTGTACAATGATTCATAAAAGGTGCCAGATAGAGAGGTGAGGGACATTGAGCGGATGGCTGATACAAATGGAAGGGATCATGAAGGAATTTCCGGGCGTGCTTGCATTAAATAACTGCCGGTTCGACCTGCGGGCCGGTGAAGTTCATGCCCTTATGGGTGAAAACGGTGCGGGCAAGTCAACCCTGATGAAAATCCTGACCGGCGTTTATCAGAAGGATGCAGGAACGATCGAATTCAAAGGGCAGCCCGTTGAGTTGTCGAACCCGAAAGCGGCTCAGGACGCGGGAATCAGCATGATTCATCAGGAGTTGAATCTGGCCCCTGACCTGACAGTCGCCCAGAATATCTTCATCGGGAGGGAGCCGCGGCGAAAGCTCCGATTGTTTCTGGACGACCGGGCGCTGCACCGGCAGGTGAAGGAACTGTTCGAACGGATGGGCCTCGACATGGACCCCTCCATCAAGGTATCGGAATTAACGGTTGCCAAGCAGCAGATGGTGGAGATCGCCAAGGCATTATCCTACAACGCCGATGTGCTGGTCATGGATGAGCCGACAGCGGCTTTGAGCGAAACGGAGATTGAGGATCTGTTCCGCATCATACGACAGCTTCGCGAGAACGGAGTTGGAATCGTTTACATTTCACACCGGATGGATGAGATCAAGCGAATCACGGATCGCATTACAGTGATGCGAGACGGGCAGTACATCGATACGGTATCCACGGCTGAAGTGACGACCCAGGACATTATCTCGAAGATGGTCGGTCGGCAGATTTATGAGACTTCGAAGCCGGAGAGGTCGGCTGGCGAGCGGGAGACGGTGTTGGAGGTTGCAGGACTTAATCAAGGCAGAAACTTGAAGGACATTAACCTGACTCTGAAAAAGGGAGAAATTCTAGGCATTGCAGGTCTCGTTGGCGCGGGACGGACCGAGCTTGCCCGGGCAATCTTCGGCGCCGACCGCATTCATTCCGGCGAGATCCGCGTACACGGGCGCAAAGTCACGATCAAGGGCCCGCACGATGCGGTGCGGCAAGGAATCGGCTATCTATCCGAGGATCGGAAGCGCTATGGATGCGTCGTCGATCTCGACGTGAAGAACAATGTGGCTATTGCCTCATACGGCAGCTTCCTCCGTCCCGGCGGTTGGATGAATACGGCGAAGATTCGCGAGCAGGCGGAGGATATGGTCTCCCGATTGAAGGTCAAAACGCCGCATGTCGACCAGGAGGTCAAGTTCCTCTCCGGGGGCAATCAGCAGAAGGTTGTCATTGGCAAATGGCTGACGAGGGATTGCGACATCCTGATCTTCGACGAACCGACGCGAGGGATCGACGTTGGGGCCAAGAGCGAAATCTACCGATTGCTGAACGATCTTGCAGTACAGGGCAAGTCCATTATCATGATCTCGTCGGAGCTGCCGGAAATTCTTCGGATGAGCCACCGGATTCTCGTCATGTGCGAAGGCCGGATTACAGGTGAGCTGGATCATGAAGAGGCGACCCAAGAAAGCATTATGCATCTGGCTACAGCGAGGATGTAAGACGCCGTCGCCGTCATCTATTCACGTCAGGAGGAACAAGCAGATGAACATTCAAATCAAATCGGGCGCGCTCCAGCAGGTGCTGGCTCTTGCCAGCTTGGTCGTTCTCGTCCTATTCTTTACGTTCTCGTCCAGCAATTTCTTTCAGTTCTCCAACATCGTGGGCATTCTTCTTTCCACAGCGGTAATCGGCGTGCTGGCTTTGGGATCCACCTTTGTCATTATTACCGGCGGCATCGACCTGTCCGTCGGGACAGTCATGACGCTGAGCGGCGTTATGACCGGGGTATGCATCACCTTCTGGGGATTGCCGGTCCCCGTCGGCATTCTTGGCGGCATCTTGACTGGCGCCCTGTGCGGGCTTCTGTCCGGGACGGCGGTGGCGAAAATGAAGATTCCGCCTTTTATCGCAACACTGGCGATGATGATGATCGCAAAAGGTCTCGCGCTCATCATTTCCGGAGCCAAGCCGGTCTACTTCAACGATGCCGAAAGCTTTGCCGAGGTGTCCCAAGGCAGCGTGCTGGGCTGGCTGGTACCGGGTCTCGATATTCCCAATGCGGTTGTCATTTTCTTCATTGCGGCGATCCTCGGCTATCTCATCCTATCAAAGACCATCATCGGCCGGTATAACTTTGCGCTGGGCAGCAACGAAGAGGCGACCCGATTGTCCGGCGTCAACGTGGGCTTCTGGAAAATCGTGATCTACACCTTAACCGGCGCATTTACCGGTTTGGCGGGCGTCATGATGGCATCGAGGCTGAACTCGGCCAATCCGGCGCTGGGTGCCGGGTACGAGCTGGAAGCCATCGCGGCGGTTGTGATCGGGGGAACTTCGCTCAGCGGAGGCAAGGGCACCATTATCGGAACGGTGATCGGGGCGTTGATCATGAGCGTGCTGACGAATGGATTGCGCATTCTGTCCGTGCCGCAGGAATGGCAGACCGTTGTTGTAGGGTTCGTTATTATACTCGCGGTGTATGCGGATATTTTGCGAAGACGCAAAGCGTAAGCCCTTTTTTTGGGCCTGCTGCCGGAGCTCGGTTGGCCGTAGGTTGGCTTGATCTCGATAGAAGCTTCCATAATGGAAGATCTATAGCTATATCAATATGTGTAAACAAGGGGAGATTGCATTATGAAAAAGCTTTCCGTATTGGCTCTGATTCTTATGCTGACTGCAAGCATGCTGGCGGCTTGCGGTTCATCGGGCAATAACGCTGCCGGAGGTGCCGACAGTCCAGGCGAGGGCGGATCCGGTTCAGGAGCCGGTTCTGCAGCCGAAGGAGAAATCTATATCCCGATCATTTCAAAGGGTTTTCAGCACCAGTTCTGGCAGGCGGTGAAAGCCGGTGCCGAGCAAGCAGGGGAAGAGCTTGGCGTGCGGATTACCTTTGAAGGACCTGAAACGGAATCCCAGGTGGATAAGCAGATCGAAATGCTGCAGGCTGCACTCGATAAGAAACCAAGCGCGATCGGTTTTGCTGCGCTGGATAGCCAGGCCTCCATTCCATATCTGAAAAAAGCCCAGGAAAACAACATTCCGGTCATCGCCTTCGATTCGGGCGTGGAAAGCGACATTCCGGTAACGACGGCTTCTACCGACAATATGGCTGCATCCGCGCTCGCGGCGGACAAAATGGCGGAACTCATCGGGAATGAAGGCAAAATCGCCATGGTGGTCCATGACCAGACCAGCGTAACCGGGGTCAGCCGCCGAGACGGCTTCAAGAAGCAGATCGAAGAGAAGTACCCGAATATCGAAATCGTTGACATCCAGTACGGAGGCGGGGATCACCTGAAATCGACGGATTTGGCCAAAGCGATGATGCAGGCGCATTCGGACTTAAAGGGGATATTCGGCGCGAATGAAGGCTCCGCCGTCGGCGTCATCAATGCGGTGACGGAGATGAAGAAGGAAGGCCAGATCATCGTGGTCGGATTCGATTCCGGAAAAGCGCAGAGTGACGCGATCAAGAACGGAACGATGGCGGGAGCCATCACGCAGAATCCGGTCGGCATCGGATATGAGACGGTAAAAGCCGCCGTGGCGGCCATCAAAGGGGAGAAGGTTGAACCGCAGATCGATACGGGATTTTACTGGTACGACAAAAACAATATCGATAGCGACGAGATCAAAGCTGTGATCTATGAATAAATGAAATGAGGGGAGCCCTCTAGAGGGCTCCCCTTAACGCGGCATCCGCTTACGCAGATGCCACCTCCATATTCTGAATCAATTCGTTCAGCCTCCTTTCC